>JANMMF010000286.1:0-4554 GCA_031372985.1 Gemmatimonadota bacterium
CTCGACGCTCAACTACACTTGGCGAAACACCGGGACGATGGCCACCGTCAACCAGTCGGCCTCGATCTCGGCTGGCTCGGCCACGCTTGTAATTCTGGATGCGAGTGGAACGCAAGTCTACTCGCGCTCGCTGACCGCGAATGGAACATTCGTCACCACGGCAGGCACCACCGGCTTGTGGACGATCCGGGTTGTGTTCTCGGGGACCAACGGCACCGTCAACTTTCGCTCGGACAAGGCCTGATCGCGGGTCGTGTGCCTTCGGCACACGACATGGCTCACTAGAAGCCCGACTTAGCCAAGCGCTAGTCGGACTTTCGTGTTCCTCGGGTTGCGGGATCGGATCACGTTCGCTTTCGATGGGCCTGGGTAGAGTTGAACTACCGACCTCACGCTTATCAGGCGCGGAAGCTAGAAGCTAAGGTAGGACAAGATGTCCGCATTTCACTCTGACGGACCGCAAAATGTCCTGTGCAGCCTTAGCCGTCGTCCGCGAATGTCCGCATCCAACTGACACCCGAACTGACACCTGCTCCAAAGCAGCAGGCCTGCCTCGGATCGCGTCGAGTCTCGTGACCGTCGAGCGAGAACTTCCGATGCGATCACGGAAGAGGCGTGTCAGCTGCTCTTCCTTCCGCGTTAGAGGGAAGCAAGACCAGCGAGAGCGCCCGCGAAAGTGCCTCCGACGAGGATGAGCGCTGGATGTAATTTCGTGCGAAGAGTGAGCACGGCGGCGCCGATTGCGACGCCGAAAAAGATCCAGTGGGTCGCACTGCTCTGCACCAGGTGCAGTACCGTGACGCCAAGCAGCCCGACTACAGCCGGAGCTGCACCACGACCGAAGCCTTTGAGCCACGGTCGCGTAAGCCACCGCCGAACCTGCCATGCAGCGAGCGTCGCCAGCAACCATGGTGCGACAAATACTCCAATGGTCGCGGACAGTGCGCCAAGGAAGCCAGCAGTGCGGTAGCCGATGAAAGTTGCTGTGATCAAGACAGGTCCCGGCGTGATGTACCCGAATGCGACTGCCGCGGAGAAATCTGCTGGACTCACCCAACCGGCCTCGGCGACCGCCAATCGCTCGACCAGAGGAAGTGCTGCCTGCCCACCGCCGAACGCGAGGAGGCTCACGACCACGAAGCGCCAGAAGAGCTGGGTTAGTATCATCGACTTCCGACTCGCGTGCCGTCAGCAGCGGCAGGCGGTCCAGAGAGAAACACGATGCCGATTGCTCCGGCCGCTATGACGACGAGCGCCGCGTTGATCCCCAAAAACACCACGGCGCCGAACGCTGCGACCGCGAGCGCGAGTGTGAGGGCGTCCCCGATGTTGGCCTTGCCGATTCGCACCGTGGTCGCCATTAGGACTCCAGCCACGGCTGCGGTGAGGCCGTTCATTGCTGGAGCGATTCCCGGCAAACTAGCTGCGGAGACGTACAGCGCCGCCAGGGCGAGCATCGCAAGCACAGACGGGACGAGGAACGCAACTGTCGCCAGCGCCGATCCGGTCCACCCATGCAGTCGGAATCCGAGGTATGAAACTACCTGCACCACCGTCGAGCCGGGCAGGAGCTTCGTGTACGTGAGCGCCTCGGTCACGTCGGCTGCGGTCAGCACGCGACGTCGCTCGACGAATTCGCGCTGAATGAGCGCCAGCGCCGCGCCCAGGCCGCCGAACGCAACTGACCCGATCCGAAGGAACACCCAGCCCACTTGAAGCAGACGTAGATGCTCGAGGGGCCCTGTCGGCGTTTCATCATGAGAACTCACAAGGTCCTCAGCGGGAAGATGCTCGATTCATTCCACACGCCCGTTGGGCTAATCCTCACCCGCGCTCCCAAACCGCCCGAATTTGAGTGAGAGCGTCGGCAGCACAAGCAGCGTAAGTGCAGTCGACGTCACGAGCCCTCCCAAAATCACTACAGCAAGCGGCCCTTCGATTTCGCGCCCGGGTGCGCCGCTACCGATCGCGAGCGGCAAGAGGCCGAGCGCAGTCACCGCGGCCGTCATTGTCACGGGTCCCAGTCGCTCTGCCGCGCCCCGGATCGCCGTTTCGATTCCCCAAGGCGCTCCCTCCATACGCACAAGATGATCATAGTGCGAGATGAGCATGATTGCGTTACGTGTCGAGATACCGAAAAGCGTTACGAAGCCGACGAGCGAACCCAGTGACAGCACGCCGCCTGTTGCAAAAACAGCGAAGATACCACCCACGAGTGCGAATGGCAGGTTCGCCAGCACCAGCAGCATCCGGCGCGTGTTGGCGAACGCCATCCATAGGAATATGGCGATCCCCGCAGCGGCGAGGAGACTACGGAGAAGCAACTCGCGCTGCGCGGCCTTTTGTGCCGTTGCGGTACCCGCGATTTCAGCGTATACCCCGCGCGGTAATCGCGCGCTGGCGAGGCGGTTTTCGACCGCTTGAGTGAACGACGCGACGTCGCGCCCCGCGACATCTGAGGTCACGAGCTGCACGCGCCGCGCGCCTTCGTGTGAGATGGAATAGCGGCCGGATGTGCGCGCGATCGTTGCGACCTGTCCGAGCATCACGAGCCGCCCATTGATTCCGCTGAGTGGGACGGCTGCCAGATCCTCGGGGCGCGTCAGCTGGGCGTGATTGAGGAGCACGACTACATCAGTGGAGCGATTGCCCTCGAATACCTGGCTGACGGTGGTTCCCGTCGTGGCTGTCTCGACAGCCGTGAGCGCATCGCCGGCCGGAACGCCCAGGGCAGTGAGTGCACCTGGCTGAAATCGAACGGTCGCTTCAGGCGCGACGGCTGGCGCACCCAACTGTAAGCTGCTGGCCCCCGGGATGGCGCGCACTACGGCTCCAACCACGCGCGAGGCAACGTCAAGACTGTCCAGATCGCTGCCGAAAAGTTTTATCGTCAGGGGTGCCGTACTCCCGGAGATTGTCTCTTCGATCCGCTCGGTGAGAAATGGCTTTAAGGCGAAGACGACCCCCGGAATGGTGGCGAGCTTGCGCCGCAAATCCGCTTGCAGCGATTCCGCGTCTTCCCCAGAGAGAGGAACGAGATCAACTTCGAATTCGCTGTAGTGTGTTCCGAATGTGTCCTCGGCTAACTCGGCGCGACCCACGCGCTGTGCGACGGAGCGCACGCGGGGGTCGGAACGCATGACAGACGTGGCGACCCGGCCGAGACGCAGCGACTCGTCGAGGGAAGTGCCCGGCACGGCGGACATGTGCACGATGTAATGCCCCTCGTTGAAGTCGGGGAGGAATGTCGCGCCGAACAAGGGGATCATCCCTAGAGCCACAACGATGAGTGCGCCAGTGCCCAGCATCACTATTCCCGAATGTTTCTGCAATCCCCTGAGCCGACGTGTGTATTCTGATTTGAGCCGCGTCAGAAATCGTGATTCCCCCGCGTGCTGCGCGCGCCGCGCAAGAAGCACGAATGTCAGAGCTGGCGTCACGGAGAGCGCGACGCCAAGCGAGGCCATGATTGCGAAGATGTAAGCCAGTCCAAGTGGGCGAAACAGCGCACCCTGGACACCGCTTAGCATGATGACTGGGAGGAAGACAATTGCGACGATAAACGTGGCGTAAACGACGCTGGTCCTCACCTCGAGCGATGCGTCGATCACCACCTGCGCCGCAGGACGCGGAGTCCCGAGCGACCGGTTTTCCCTCAAACGCCGCGCGATGTTCTCGACATCGATGATCGCGTCATCCACGACTTCGCCGATCGCGATCGCAAGTCCCGCCAGGCTCATCGTCGACACGGACAATCCGAACCGATTCAAGATGATAATCGCCGTGAGAAGCGAGAGCGGAATCGCCGTGAGTGACACGGCCGCCGCGCCGAAGTCCGCCAGAAACAAAAACAGCACCACGATCACGAGGATTCCGCCCAGGAGAAGCGAATGGGTGATGTTGCTCAGCGCGACGTCGACGAACGTCGCCGGACGGAAGAGCGCAGGATGAAGCATGTACCCCTCAGCCGTGATCGTCGGTCGCATATCGCCGAGCGCCTGCTCCACCGCTGCGGAGACATCGCGTATGTTGCTGCCGAGCTGTGCGTCGACGTTCATGATGACGGCGGGCGCGCCTTCGATCGAAGCGGCTCCGATGCGCGGTTCCGCCCCCTCGACCACGCGCGCGACGTCGCTCAAGCGGAGCACCGCGCCGTTACCCGGTCGAATGACGCTTTGCGAGAGAAGCGCAGTGGTGGCGAGCTGCGCTTCGGTGCGTACGACGATCCGCTGGTTCACGTTATCAATTGCGCCAGCGCCACGGACACCGGTGACGCTCGCCGCTGCCGCGGCGATGTCACCGATGCTCAGGCCGAGTGCGCGCAGCCGAAGGGGGTCGAGCTGAATCTGAAGCTGGCGTACTTCGCCGCCAAAGACCGACACACGCGCTACCCCTCGCACCGCCAACAGTCTCGGCTTGAGGGTCCAGTCCGCAAAGGTGCGCTCCTCAACGAGCGACCGCGTTTTCGACGTCAGCCCAATCACGAGAACGACGCCAGTGCTCGATGTGAGGCGCGTCATCACGGGCGCCTTGGCCGTTGCCGGCAACGCGCGC
>JANMMF010000330.1:0-1551 GCA_031372985.1 Gemmatimonadota bacterium
GGAAGAAGCAGTCACGGCGGTTGCCAACGCGGTGCGCCGATCACGCGCCGGGCTTCAGGACCCCAACAGGCCGATCGGGTCCTTCATCTTCCTGGGTCCGACCGGCGTAGGGAAAACCGAAACCGCGCGTGCTCTCGCCGAGTTCCTGTTCGACAACGAGCAGGCGATGGTGCGCATCGACATGTCGGAGTACATGGAGAAGCACGCCGTCGCTCGCATGATCGGCGCGCCTCCGGGTTACGTGGGATTCGAGGAGGGAGGCCAGCTCACGGAAGCAGTTCGCCGTCGGCCGTACTCGGTTGTGCTGTTTGACGAGATCGAGAAGGCGCATCCCGATGTGTTCAACATCCTGCTCCAGATTCTGGACGACGGCCGGCTCACCGATTCGCAGGGTCGCACGGTCGACTTTCGGAACACAGTCATCATCATGACCTCGAACATCGGGAGCAGCTACATTCTCGAGCATACGGGGGACGACAGGGCAGTCGTCGAAGCGCAGGTAACGAACGCGCTCAGGCAGCACTTCCGGCCCGAGTTTCTCAACCGCGTCGACGACATCATCATCTTCCGCCCACTCGGCAAGGCCGAGATCGAGCACATCATCGATCTGCAGCTCAAGAAACTGGAGCGGCTGCTCTCGGACAGAAAGCTGTCGCTGCAGCTCACCCCCGAAGCACGCGAGGTGCTTGCCACCGAAGGATACGACCCCGCTTTCGGCGCGCGGCCGCTCAAGAGGGCGATTCAACGCCTCCTGCAGAATCCGCTTGCCCTTGCGGTTCTCGAGGGCAAGTTCGGCGAGGGAGACCACATTGTCGTGGACAAGGATCCCAAGGGCGAGCTGACTTTCAGAAAGGCGAGCGAGCCCGCGCTTGCAGGGAGATAACGTCCAGGGCGCACAAATGCTCGGCGTCGGGGCCCAATCCACTGCCGCCGACGAGCAGTACATCCGGAACGCTCTCGACCTCGCCCGGGACGCGGCGAAGCGCAACGAAGTTCCCATCGGTGCAGTCGTAGTTCGCGACGGGGCAATCATCGCCGGAGCAACGAATCGCACGGTGCGCGATCAGGATCCTACCGCTCACGCCGAGCTGCTGGCGATCCGTGAAGCGTCGTCAAAGCTCGATCGCTGGCGGTTGGATGACTGCACGCTCTATGTGACACTGGAGCCATGCGCGATGTGCGCGGGTGCGATCGTCCTTGCTCGAATGAAGCGTGTGGTCTTCGGCGCGTGGGATGAGAAAGCCGGAATGGCCGGCTCGGTCGGCGATCTCCTCCGTCATCCGCGTCTGAATCACCGACCAGAGGTCCGGGCCGGAGTGCTCGCGGAAGAATGCGCGCGGCTGCTGGAAGATTTCTTCCGTGATCAGCGAGAAGCGGCAGCCGGTCGATAGCCGGTCGAGTCTGAACCCGCGGGCGCGGGTTGAACAACCCCCTCTCCCCGAATAAGTTGCGAGGCTGCAGGACAGGTGGCCGAGTGGTTGAAGGCACCGGTCTCGAAAACCGGCATACCGGTGAACCCGGTATCGAGAGTTCGAATCTCTCCCTGTCCGT
>JANMMF010000334.1:0-12111 GCA_031372985.1 Gemmatimonadota bacterium
GCGGCTTCTCGTCCTTGATCCTCCGGTCGTAGTACCGCCGTACTACCTCCTCCATCGAGGCGAAATCGTCGGTCCCCTCGACGGTCTTCACCTTGAACTTCCGGTACTCGCCGCGCTTGGCGCGCCCGTTCTCGAACCAGACGCAGGAGCCAACCGTATCAGTCCCCTGGGTCGTCGAGATGTCGAAGCAGACAAGCGAGCGTGGGAGCCGCTGGAGGCCCAGTTCCCTGCCGAGCTCGTAGACTGGGTCCCCCGCGCGCTCGTCGGCCTCCATCGATGAAAGCTTGAGCTCCTCCAGGAGGTGCCGGGCGTTCTGCTCCGCCAGGGCGATCAGGTCGCGTCGTGGTCCCCTCTGTGGAATGAGAATCTTGCTGTCGGGAAGCGACTGTTCGATCAGCTCACGATCCGGAAAATCGAACGGCAGGAGCACCTGACGCGCCTTGTCCTGCATGCCGACGTAGCTGCCCGCCATGAACATCGTCATGACGTCCGCGTCCTCCTCTCCGTCGATGTTCTCGAGGAATCGCTGTTCGCGCGACAGCAGCTTTCCCGCCCTGATTCGAAGGACCGTGACGCAGGCGTCGTCACCGTCACGCGCGTAGCCGATGACGTCGCGATCGCCTCCTTCGACCTCGAGCACTACAGTCGGCTCTTCCATTTGCTCGAGGTGGTGAAGCGCATCGCGCAGCTCGGCCGCCCGCTCGAAGTCGAGCTGCTCCGACGCAAGGTCCATCCGTTCCTTCACTCTCCGCACGACCTCATCCGGACGCCCGGAGAGAAACAGGACCACCTCGTCGATCATCAACCGGTAGTCGTGCTGCGACTGGGCCAGGATGCACGGCGCCTTGCAGCGCTTGATGTAGTAGTCGAGGCACGGCCGCTCGGGCATCTGAGCGGGCATGTCGTAGTTGCAGCTCCGCACCGTGAAGATTCGCTTTACCACGTTGAGTGCGCGGCGCATGGCTCCGACGTCGGTATACGGTCCGAAATATCTGGCGCCATCGTCTTCGATGCGGCGAGTTACCGAGACGCGCGGGAACGGCTCCTGAACCGTGACCTTGATGTAGGGATAGGACTTGTCGTCGCGCAGCGCGATGTTGAACCGCGGCCGATACTCCTTGATCAGGTTCGCTTCGAGGATCAGAGCGTGGGCCTCGGTCGGAACGACGATCGTCTCCAGGTCGGCGACGAGGCCAACCAGATGGCGTGTCTTCGGGTTCTCGAGCTGGTCGTTGGCGAAGTAGCTGCGGACGCGCGAGCGCAGTCGTTTCGCTTTGCCCACGTAAAGCGTAGTTCCGTCCCTGGCCTTCCATATGTACACACCCGGCCCCTCGGGCAGGTGCGGAAGCTTGACGGCGATGGCATCGGGAACGGGCAGCATGTGTAATTATACCACGCGCCGGAAAGCGAGTTCACCCCGTGCGCAACACCAGCTTGATGAGCCTCTTGCCACGATCAATCACGTTTCTCGCCTCTGGAATTCCGAACGCCGCAGTCATTGCGAGATACGTCAGGCCAAAGAGCGCGAGCAGGACCAACGCCATCAGCTTTGAATGCACCGCCGTCACGTGCGCTGAGAAAATCGGGGCGGCGCCCCGATCCACCCAGAGCTTGTACGCCCACGGAATCATGCCCCCTACTATAGCAGCGCCCCACAGACGCGCCATACGGGAAGGAACCAGTCGCGTCCGTCCGATTTGTTTATCCAGCTGGCGTCGCAACAGATAGAACTCGACCCATCCCGCCAGACCAGCTGACGCCGTGAGTCCCACTGCTCCGAGCTTGCGGTCAAGGCCCAGCATTGGAGGGAGAACGAGCGCGAAGAGATACCCCAGGCCGGTAGTAAGTACCACGCGCACGATCGCGTACCGGAGCGGTGTTCTCGTGTCCCTCATCGCGTAGAACGTGGACGAGTACAGCCGGCCCATCGTCGACGCGAGAAGGCCGACGGAGGAACCCATCAGTATTTGCCAAACCCAGATCGTGTTGCCCCGGTGGAAGCGCCCGCTCTGGAACAGGAGGAGCACGATAAGGTCGCCAAGCGCAAACAGCGCGACCGCGCTCGGAACGACGAAGTAAGCGATGCGATCGAGTCCGTCGCTCAGGCGCCCTCTGAGGTACGCACCAATTTCCGCCGTCGTTCCAACTGCTCGCGACATCGCCGGCAACTCGGCCGCGGAGATCGCCATCCCGAAGAGACTGATGGGAAGAACATAAATTGCCTGCGCGTAGGTGAACGAGGAGACAGCGCCGTTCCCCAGGTAGCTGGCGAGCCAGGCATCAACGTACGCGCTGATCTGAACAACCCCTCTTCCCACGAACGCCGGGACGAAGTTACGAAATACTCTGCGGATACTCTCGCCCGCGATGTCGAGGCGCGGTCTCACGCCGCGCGCAAGCTTGAGCACGAGCGGAAGTTGAATGGCGAACTGGAGCGCGCTGCCCACCACCGAGCCGACCGCGAGATAAATGGCCAGCTCCGCCTGGGTGTGTCCGCTGTGGAAGAAGATCAGCGTTGCGATCATCGCCGCATTCCAGATCACTGGTGCGGTGTACGACATGAAGAACCGGCGATGGCTGTTCAGGATTCCGAGGCACCATGCTGAGAACACGAGGAGCCCGGCGCCCGGAAAGAGAATTCTGGTGAGCTGCACGGTCAGCTCGCGCTTCTCACCCGTGAATCCATTGGCAATGACGGCAACGAGCCAGGGTGCCGCGACAACGCCAAGCAGCACGATGATCGACGCGATCAGCGCGAGCATTCCGGCCACCGCACCAGCGAGCCGGTTCGCTTCCTTTTCGTCGCGGCGTCCGAGGTGTCCGGAGTACTCGGGAATGAACGACGCTGACAGAACCCCTTCGCCGAAAAGATTCTGAAGCATGTTCGGAATCCGAAACGCGGCGTTGAACGCGTCAGCGGCGAAGTCGGCCCCAAGGTAACGTGCCATCATCGTTTGCCGAATCAGTCCGGCGAGGCGACTAAGCAGTATTCCGGTGCCGACGAGAAGCGCAGCGCCCTTCGATCGATCGATCGGACGAGCGGTCGTGCGCGTCGCCGCGCGCCGCTCAATGGGCGGCGCCGCCTCGGTTACTTCATCGGCTTGCGGGGCGGGAAACTCTGGGAGCGTTCGGTCTTTTTCCTCCGGCTCCTGTCCTCCTTTCCCGGGTTCCGGCTGTTCCTTCGGCTTGTCTCCGTCGGTCACGTGTGCCCTCGCACGGTGCCGGCTTCCTCGAGCAAGCGGGACGGCTTGGCTCCGCCGAGGAGCTGCTCAGCGTGATGCCGCGCTCCGGACAGCATGTCGTCTCTCAATCTCGGTCCGTACCGTGCCAGGAGCTGCACAAAATTAAGGCCCCGCTCCTGGGGCTTGCCGAGCGGATACAATGAGCCACGCGCAGTCCCGATCTCCTGCATGATATCCGCATGGAGCTTCTTTGCGGCCGCGATGAGGCGTCGCTCGAACCGGTCGAGTCGACGCGTCAGGTTTGCCCGCAGGCCCTCGGTCACCGCCGGCGCAATCGGGGCGCGCTCCTCCACGACGGCATTGCTCAGAGCGTCCAGCCGCTCGTCGACCACTACTCGCGTCGAGCTCAATTCTTCGAGTACACGCTTTGGCAGCCGGGACCGCGCGACGCGAGCTTCGGCTTCGTGCGGATCGCGCAGGTCCTCGGGAAGCAGTTGAAGCTTCTCAAGAATTTTCTCAACGTGCGGCTCTATGATCGTGCACGACCACCGGGGGACGATCGACGGCCGAGCTACTCCGAGCACGTCAGCGATGGGCAGGATCTGCGCGAAGTAGGCGATCTCGGCAGGGCCACCGATGTAAGTCGCCGTGGGAAGGATCGCACGCTCGACGATTGGGCGCAGCAGTACATTGGGCCCGAGATCTTCCGAGTCTGTGTGTTTGCCCGCTGCCTTGATCGGCACGCGCTTTCGGCCGCCTGACGCAGCGTTGAACACCAGCGAGAGACCGGACACATCCTGAACCTGGGGAGTGAAGCCTGCCGCCTCGATCTCGCGATTGCGCTCCGTCACCGCAGTCGCGATCTGATCTGCCCTCTCCAAGGCAGCGTTCAAGACCGGCCTGGCAGCGGCACGCGTTGCTGAATGCGAAGCGTCGATGACCGCGATTCCGAGCGGCGCGAAGAGAGCCCGGAGGAATCCAACGTAGGCGGATCCGACCGTTGCTCCCGACGGGTAAAACCTCTCCAGTAGCTCGACCGGCGTGCGATCCAGCGTCGATCCGGTTGCACGCGCCAGCGCCTCCAGCTCTGTCGACACATCTCCGAGCGGCATGGCCGACATTGGACGCCCGAGAGGCTGCGAGTGATCTATGCGCAGCAGCTGCGCGCCACCCGGCACAGCGATGATAGTGCTGCTAGCCTCTTTGAAATCGGTGTCGTCTGTAGCCGCCCAGAAAACGGGTGCGACCGGAATACCCGTCGCCTCCTGCAGCGAATTCGCCAGTGCAAGCGCGCTCAACGCCTTCGACAGAGTGTAGATCGGGCCACCAAAGAGTCCTGGCTGTTGTCCGGTAGTGACAACTACCCCTCTGCCGGCCGCGACGGAATCCAATCGCGCCTTCGCATTGCCGGTCGCTTCGATCGCGGGCGCGAGTCTGGCGAGCCAGTCGCCAGCGACCCCGGTTCGCACTGCCTCGAGACGCTTACGCCAGGCGGTGGAGTCGCGCGGCTGCAGCTCGTACCATCCCGGCGGAGCGTTGCCCGCGATCGCCGCGGCGGCGAGCGGATTCCCGGTCAACGGCTGCGTGACGACCCGAGGATTCATTTGCGGCTCGCGAACAGAATAGTGCGCGGTGAATTCTCCGACCAGCCGGTGCCGCTATAGTCGCCGAAACAGTGCGCCACCTCGAAGCCCGCCGCCGCCAGCATTCGCTCGAGGTCCCCCGCCGACAACAGTCGAACGCGCTCGACGTAATCGCGCCCGCGCTCCCTCAGCAGAATGGTCTTTTCCACGAATCGGTTGTCGGGACTGATGATGCGGCTTTGCTCGATCGTGATTCCATTCTCCACACGCACGTCGTACGGAACGAGATTCCGCCGAACCTGACTCGCGTTCAGGAAGTCGATCACGAACGTGCCACCCGGTTTCAGCGAGTCCCTGACGCGTGCGAGGACGCGCGCGTGCTCGCGGTCGTCCTCGAAGTATCCAAAGCTGGTAAAGAGATTGACGACGAGATCGAAGCTCTCGTCCGCGAACGGCAGCTCGCGCATGTCCGCCCGCACGTAGGGGGCGTCCGGCGCCTCGCGTCGGGCTACCCGAAGAAGCGAAGCCGAGAGGTCGAGTCCCACCGTCCACCAGCGCTCGCACAGAGCCTTGGAGTGACGCCCGGCTCCACAGGCGAGATCGAGGACGGTTTGAATCTCCGGGCCGGGAACGTGGGTCGCGATCAGATCGATCGCCCTCTCCGCTTCCGATTCGTCGCGGTGCTGGTAGATGCGCAGATAGTCTTCGCCGAACCACTCCTCGAACCAGTCCGCTTCCTGTGCCTTGAATTGCATCATGGCGGGCGTCTCGATCGTGTTCACTTGTGGTACGGCTCGCCACGCACGATCGTGCCGGCACGGTAGATCTGCTCGGCGAGGACGAGCCGCGCGATCTCGTGGGGAAGAGTCCACGGCGCCAGCGACAGCCTGACCGACGACCGGGCGGTCAAATCACTCGGCAGCCCGAATGCACCGCCGATCAGGAACGCGAGGTCTCGATCCTGCTCGCGCGCGGTCTGGAGGAATTCCGCGAATTGTGCGGAGTCGAGAGTGCGGCCCCCGATCTCGCACGCGACCGTCTGCGCGCGCTCGGGAACCTTGTCGGCAAGGCGCTGTCCTTCCCGCTCCCTCACCTTGTCCACCGATATCCCGGCAGCGCGCTCCTCACGCACTTCATGCACGTCGAGCGGCCAGTACCGCGCCGCTCGTTTCTCGTAGTCCCGGATCGCCTCGCCCAGCGCGGGATTGCGCGCCTTGCCCACGACCGCGACGACCAGCCGCATCTACGCGTAGATGCCGCGAAGTCTGTGAACGCTGGCGACTCTGCTGATGGCGAGCATGTAGGCGGCAGTGCGCAGGTTCACGCGGCTCTGGCGCGAGAGGTCGAGGACATCGTGAAAGCTCCGCTTCATAATGGTCTCGAGTCGTTCGTTGACGAGATCCTCCGGCCAGAAGTAGCCGCCGCGGTCCTGCACCCACTCGAAGTACGAAACCGTGACACCGCCGGCGTTGGCAAGGATGTCGGGAATCACGAACACGCCGTTCTCGTCGAGAATGGAATCAGCCGCTGCGGTCGTCGGGCCATTGGCTCCCTCGCAGATGATGCGCGCCTTGATGTCGCCCGCATTCCGCGTCGTGATGACGTTCTCCAGCGCGGCCGGCAGCAGCACGTCGACATCGAGCGTCAACAGCTCGGCGCCCGATATGAGGTCGCCCTTGTTGTAGCCTTCGAGATTTTTGTGCTTCTTGACGTACGCGATCGCATCGTCAATGTCGATCCCGTTCTTGTTGTAGAGAGATACGGACCTGTCGCCGATCCCCACGATCTTGCAACCTTCGCGGGCGAGGAGCTGCGCGGCGACCGAGCCGACGTTCCCGAATCCCTGCACCGCCACGGTGGTTCCCTTCACCGGCTTCCCGAGGTGCTGCAGTGCCTCCTTCGTGACGATCATGCAGCCTCGGCCCGTCGCCTCGCGCCGGCCCAGCGAGCCGCCCAGTTCCACCGGCTTGCCGGTGACGACGGCCGTTACCGTGTGGCCGACATGCATCGAGTAGGTGTCCATGATCCACGCCATCACGCGCTCATTCGTGTTCACGTCGGGAGCGGGGACGTCGGAGTCCGGTCCCAGCATGTTGATGATTCCAGAGGTATAGCGCCGCGTGAGCTTCTCGAGCTCCGCCCCGCTCATCGCCAGCGGATCGCACCGGACGCCGCCCTTAGCTCCGCCGAACGGGATGTTCACCACCGCGCATTTCCATGTCATCCACGCGGCGAGCGACTTCACCTCTTCGAGCGTCACGTTCAGATCGAACCTGATGCCGCCCTTGGCCGGGCCACGTGACGTATTGTAGAGAACACGGTAGCCCTCGAACACATCAACCTCACCGCTGTCCCTCATCACGGGGATCGACACGATGACCTGCTTTTCGGCCTGGCGGAGAACCTTGTACAAACCCGGCTCCAGATCGAGGAGCTCGGCGGCCTTGTCGAACCGCGACATCATCGCCTCGAATGGATTCTCCTCGTCGAGAAAACTGTCCTTGTCAGGGCGAACCAGCTTATGGGCAGGAATTCTATAGTCAGTGGCCATGAGTTCGAGTTGTCGGGTCTTGTGTCAGGGGTCCTTGGTTAGCGCGTTCGCGGCACCAAATCGTCGAGGAGGCGCTCGATGTGCTCCTGTCCATCCTCGATTCGCAAGCGCTGTGAAACATACCATAATGACCCCGCTTCGTCAGGCCACAGGGACTCCAGTTTCACGGCGTCCTTGAGAGTGCAAACGACAAAATCCGAGTTGCTCGCACGGGCTGCCAGATCACGCGCTTCCTCACGCGTGAACGCGTGATGGTCGGGAAAGCTTTGCGGTCGGACGACAGCGCCGAGGTCGGTGAGCTGCCTGAAAAAGGAATCCGGATGCGCGATCGCCGCGATCGCAACAAGGTCGGCGCCCTGCAATACGCGGAGAGGCAAAGTTTGTCCGGTAGCGGTGCTTCTCAGCTCGCCCGGCGCGAGATGCGCAGCTGCGACGGGCACCTGCGGCGCCGCGTTGGCCAAGGCGCGTCTCACATCCTCTACCGTCGATCTGTCCGCAGTCTTGCGGGTAATGATCACCAGATTGGCGCGCCGCGCCGACCGAAGTGGCTCGCGCCAAGGCCCCGCGGGCAGCAGCCTCGGGGTTCCCGACCAGGTGTCGGCGTTGACGAGGACGACGTCGGCGTCTCGCGCCGCTCTCCGATGCTGAAACGCATCGTCGAGCACGACCACATCGACTCCCTGAGCAATAGCTTCGCGTATTCCGCGAACACGGTCAGCAGCAGCGATGACTGGAATACCTGCGTTCAGTCGTTGATGCACAACTGTCTCGTCGCCGCCGTATCCGCGCAGGACGATTCCCGGTTTCAGGCCTTTCGCAGAAAGTCGTTCCGCACACCACGCCGCGACCGGTGTCTTGCCGGTACCCCCGACGGAGAGATTTCCGATGCTCAGGACCGGGACTGAGAAGCCTTCCGCTGGGAAAACTCCCCAGTCGTACAATCTCCCCCTTGCGGTGATCACGGCCCGGTACAGCACTTCAGCGGGTGCGAGCAGCGTTCGCGCGGCGCGGGCGGACCGGCCCCGTCCCGTCCACACCGCCTCGAGCATCCTGCGCCTGTCAGCCACCGGCAATCTCGGCAGCTTCGTTCAGCAGCCGCTCGAAGCGGGGACCTTCCTCGGCAGCGGCGCGTGAAGTCGTCGCGTGAACCTTGGCGGGGGCACCGTACGCGACGGTGACGCGTGCAAACGGTTTTGGAATCATGAAACGATCCCAACTGCGGAGCCTCCAGGCGCGATCCGCTGACGCCGACACCGGCAGGATGAAAGAGTCGGATCTCTGTGCCGCGACCAATGCTCCGGACGCGAAGGTCCGGGCGGGGCCGCGCGGACCATCAGGCGTTATGGCCACTTCGTGCCCCGCCTGCAGCTCGCGCACAAGCGAAATCAGCGCACGTTCCGCTCCGCGTGTTGACGAGCCCCGAATCAGACCATACCCGAGAGATTCCGCGGCGCGGGCGACGAGCTCGCCGTCGCGATGCTCGCTGATCAGGACCAGCACTCCCTCTGCTCGATGATGCCAGAGCAGCGGCAACAAGTGTCCGTGCCAGAGGGCGAAGATGAAGCTACGCCGCTCCTGGCGTAGATCGCGGACGTGGTGACCATTGACCACCCTGATGCGCCATGTGCGCGCGAGCACCTGAAGGAAGCCCCTTCCCAGCAGAAACACGGCCTTCGAGCGCCAGGACAGAGACTCCTTGTCTTCGCTCATCCCCGCGGACCGACGAGATCGCTAGCCATTCGCGCCACTCGGTCTGCTGCTCCCGGCGAGCCGAGCTTGGCCCGGACTTCCGCCAGGCCGCTCAATATCTCCCGGCGTACCGGGCTCTCCCCCTTGAGAAGCTCAGCCAGCGCATCCGCCATTTTCTCGGGAACGACATCGTCCTGGATGAATTCGCGCGCTACTTCGCGGCCGGCGACGACGTTGACGAGTCCGATGTGCGGCACCTTCACCAGCCTCTTGGCGAGAGCGAACGAGATCCGCCCGGTGCGATAGGCGACAACCAGAGGGCAATCCGCGATCGCGGCCTCGAGTGTAGTCGTGCCGCTCTTGCACAGTGCGGCGTCGGCGGCTCTCAGAACGCTGAGCGAAGCTGAGTGAACTAGGCGGAACGGGCAGCGATTCGAGTCGAGCGCAACGGTCGGCGCTACGCTCACAATGACCTGCAAGCCAGGGATTCTGCGTTGCAGCTCCCGGCCGGTGGCGACGAATGCATCGATATGGCGGTCGATCTCCTGCTGTCGGCTTCCGGGAAAAAGCGCAAGGACCGGCGTGTTCTGGGCAAGCCCGAGGGCTTCACGCGCCTCCAGTTTGCTTGGCATGTTCACGGTGCGATCGAGCATCGGATGGCCGACAAACGTCGCATCGACGCCGAATCCGCGCAGGAGCGGTTCCTCGAACGGAAGGATCACCGCCGCCTTTGCCACGAATTCGGCCAGCTTCGGTATTCGACCGGCGCCCCACGCCCACACCTGCGGCGTCACGTAGTACAGGACGGGCACGCCTGGTCCCTTCGCGGCCGCGGCAAGCTTCATGTTGAAGCCGGGATAATCGATCAGAATGAGGAGAGCGATTTCACCGCGGTCGAGCATCTTCCTGATTCTCCGCAGCAGGATGAAGTGCCCGGGAACGTGCTTCAGAACCTCGAGAAACCCCATCACGCCGAGTTGGCTGTCCCGGTGAATCAGCTCGACGCCCTGCTCCGCCAGGCGCGGACCACCGACGGCGGCGAGACTCAGCTCGGGTCGAATCCGTCGCAGCGCCGCCGCAACGCCAGCGGCATGAAGGTCGCCGGAGGCCTCTCCAGCGACGAACAGCACCTTACGCATGATGGTGCGTGAAGCCGACCAGGGAAGGAAGTGTGAGCTCGATCTCCTTTACTATCCGGAGAGCGACGCCCAGTGCCAGCCGACCTTCGTCCCCGGTGACGACGACCGGTCCCTCTCCCTTGAGCGCGGCGACGAAACTCTCGAGCTCCAGCTTCAACGGCTCTCCTGCCGGGGCTTCGAGCTTGATCCTGTCCACGAAGGCCGTGATGTCCGCCGGTGCGGAGCGCAGCGCGAGCGGGTCGATATCGGACCTCAGCCGGAAAAATTCTCCAGTGCCAGCAGCCAGGTCGAGCGAGAGATACCCGCTCTGCTGGAATATGCGGATCTTTCGCTTTTTCTCACGCGAGATCCGACTCGAGGTAATGTTGGCGACCGCGCCGGAGGTGAACGTCACGCGCGCGTTCGCGATGTCGAGCATCGGCGTCAGCACCGGAACTCCAACCGCGGATATTTCCTTGGCGCCCGACCCAACCAGCGTGAGCAGGAGGTCGATGTCGTGGATCATTAGGTCGAGGACGACCGCGACGTCGGAGCCGCGCGGGCTGAATGGCGCTAACCGCTCACTGTCGATGAATCTGGGTTTTTTTACGTACGGCAGCGCCGCACGGACGGCGCGGTTGAACCGCTCGATGTGTCCGATCTGGACGATCACTCCTTTCTGGCGCGCCAGCTCCAGCAGCGCATCTGCCTCCTCGAGCGTCGTCGTGATCGGCTTCTCAATGAAGACGTGCTTGCCTTTCTCTATGCCCGCGCTCGCAACGGAAAAATGGGCCGATGTCGGCACCACGATTACAACCGCGTCAGAGTCGGCCAGCAGATCGTCGAGTGAAGCGTGCGCCTTTACCCCGAGCTCTTTCTCGACTTCCGACGCGCGCTCCGGTCTCGTTTCCGTGAAGCCACTGAACCGGATTCCGGGAAGGTCGCGCAGAATTCTTATGTGGTGGAACCCCAGGCTGCCCGCGCCAACGACACCGACGCGTGGGACGCTCGTCAAATCACCACTCCGCGCTCGCTCGCCTCGACAAATCTGATCAGCTCCTTAACTTCGGGGAGCGACTCGATCTCGGTGTGTGCGCGCTCGATTGCCTGGGTGACGTTGAGATCGGATCGGAACAGCAACCTGTAGGCGCGCTTCAGCTCGCGGATCGTTTCTTCATCCATCCCGCTCCGCTGGAGGCCGATGGTGTTCAGCCCGTACAGCTTGACCGGGTTTCCGACGGCCTTCAGAAACGGTGGGATGTCCTTCGACACCCGTGACATTCCGCCGATGAAGCTGTGACGGCCGATTCGCGTGAACTGGTGCACGGCAGACATCCCCGAGATAATTGCCTTGTCCTCGATCGTGACGTGGCCGGCGAGCTGTACCACGTTCGAAAGAATGACGCTGTTCCCGATGCGGCAATCATGCCCGATGTGGACGTACGACATGAGCAGGCAGTTCTCCCCCACCGTCGTCTTGAACGAATGCGCCGTGCCGCGATTGACAGTCACGTACTCCCGAACTACGGTACCGTCGCCGATCTCGACCGACGTCTCCTCACCTGCGTACTTGAGATCCTGGGGAGCGCCGCCGAGGATAGTGCCGATGCCCACCTTCACGGAGCGGCCAACGGTGACGTTGCGCTCGAGCGTCGCTCGGGGTGCGATCACGCTGCCGGCGTCAACAGAGCAGCCCTCGCCCACGATCGCAAACGCACCGATCTCGACGTCCGGGGCGATCTCCGCGTCGGGCGAGATGATTGCGGTCGGGTGGATCCGCGACGCAGTCATCGGTCGCGCACCATGGCGGCCATGTCCGCTTCAGCGACCACCTCGCCTTCGACCATGCCGACGCCGCGCATCTTGCACACAGCTCCGCGTATCTGAACGATCTCGATCTCGAAGCGGATTTGGTCTCCCGGCTTCACCGGCCGCCTGAACTTCACGTTGTCGAGCGACATGAAATAGACGACCTTGCTCTCCGGCTC
>JANMMF010000341.1:0-2104 GCA_031372985.1 Gemmatimonadota bacterium
CGGTCTCTTTTACTTGCGGGCGAAAGCCTAATCCGAGAATTACGACACGCTTCCCCCGTAACGAACCAACACGCGCCAAAACGCGTGCAGGTTGTGAGTCGTTGATTTCCCTGGCACTCGTGGCAAGTGTCATTGAAACGCCGCGGTTTCTTGCATCGCGAATAAGGAAGTAGGGGTATACCGGCGTACAGTGTCCGCCCACACCAATTCCGGGAAGCAATAGGTTGGCTTCTCCGTCGGTATTCGCAGTGCTTCGAATTGGCCCAAATTCCAGCCCAAGCGTCTGTGAATAGTGAGCGAGCTCGTTGGCAAGCGCGATGTTCACGTCGCGGTACACCATTCCGGCCAGTTTTGCGAACTCCGCGGCCTCAAGGGATCCAACGTTAGTCACCGGTGCGCCCAGGTACTCTCGGTAGAAAAGCTCCGCGCGCTTACCACCAGCGGGAGTTAGAGCGCCAACAACCTTCGGATTGACTGCCAGCAGCCGTAACATCGCCTGACTCTTGACTCGTTCCGGCGAGAATACGAGATCGAAGTCGATTCCCGCCTGCAACCCGGTCTTTTCAAGAATGGAGCCCAGCTTTCTTGTCTGGCCTACCGGCACCGTGGTCTCGAAGACGACCATCATGCCCCGGTGTAGTCCCGCCGCGACTTCTTCCGTCGCCGATTCAATGATTGATAAGTCTGCGCTTTTTTCCCGGGTTAGCGAAACAGGAACGATTACGACGCAGACTTCGCTCTCGCTTACTGCGGCGCGCGTGTCGAGCGCGGCGCGCAGTCGTCCTTCTGACACTACTCGACCAAGCAGCTCTGACAGTCCGGGCTCATCGAATGGTGCGTTGCCGGCATTGATCGCGTGGACCGTCGCTGGACTTACGTCGCACGCTATGACCTCCGCGCCGCGATCGGCGAAGGAGCAGGCCAAAGGCAATCCCATTTTTCCGGCCCCGATTACGGCGATTTTCACTCTTGAACCTCAAATAGGCGCACTTCTTCTCCTAACACCCCTTGGGTGTTGAGTGTGGTTAGAATGGCGATGTTGCACAGATTTGTGTAACAATTGCAGAGGCAAAGTTCGGTGTTCAAGTCAGAAGGGGGACAACGGCTCGCGTCGGTCTGGTGCGGCGAGAGACCCGCAACAACTTCTTCCGAGGCGCTCTGAAGCTGGACGAGTTTATACCGACTACTTCCGGTTGACTAGCCCGAAAACCAGATGGATACTTTTCTCAATTGGCTTTCCGCTCAAGCCGCTCCGACCAGTCGGACAATCTCGTCCGCGATAGCAAGGGACGCCGTCGCGCCGGGACTCGGGGCGTTGATGACGTGCAGTACCCGCGGACCGCGGGCGAACGCAAAATCCTGAACGAGCTGCCCTTCCCTTGTCATCGCCTGCGCTCTTACTCCGGCTCCACCCGGCTCGAGGTCGCCGTCGCGTAGATCAGGAACGAGCCTCCGAAGTGAATCTCCGAACGAGCGCGCCGAGAAAGAGCGGCGCATCTCTGCCGCGCACATGCGGGAGTGCGTACGCAGAAATCGCCAGAGTCCGCCGTAGCTCAACGCGTCCCAGATGTCGCGAGCATTCATGTCGGACTTCCGGTAACCTTCGCGCGCGAGCGCTAGCACCGCATTAGGACCCGCTTCGACTCCACCGCCGATCATGCGCGTGAAGTGGACGCCCAAAAAGGGAAAGACGGGGTCCGGCACAGGGTAGATGAGATTCCTTACGAGGCCGAGGGCCTGCGGACGAAGCTTGTAGTATTCGCCGTGAAACGGGACGATTCGAACATCTCGCGGGCTACCCGAAAGCTCGGCCACCCGATCACTGTAAAGCCCCGCACAGCCGATGATGAAATCGGCCGTCCGCTCGGCCTTCCCATCCGAGATGACCCACTCACCGTTTCGGTCCTCGATCGACGTCACCTCGAACCCGGTCTCGATCCGGCCACCGCGCTCCTGGATATCCGCACTCAGTGAGCGGCAAACTGCCGGGTAGTCGATTATGCCCTCTTCCGGCACGTGGAGCGCCGCGATGCCGGCGCAGTGCGGCTCGATCTGACGAATCTCCGACGGGCCCAGCCACCGGATGCCTTTGAGTCCGTTCAGG
>JANMMF010000004.1:0-2140 GCA_031372985.1 Gemmatimonadota bacterium
GCGATCGGCGACTTTCTGATCCTCGATGCCATCCGGGAATCCGGTGGAACCGCGATCGCCGTGACGGACGACGAGCTGCTCGACGGCGCGCGCGAGCTGGCTCGCACAACGGGAATCTTCGCCTCGCCCGAGGGGGGAGCATGCGTGCCCGCCCTCCGAAAGCTGTTGGCGACGGGCGAGGTGAAGCCGAATGAGAGAGTCGTCCTCTTCAATACCGGCTCAGGCATCAAGTATATCGAAGCGTTCGACAGGAGACTCAAAGCCACGACGCCCAGTGGTGAGTCGAAGAGCGCCCTTGGGCCGGCCCTGAAGCAGTAGCGCCTTATCTCAGTCCGACCAGCTTGTGCGTCTGGATGCTGAGACGCCACCTCGGATGCGCCAGGCAATACTCGATCGCGCGCTCGGTGTTGAGAGCGGTCGCCGGTCCATCCATCGGCTGAAGAAAGAAGTGCTCGAAGTCGAGCTGCGAAAACTTTTCGGGCGGCGCCTTGTCCTGTGGGTACACCAGCTTCAGCTCATTTCCGCTCGTCTGGACGAACGGAGCACCGGCCTTCGGGCTGACGCAGATCCAGTCGAGCGACGCCGGCGCCCGCTTTGTACCGTTAGTCTCGACCGCCACCTCGAAACCGCGCTCGTGCAGGGCGTCGATCAGCTCTTCGTCCACCTGGAGGAGCGGCTCGCCTCCGGTGCAGACGACGTACTTGCGACCACCGCCATCACCAGAGACGCGGGTGCCTGGTTCCGCCCGGTCATTTCCGCGTCCGACCCAGCACCGATCTATGGCCTCTGTAAGCTCGGTCGCGCTCGAGAATCGTCCGCCGTCCGGTCCTGTCCCAACGAAATCGGTGTCGCAGAACTGGCAGACTGCGCGCGAGCGATCCTCCTCGCGGCCCGACCACAGATTGCAGCCCGAGAAACGGCAGAACACGGCTGCGCGGCCCGACTGCGCACCTTCGCCCTGAAGCGTGTAGAAGATCTCCTTCACGGTGTAGCTCACCGTGCTCCCGCGTAGTCGATCGGGTCGGAGAGGCCCGCGTCGCTGAAGCCCTTCAGGCGCAGCTGGCAGGCATCGCAGCTGCCGCATGCTTCGCCATGGGTGCCAGGGTCGTAGCAGCTGGTCGTCACCCCGTAGTCGACGCCGAGCGAAACACCGAGCCTGATGATCGCGGCTTTCGGGAGTGAGATCAGTGGAGTTCGGATAGTAAGCCGCGTTCCTCCTTCCACTCCAGCCCGCGTGGCGAGATTTGCCATTCGCTCGAACGCCTCGATGTACTCGGGCCTGCAGTCGGGGTATCCACTGTAGTCCAGCGCGTTCACCCCAATGAAGATGTCGGCCGCTTCGACGACCTCGGCCAACGCCAGCGCATAGGAGAGGAAGATGGTGTTGCGCGCGGGAACGTAGGTGACCGGGATCTCTTTCGCGGCCGACGAAGCCGGGCCGAGGTCGCGATCCTTGGGGACGGGGATGTCACTCGTGAGGGCCGAGCCACCGAAGAGGGTCAGATCGATCTCGACCAGGTGGTGACGCGCTACGCCGGCGTTTCGCGCGATTCTCCTGGCAGCGTCGACTTCGACCGAATGACGCTGGCCGTACCGGAAGGTGAGCGCGTGAACGGCAAAGCCTTCGCTCTGCGCGATCGCGAGCACAGTCGTCGAGTCGAGCCCCCCGCTGAGGAGGACGACGGCCGGCGGCGCTGATTCGGATTTAGCTGGGGAAGATGCGGATTTCACGGGATCGGGCTCTCCCGTGAAACTTACACGAGAGCGGCGGCGAGAGCCTGGAAGAGCTCCTCCGGCACCAGTGGCTTTGACAACACCGCAGCCGCTCCGAGGTTAAGCGACCCGTTTTACTTGAGGCGAAGGATGCGGGGGAGTCGTTCGTGGTTTCGCGGGCCTCACAGCATCGATCGCTTCGGCCTTGACCGTCGTGACCGGAGTGGCGGTCTTGAGCTCACTGACCAGATCGAGCAACGCGTGGCTTCCGTGGAAAAGCTGGGTCGAGGCCATGCTCATCTGCTCGCACGCCGCGCTCTGTTCCTCGGTCGACGCGCTCACCTGCATCGCCGCCGTCGCGTGGCTTTCCGCCGTGCGCGCGATCAGGCCGAGATTCGCGGCGGCTGAATCAACCGCTTGCGAGTTC
>JANMMF010000015.1:0-3119 GCA_031372985.1 Gemmatimonadota bacterium
TACACCCGGAAGGCCAGATTGTCGCGTCTCAATTTCCAGATCTTTGCCACGACCGCCTGCAGAATCGCGGCAACGCAGACCGCTTCGTCCACGCGCGTGCAGACGTCGCAGTTCCGGAACTCGAGCGTCGGGTACTTGTAGTGCGGCCGGACATCCCACCACAGCTTCGATGCGTCAGGGATGCTCTTCGTACGCACCAGGGTGTCCACGAGATCGAGGTAATCCGCGTTGCTCGAGAACACACGCGGCACACCGCTGCGCGGAAAATTCTTGAAGACGATGCTTCGGTACGAGTGGAGCCCGGTGTTGCGGCCAGCCCAGAATGGCGAGCTGGTGGAAAGACACAGAATGTGGGGAAGCACGTACCGCGCCGCGTTCAGGCAGTCGATCCGGAACTCCGGGTCCTCGATCCCGATGTGCACGTGGGTTCCGAATATCAGGAGGCGGTGCGCCAGATCCTGCAGCTCCTCCTTTACGCCGAGGTAGCGCTCGAGTGGCGTTACGTGCTGCTGCTGCCAGGAGGAAATCGGATGCGTGCCGGCGGCAGCGATCGTCAGGCCGTGCGTCGCCGCTGTTTCGACTATCGCGCGCCGGAGCTTGATCAGCTCGTCGCGAGCCTCCTGGATGGTGCTGCAGACGCGTGTGCCGACCTCCACCTGGCACTGGTGCAGCTCCGGCTTCACGTCACGCAGCTGAGGCAGGTCGGATTTCATGATCTGCTCGATCCCGTTCTGCAGCAGGCCCGTCTCGGGATCGATGATCTGATACTCTTCTTCGATACCGACGGTGAGTGAAGGAGGATTCAGGTGTGACGACTTCATCGCTTCTCCAGCAGAACGGTTGGGACGTTCGAGCCGCCGCCCGCGGTGACGTTCAACAACTCGTCGGTGGAGATGCGCGTGAGGCATCCCTCCACGAAGCGGCCGTGTGAAACATAGGGCGCGGTGTCGAGTGAGCGATCATAGATCTCCAGCCTGTCGCCGACCCACGATGGGAACGGTTCCTCCGGAATCGCCACGCGCTGCTGCACAATGTACGGTTCGGCGAGTGCCGCGCGGATGGTGTCCTGCCATTTCTCGGCGGTGACCGACCATCCGAGTACGATGCCGCGACCCCCGTAGTCATCGTTCGGCTTGAGCACGAGGCGCTGACGGTTCTCCACCATCCATGGCAGCAGGTCGATTCGCTTCCCGTCGAATTCCGTGGAGCGCTCGGCTACGACGCGTGTCCAGGGAACGTGTGACGCGACCGCGCGGCGCTGCGTTTCAGTGAACAGTCTCGCGTTGCGCTCGTCGCCGACGACGGCGAGGCTCGCCTTCTTGTGCAGGAGCTTGCACCGGAAGGGGTTCACCATGCAGACGGCGCGATCCCGCACGGCGCGAATCACGTCGTTGTCCAGGCCGCACTCCTTCACAAGCTCGTCGATCAGAACCCGCTTGTAGATGAGCGTGATGTGCACGTCCCCGGCGAACAGCTTGCCGTTCCTGTACTCCATCTCCCGCGGGTCGGCGATCACGCATTCGACCCCGTTCCGCTTGAAGAAGTCGCGAAAGATGCGAAACTCGCGCTGCGTGGGAACGTCGGACCAGTCCACGATCGCGACGCGCGGAGCGTCGCGCGTGCCGCTCCACTCCCGGTGCGCCGTGAGCAGCGCGTGCGCCACCCCGGGCGTCGACGGCAGCGGCCACAAATGGTACTCACGCCTGAACTCCGACATGACCGGCAGCGACAGAAACAACTCGGTGAGCTCGTCGGCGTACCCCGCGCCCGCCGGCGTTTCGGCGTTGTATTCCGTGAACTTGAGTCCCGCCGCGTCGGCGCCCTCGGCGAAGAAGGCATCGAGGCGAGAGGTCGGGCTGGCGTCCCTGAATCCGGGATCGTCGTGGATCAGCGACTCTTCCCAGTCGTGCAGGCCGAACTGGGCCCTGAGTTCGTCGTCGGACATCGCCGCCACACGGACGGTCTCGAACGCCGAGAGAACGAGCGCTGACCGGTCGGCGATCAGCCGGTACTGCTCGAGCGTCAGGAAGCGCGGACGAAGAACGGAGCAGAGCGGCCGTCCGCCGAACTCCAGATCACGCGCGCGCAGCTCGCGCACAAACCACTCGTGTGAGTCCGCCGCCACCTCGGGCGTGAGCAGATCATGATAGCGCGCGACAGCGGATTTCACCCCCGCACCGTCGCAAACTTTGCCGCCTGCGGCGACTTGCGTGGCGCCTTCGCCATGCCGATAGCCATGTCGGCCATGTGCTTCACCGTCCAGTCGAAGAAGGGACGGGTCAGCGAGTTGATGTCCATGTCGGGTGCGGGGTTCATGAAGTCGATGGCATACGGCACGCCGTCGCGCACGGCGAATTCCACACTGTTCATGTCGTAGCCGAGGGCGCGCACCAGCGTCAGCGCATCATCGACGATGCGGCTTCTGAGGTCCGGCGACAGATAGCTTTCGTCCTCGATGTAGCGGCGCGCCTTCGGGTCGTATTGCATGGGGAGCACGTCCTTCTGACCAAGGCAGAGGCAACGGATGTACTTGTCCCACTCGATGAATTCCTGGAGCACCATAGTGAGCAGGCCGCTGTCGTTGTAGTGCCTCATCACCTCATCGAGTGAGCGGCAGATGTAGACGTCGCGCCATCCACCGCCGTGCGCATCCTTGAGCACGCAGGGGAGGCCGACGTAGTCGATCGCCCCTTTCCAGTCCATTGGAAACCTGAGATTGCGGAGGCTCTCCGAGTGCGAGATGCCGGGGATGTACTCCTTGTTGGGGAGCACGACCGTCTTCGGACTCGCTACGCCAAGCACTGTCGCCAGCGAGGCGTCGAAGAACTTGTCGTCTGCCGACCATATGAAGGGATTATTGACGACCTTCGTTCCCAACAGAGACGCATGCTTGAGATACGCGCGGTAGAAGCCGACCTCGTGCGAGATGCGATCGATGATCACGGCGTAATCGCCGGGCACTCCCATGCGCGTGATGTCCAGCGACACGTATTCGGCCGTGACCCCTGCCTTGCGGCGGTTCACCTCTTCGATGAACGCCGGAGGGAAGGACCACTCCCGGCCGACGAGGAGACCGATCTTCTGTTCCATGGGGGTTCTCCTTAGTGGTCTGGAAGAAC
>JANMMF010000062.1:0-2911 GCA_031372985.1 Gemmatimonadota bacterium
TGATTGCGGCGCAGCGCGCCGAGCTAAGCCAGCTCCGTTCCCGGCTCGAGGATTTTTCGCAGGATCGCGACACACCCTCGCATCTCTGAGCAGATGAACGTCCTGTTTCTCACGCACTCGTTCCCGCGATCGGAAGGAGACGCGGCGGGCTCGTTCCTGCTCCGCCTCGCGATCGCGCTCCGTGCTGAAGATGTCAACGTCCGCGTGGTGGCTCCGGCCGCGCCCGGGCTTCCGGCTTCGGAAGAGATCGCGGGCGTGAGCGTCGAACGCTTCAGATATGCGCCGCGACGCTACGAGAAGCTCGCATACACCGGAAACATGGCGCGCGATGTAGCGACCTCATGGAGCGCCCGACTCGCACTGGTCGGGTTTCTCGGCTCTGATTTCGTTCATGCCGTGCGGGCGCGGCGCAGCTTCGAGCCGGAGGTGGTGCACGCCCACTGGTGGTTTCCCAATGGCGTCGTCGGAACCTGGGTAGGGGGACTCGCGCACGTTCCGCTGGTCACGACACTCCATGGCACCGACGTACGGTTGGCCCGCACAGTCGGCGTGGCCAAGCCGCTCTTCGCGCATGTGCTGAAGCACTCGGCCGCCGTCACGACCGTGTCGCATTGGCTCAGGGAAGAGACCGAGGCGATGGTGCCCGGTGTCCACCTAACGGTCGCGCCGATGCCCGTGGCGACCGACCTCTTCGGGCCCGGCTCGTCACGCGATGGCCTTCGCCTTCTTTTTGTGGGCAGGCTCATGCCTCAGAAAGGAGTCGAGCACCTGCTCCACGCGCTGGCCTCGATGAAAACCCAGGCGTCGTTGGACATTGTGGGCGATGGGCCAAGCCGCAGATCACTCGAGCAGCTGGCGCAACAACTTGGGGTGGCGCCACGTATTCGCTGGCATGGCCAGCTCTCGCAGTCCGAGCTTCCGCCCTTTTATCAGCGCGCGGCCGCGGTGGTCGTTCCCTCGATCGATGAGGGACTCGGCCTCGTCGCGGTCGAAGCCCTCCTCTGCGAAACCCCGGTGGTGGCGTTCGATTCCGGCGGTTTGCGCGACGTGATTCAGCACAATAAGACCGGCCTTCTCGTGAAACCCGGCGACCGGGCGGCTCTCGCCGGCGCGCTCGACGATTTGCTCGCGCGCGACGGGCGCGGGAGCGATCTGGGCAGGGCAGGGCGGATCTACGCGCTCTCTGCCTTCGCGCCGGAATCCGCGGCCCGGCGCTACGCAGGTATCTACCGACAGGTTCTTGGCGCTAACGCGTCGTAAGCTGTTCAGGGTCGCGCAGTGGGTGTTCGCTGCGGTCGTACTCTTCTTCGCGGCGCACTCGCTCGCGAGCCAATGGGACAAGGTTGGATCGAGACTGACCCATATCCAGTTCGGGTGGGAATGGATCGGTATCGCCACTGTCATCGTTTTCGTCACCTACGCGCTGCTGATCGAAGGATGGCGCCGAGTGCTGGGAGCGTGGGACTCCCACATTCCCTTCTTCCAGGCGGCCCGAATCTGGTTTCTGTCCAATCTGGGCAAATACGTGCCGGGAAATATCTGGTCGCTGACTGCGATGGGTGTCATGGCCAGACAACGCGGGTTATCCGCAGTCGCGGCCGCGGGGTCATCTGTGATCATGCAGATGGTGAGCCTCGCTACGGGCACAGCAATCGTCATGGTGACCGGCGCAACTTTGCTTGGTCAGCCCCTGCTTGTAGGCGCGGCGGTGCTGGTGCTCATAGTCGTTCTCCTCAGCGCGCCCAGGTTTCTACCGCCGCTCGCAGTGTGGGTGAGCACACTCATCGGAAAGGACATCGCTCCGCCGTCTGTGCCCGCCACGAGCATTTGGACTGCCGCCGTCGCGAGCACGCTGTCGTGGCTGCTTTACGGCTTTGCGTTCCAGCTGTTTGTGCGAGGGCTGCTCGGGTCCGCGCCTGGCGAAATTTCCTCCTACATCGCAGTTTTCACGGCTGCGTACATCCTTGGTTTCATTTCGCCGATCGCGCCGGCCGGCCTGGGCGTGAGAGAGCTCACCCTCGCAGCTTTCATGACGCAGCTTGGTCTCGCAAACGAAGCGGATGCAGCGCTCATCGCGATTGCGGCCCGGTTGTGGCTCACCGTGGTCGAGCTGATTCCGAGTGGGCTGTATATCGCCGCTGGCGCCGGCCGAAAGTCTTTATCACAGTGACCTAATGGCGCAGCCTCGAGAGAAATCCCGGCAGGTCACGGACTCCGCTAACACACCCGCGGCGCTTCCTGCGCCGCGCTTCGCGTTCGGCTGGGCGTCGCTGGTCTACGCGTTGTGCACGTTCTCGCTCGCGTATCCGGCGCTCGCGGGAAGGTTCCTCGTCAACTCGCACAGCGATCAGTACGTCGCCGGCTACGCGTTCCGCGAATTCGCGGCGAGTACCCTGAGGGCCACCGGCCAGTTCCCACTGTGGAATCCGTATTTGTTCGGCGGGATGCCGTACATAGCGGCGATGCACGGGGACATCTTCTATCCGACGTTTCTGCTCCGCATGGTGATGCCGACCGACGTAGCGATGACGTGGGGCTTCATCATCCACATTTTCCTCGCGGGACTTTTCACCTTCGGATTCCTTCGCGCCCTCGGCTACAGCTTCTACGGTGCGCTCATCGGCGGAATCGCCTACATGATGAGCGGCCAGATAGCGTCGTACGTATCGCCTGGTCACGATGGCAAGCTGTTCGTGAGCGCGCTGTTTCCACTGGCTCTCTGGATCCTCTACCGCGGCATTCGCGGTGGAAAGACTTGGACCTGGGGCGCCTTCGCCCTCATCATCGGACTCTGCGCTCTCAGTCCGCACCCACAGTTACTCCAGTACACGCTCCTAGCGTGCGGCGCGTACGCTCTGTTTCTCGCGTTCTCGACGCTCGATGGCGTGTCGCTCCCTCGCGCGGTCGCGAT
>JANMMF010000088.1:0-4628 GCA_031372985.1 Gemmatimonadota bacterium
GAGGAAGCCGATCAGTCGGACGAGGACTTCCGGTGGCAAAAGGCCTATCTCGTGGGCGGCGCATCGGTTGAAAATTATCATCCGTCCCGTAACAACTGGGGCCCGCTGGTCGTCCCTCCTCATGACTACTTCGTCCTCGGAGATAATCGCGACAACTCGTCGGATTCGAGGTATTGGGGTTTCGTCGCGGACTCTCTTGTGCGCGGCCAGCCGATAGTGGTCTATTATAGCTACGCGCCCGACACCGGAGACCGGCTGGATTGGCTGACCCGCCTGCGGTGGAAGCGCTTCGGAGAGATCGTTCACTAAGTCCGCAGTTCGGACCACTTGGTCCGCAGTTCGCAGTCTTAGTTGATCTCTCGATTTCCGAGAGAGGATGACGCTATCGCTATGAAGGTTTCGACGAATCGGAAATCGACCGTCGACGAGGGATCGCTCGATCAGTACCTCCGGGACATCAGCGTCTTCCCCCTCATTACTCGCGAGAAGGAAGTGGAGCTCGCGAAGCGCATCCGGCAGAACGACCAGGAAGCACTTGACACTCTGGTGCGTTCAAATCTTCGATTCGTTGTCTCGGTCGCCAAGAAATATCAGAATCAGGGAGTCTCACTCTCCGATCTGATCAACGAGGGCAACCTCGGACTCATTCGCGCCGCGCACAAATTCGACGAGACGAAGGGAATCAAATTCATCTCGTACGCGGTGTGGTGGATCCGCCAGTCGATCCTCCAGGCGCTGGCCGAGCAGTCGCGCATCGTGCGCGTTCCATTGAATCGCGCCGGCACGCTGCACCGCATCGGCAAGCGGGCGAGCAGCCTGCTCCAGGAGCTCGGTCGCCAGCCGACCAACCTCGAGATCTCCGAAGGAATGGACATCAGCGAGGACGAAGTCGCCAAGACGATGATGATCTCGCAGGTGCATCTCTCGCTCGATGCGCCGATGACGCCGGGCGAGGACAACCGCCTGCTCGATTATCTCCCCGACAACATGAACCCGACTCCGGACGAGATCACGTTCGAGAAGGCGTTGTCGGAGGCAATCGAGGAGTCGTTGTCGTCGTTGAAGGAGCGTGAGTCCAAGATTCTTCGGCTCTACTTCGGACTCGACGGCGCCGATCCGATGACGCTCGAGGACATCGGCACACTGCTGCAGATCACGAGAGAGCGGGTGCGGCAGATCAAGGAGAAGGCGCTGCTCAAGCTGCGGCACAACTCGCGGCGGCGGTCGCTCGAGTCTTTCCTCGGCTGATTCAGCTTGAGTAGTGTGGGGTCAGCGCGCGCATGTAGGTTCTCCAGAGGGCGCGATGGCTGACTCAGTAGCAATCCGAGCCGCTACACCAGCCGACGCTCCAGTCGTCAGCGAACTGCTCGCTCAACTCGGGTATCCGGCTCCAGTCACGGAGATTCCTGACCGCCTCCTCGCAATTGCCGACTTTCCCAACGCGGCCGCATTCGTCGCAACCAACAGGTATGGGGAAGTCGTAGGGCTGGTCACAGCACACCTCATTCCGTCGATCCACGACAGCGACCCCGTCGCGTGGCTTACGACGCTGGTCGTCCTGGAGGATGCACGCGGGGCAGGGATCGGCTCGGCACTCGTCCGGCACGTGGAACGCTGGGCCGTAGAAAAGGGCGCGAAGCGGCTGTCGGTTACTTCGGGTATTCAGCGACTTGCCACTCACGACTTTTACGAAAAGCGGGATTATGAGCGCACGGGTCTTCGTTTCTCGAAGCATCTTTAGCCCCTGTCGTCTGGCTGAGTGGCGATGACGGGTCGAAACGAGAACGTTGTCCAAGCCGCCTGGTGACACCAGGCGTGAAAAAAAGAGCCGGGTCCTCGCGGACCCGGCTCTTTTCACATCAAGGTTGCGACTTCTAGAGTCCGAGCGCCGTCTTGACGTTGATGCGGCTACGACCGAAAGCAGGGTCGATCGGGTCTCCCGATTGCTCGATCAAATGCTTGATCGTTTGAGGTTGACCGGCCCCATACTCGGCGACCAACAGTGCAGCCAAGCCTGCAACGTGCGGGGACGCCTGACTCGTTCCGATGAAGCCGCTCAGTCGGTTACCAGCGGCGCACACCGTCAAAATCGGGACGTTGGCGGCGGTGAAGCCAGCGATTCGTGTCTTGCTGCAGTATGACCAGACCCACGATGCGATGTCGTTGGCCCATGGACGCGGTGAAGCAGGGAAGCCATGAGCAGCGTCCGCGTTGCCACCGGGTGCAGCGACCGATAACGCCTGCTTACCAAAATTGGTGTAGAACGCGGGCTCGTCCTGATTGAGGAGCGCGGTCGCGGGTCCGACCGAGGACACGCACACAACGTGCGGCGCATCGCAGTACGTCGAATAGGTATTGCCGTTGTGCTGGAGATCGGCCGCGCTGTTACCGGCGGACACAACAATCAGCATGCCCTTCCGCCTGGCGTAGTTGAACACCCTGTTGATCAGGGAGAGGGTTTGCCCGTTGCCTGCCTTCGAGAAGCCGCCGCCAAGGCTCATGTTCGCGACATCGGCACCGTTATCCGCAGCGTACAGTACGCCGCTGAGCACCGAACTCAGTGAGCCGCTTCCGTTAGAGCCAAGGACTTTGACGCCGATGAGGGTCGTGCGTGATGTTACACCGGCCAGCGCGAATGCCTTGCTGCTCACCTGCGTCGCGACGTTCGTCCCATGGCCATTGTAATCAGAGATTGCATGGCGAGTCGGGAAGAAAGTCGTCGTGACAAAATTGTCTGAGGGCTTGGGCGGATTTGTGGCCGGCTCACTTGCCGGTCGTACGTAGGTATTCATGAACGAGACGGACCGACTCAGGTCAACCAATCCCGTCAAATCGGGCGCGTCGTAGTCGATCCCGGTGTCGAGGATGGCCACCGTCACATTCGGACTGCCCAGCTTGCCCGCCGCCCACGCAGCGTCCGCCTTTATCAGGCGCATGTTCCACTGCCACACGTAGCGAAGACCGGTGGCCGGATTCGCCTGGCTGTTAACAGTGGGATCGCCAATCTCTGACAAATCGGCCTCAGCGGCTGCGACTGGAGTGTTGAGCGCGACTTCAACGTCTTGCTCGACCTGACCCACTCCGTTCGTTGCGGGGAGCGCGGCGGCGCCTTCAGCGGTCAGCCCTGACACGGTGGCGAAACCCGCACCGGCATGGGCCCACGTGACAGTGCCGCCCAGGCTTGCTACTCGCTCAGCGAACCCACTCGCAATGCCGTTGCCCTTCATGAGGACTATGTAATTTCCGGATCCTCCAGCGGAAACAGCGAACTTCAGGGACTTCGGCGCCTTCAGCGGCGCGACAGCGACATCAGTGGAGCAACCTGCGACGGCGACTGCGGCGAACAACGCAAGAACGGTGATTCGACGGTGCATGGTGCCAGTCCTTTGAGGGGGACGACGGGTGGGGAAGCATTGAAGCTCTGCAGTAATCCGCAGAGCGCAAGGGTGAAGCCGGCGAAGACGCGCGAACATATGTTTGACTCGGTACACTGTCAATGGTTTTTTTTTCCGCAACGGTGAACGGCAGAATAGAGGTCGCGAACGTCGGTAGCCACGAGTTTGACACCCTCACGGTTACATTTCGCCCATGGCACAACAGGCTTCATTCGATGTCACGACCGGCGTCGACCTCCAGGAGGTCGACAACGCCGTCAATCAGGCGCAGAAGGAGATCTCCCAGCGCTACGACTTCAAGGGATCTCCCGCGACCATCGAGCTCAATCGGCTAGAAGGCAAAATCGCCCTCACCGCCGAGAACGACTACAAGATGGAAGCGCTCTGGGACGTGCTGCAGACCAAGCTCATTAAGCGCAGCGTCCCGGTGAAAAACCTGGATCCCGGCGAGATAACGCCCGCGGGCGGCGATACCGTTCGGCGCGACATCGCGCTCAAGATGGCCCTCGACGGCGACACCGCAAAAAAGGTCGCGGCTGCCATCAAGGAAGCAAAGCTCAAGAAAGTTCAGGCCGCGATTCAGGGCGACCAGGTCCGGGTTACGTCGCCATCGCGCGACGACCTCCAGGACGCGATCACGCTCCTACGCGGAAAGGACTTCGGGGTGGAGCTCAAGTTCGGGAACTACCGTTGACGCTCCGACCGATCCGCGCGCTCTCGCACCGCGACACAAAGTGAAAGTCGGCATCATCACGCTTGGCTGCGACAAGAACACCGTCGACAGCGAGCGCTATCTCGCGCAACTGTCGGATTATTCTGCCGAGTACACGTCGGAGCTCGCTGACGCCGAAGTCATCATCGTCAACACCTGCGGCTTCATCGACGCCGCCAAGAAGGAGTCGATTGACGCGATAGTCGAAGCCGCGCGCTTCAAAACCAAGGGCCGCTGCCAGGCGGTCGTTGCCGTCGGGTGCATGATCGAGCGGCACAAGCAGGAGCTCCTCGACGTGCTTCCCGAAGTCGATCTCTTCCTCGGCTCCTCCGAAATGCAACGGCTCGTTCCAGAGCTGACCGAACGGGGACTGCTCGGCGAAGCGAGCGAGGAGCTACACCCCGGTGTGCGGCTCTACACCGGCGATCTCCCACACGTCCGGTACATGAAGATCAGCGAGGGCTGCGATCACGGCTGCGCCTTTTGCGCAATCCCACTGATGCGCGGGAAGCATCGATCTT
>JANMMF010000089.1:0-5021 GCA_031372985.1 Gemmatimonadota bacterium
CTCGCCAACCTGCTGCCGCCACATCGCGTAGTACAGACCCGTGCGTTCGAGCAGATCGTCGTGTTGCCCCGCTTCGACGATCTTGCCACGCTCCAGCACGTAAATCCTGTCGGCGTGCATCACGGTAGAAAGCCGGTGCGCGATCAGGATGGTGATTACCTCCCGCGAGTTTGCCACATCGCGCATCGTGCGGCTAATCTCCTCCTCGGTCAGCGAGTCCAGAGAAGACGTCGCCTCGTCGAACACGAGAAGATGCGGCTTCCGAAGCAGCGCCCGCGCGATCGACAGTCTCTGCTTCTCCCCGCCCGAGACTTTTACCCCGCCTTCGCCGATCACCGTGTCCAGTCCCTTGTCGGCGCGGGCGAGAAGTGTGTGCGCGGCCGCCTTGTGCAGCACGTCCATGCACTCCGCATCGGTGGCGTGGGGATTCACGAATTTGAGATTCTCCCTGATTGTCCCGGAGAAGAGCTGCGCATCCTGTGTGACGAGCCCGATCTGCTCGCGTAGCCTCTCGAGATCCACGGATGTGCTCGAGACTCCGTTGTACAGAATCTCGCCTTCCTTCGGCTGATAGAGCCCAACCAGCAGCTTCACCAGCGTCGTCTTTCCCGCGCCGGATGGGCCGACAAACGCTATCGTCTCTCCCCGAGTGACCGCGAACGAGATGTCGGTGAGAGCCGCGGTGTTCGCCGTCTGATGCCTGAAGCCCACGTTCTGGAACTCGAGGTCACGGATGTCACTGATCGGCACCGGTGCCACCGGCCTCGGATCCTTGGGCGTCTCCAGAATCTTCCTGAAGTTGGCGAGAGAGACTTCCGTCTCCCTGTAGACGTTGATGATGTTCCCCAGCTCCTGCATCGGCCCGAAGATGAAGAAGGAGTAGAACAAGAGTGAAAAGAACTGGCCGACCGTGATCTTCTGCGTAAAGATCAGATACAGCATCAGGAACAGGATGCACGTGCGGAGCAGGTTCACCGTCGTGCCCTGGATGAAGCTCAGGCTGCGGATGTATTTGACCTTCTTGAGCTCGAGCTTGAGAATCTTTTCCGTTGTGGCGTTGAGCCGCACGACTTCCTGGTCGGCGAGACCCAGACTCTTTACCAGCTCGATGTTGCGGAGCGATTCCGTCGTCGAGCCCGCCAGTGCCGTTGTCTCGGCGACGATCACTTTCTGGATGGTCTTCACCCGGCCGCTCAACATCCAGCTCAGAGTGCCGAGGAGCGGTACGGTGGCAAGGAATGCGGGCACGATGATCCAGTGCACCGTCAGCGCGTAGATGATCACGAACACAACGCCGACGAGCGTGGTGAAGATCAGGTTGATCGAAAGCGAGATGAACCGCTCGACGTCCGACCGCACTTTTTGGAGCTTGCCGAGGGTCTCTCCGCTGCGCTGATCCTCGAAGACGGAGTAGGGCAGCTCGAGTGAGTGCCTGATCCCATCCGAGTACATCTCGGCACCGACGCGCTGGACGATGACGTTGACGTAGTAGTCCTGGAAATTCTTGGCGACGCGCGAAACGAACGCGACACCCATCGCCATCAGCAGTAGCGTGCCCGCGCCCCTTATGAATTGCGAGGTCTCGTACTCGCGGAACCGAGTCGCATAGTCGTCGATGACGTGCCGGAAAATGAGCGGGTCCAGGAGCGAGAAGACCTGGTTGGTAGCCGCCAGCACGAGCGCGAGAAGGATCAGCCTGCGGTATTTGCGCAGGTAGGAGAAGAGGAGGTCCACCACCGGATACTAACTGGAGCGCAGCCACAGCGGCAAATGCTAAGTTTGTAGCGCTCGTCCTACCGGGCGCTGGCGCGCTCAAGGGTTCAACGGTCTTGCTCGTCCCCAAGTCGATCACGACACTCAAGTCGTACAGCCGTTCGCAGTTTACGTCCGACCTCATCGCCGGCGTGATTGTGGGCGTAGTGGCTCTTCCGCTCGCAATCGCATTCGCCATCGCCAGCGGCGTAACTCCTGATCGCGGGCTGTATACCGCCATCATCGCTGGATTCCTGATCTCTGCTCTCGGCGGCTCACGGGTGCAGATCGGCGGGCCCACCGGTGCGTTCGTCGTGATCATATACGGGATTGTCCAGCGATATGGAATCGATGGACTGATCGTGGCTACGATCATGGCCGGCGTAATACTCGTGATACTCGGCGTCGCCAAGCTGGGCTCGGTAATCAAATTCATTCCACACCCCGTCGTCGTCGGATTTACCAGCGGGATTGCGGTAATCATTTTCTCGAGTCAGGTGAAGGATTTTCTCGGCCTCCCAATGGGAGACGTCCCGGCTGAGTTCGTCCCAAAATGGCGGGCGTTTGCATCGCACCTCGATTCGATAAACGCACAGGCGCTCACCGTTTCACTCGCGGCACTGCTGATAATGATTTTGTGGCCACGGGTCAGCCGCCGCATTCCCGGACCCTTCGTTGCCCTGATTGCGACTACACTCGCTGTGCGATTGTTCAACATCCCGATCGACACCATCGGCACACGGTTTGGCGCCATCAGCGCGACTTTTCCTCACCTGATCGTTCCGCATGTCTCGCTCGCGCAGGTCACCGCGCTCGTCGGCCCGGCGTTCACGATAGCGCTCCTCGCCGCCGTGGAGTCACTCCTTTCGGCAGTGGTCGCGGACGGAATGATCGGCACCAGGCATCGATCCAACATGGAGCTTGTGGCTCAGGGAATAGCCAATATCGTCGCGCCGATTTTCGGCGGCATGCCGGCAACGGGAGCGATCGCGCGCACGGCGACGAACGTCAAGAACGGCGGCCGCACCCCAGTGGCCGGAATGGTGCACGCGCTCACGCTCCTCGTCATAACACTTTTCTTCGGAAGGTGGGCCGCCCTGATCCCGCTCGCCACCCTCGCCGCGATTCTCGTCGTGGTCTCCTACCACATGAGCGAGTGGCGAAGCTTTCGAAGCGAGCTCACCGGGCCGAAGAGTGATGTCGCGGTGTTACTTACGACGTTCGCTCTGACCGTGCTGGTGGACCTCACAGTGGCGATAGAAGTCGGAATGGTACTCGCCGCGTTCCTGTTCATGAGGCGCATGGCGGAGGTCACCAACGTCAGCATCGTTACACGAGAGCTGGCCGACGGAGGAGACAATGACGACGAGAACGACCCTAACTCAGTGCGCCGGCGCCAGATCCCGCGCCGGGTAGAGGTGTTCGAGATCAACGGTCCTTTCTTCTTTGGCGCAGCCGAGCAGTTCAAGGACACCCTGAGTCAGATAGCAAAGAACCCCAAGGTCCTCATCATCCGCATGCGCGACGTTCCGGCGATCGATTCGACCGGCCTCCACGCGCTGCACGAGCTCGCTCGCCGCTGCAAGCACGACGGGACGCTCCTCCTGCTCTCGGACGTACACGCACAGCCAATGTTTGCACTGGTACGCTCAGACATGCTGGCGGAGCTCGGCCAGGAGAATCTGTTCGGCAACCTCGACGATGCGCTCGACCGGGCCCGTCAATATCTCGAGTTGCCGGCAGTGCCTCATCCCGCGGAAGCGGTCCCCACAGTAGCCCGCGAGACTCCGCAATCCGAGGTACCAAAGATCGCCTGAAGGAATGGGCAATGTGGATTGAGCGCCGCTTATCCTTTGCGCGTCGCTGCCGGCGCTCCGCGCGCGAAGGCGATGTAGTCAGTCGGACTGGGGACGTCGCCGGCAGCGCGAATCGATGCCGCGATCTGGCCCCGGTGGTAGGCGGCGTGCAGAGAGACGTGTGTCAGAATGTCCTCAAGGGTCGACGTGAATTGCTCGCCGGCGCTGTTTCGGTAGGTGATCGGCGTCTGGCGACCTTCTTCCGTCAATTCCGATATCACCTTGTTGAACGCTGCCGCGTTCTCGGCCGCAAGCCGCTCTGCCTCATCGAGAGTCAGGCTCGGCCACACGGCCACCTGAGCAGGCATGCCCCTGATTCGAGACAGCCAGACGTGCTCGGACCCAAGAATGTGCGCGTAGAGATCCAGATCTTTTTTCAGCACCGTATGCGCCGCGCGAAGGCTTTGCAGAACCCGCGCATCCGCCCAGGCAACGTGCTCGTACAACTTCCGGAAATGATCCTTCATCGACGTTCTTCTTCTTCACGCCGCGGGCCAGCGCGGACCTTGAAGGCCGAAAGATTCATTTCATGAGCTCGACGGGCCGCCCGATGGTCCAGGGAATCTTCGCCGCGTCGAGTGCCGCATTGAGCCCGGGAATCCCGCGCTGGAGCAGTGTGTTGATCCGCCCGACCTCGCGCTGCAGATCAGACCCGGCCAGCATCAGGGTCGAGCGCTGAAGCTCTGTCGGCTGCGACGTCACATTTCCGATCTCGTCGGCGACGTTGTTGACCCGCTCCTGAATCGACGGCTCTTCTGCTCTCTTGTCGTCGCTAACGGCGGGAGCATCGGGATCCCCGCGCAGCTTTTTTAGAATGTCGGTCAGTTCTCGGTCGATTGCGTCGGACTGCTTGGTCACCGAGTCGGGCGCGGTGTTGGTCTTGAGCGCCGTCTTCACATCCGTGATCTGATCTCTCAGCTGCTCCGCGGTGCGCACAGCGGCTTGCACCGTCGCCTGGAGCCGACCGGTGCTGACTCTCATGTCGTAGAGTGAGCGATAGTCCGCATCGCTCAGTTGCACCAGAGGATCCGAGCGAACCTCGATCGGTACCTCGTGGACAACTGGTGCTCCCGATCCGGCCTTGATCGTGAGTCGAGCGGTGTAGCGGCCCGGCAGCACGAACGGCCCCGACACGTCCCGCTGTCTGGATGGCTCACCGACCTGACTCGCCGGCCGTCGAATGATGTAGGGCGGCGCATTCCGCAGATCCCAGGTCACGCGATGCATTCCCTGCTTCTTGTTCGCGGTCAGCTCACGCACGCGCGTGCCCGTAGCGTCGTAAACACCGAGGGTGACATCCCCGTCCTTTGGCAGCGAGTCGCGGATGAAGTACGTAATGATCGAACCGAATGCCGGGTTTGGCGCCGCGTACTCGCGGTCACCGCTGGCGCTGGCTCCTCGTGCGCCACCAGG
>JANMMF010000094.1:0-8932 GCA_031372985.1 Gemmatimonadota bacterium
CGATCGCGCGGCTCGGCCGTCAATCCGTTCACGCCGTTGCGTGGAAGCCACCATCCGTGAACGACAACGAGCCCGACTCCGATCGCGCCGAGCAGGACGTATGTCCAGCCGCGCCCGGCGAACGCTGTAGTAGCGACGACGATTGCTACTCCAAGGAGTGACTTCACCAGCAGCCGCCAACGCGGCTTGTGTTCCGCGAAACGGCCGAAGTAGATGTGCCCGAGCATCAAGCCGCTCGTGGCGATCGCTACATCAAACCAGTAGGTGTCAGTTCGCCACACGTCAGACTCCTATCGCTTTCGATTTCACTCAGGGTAATGGTGGGCATTCACGCCATCTGGGCGCTCATCTGGATCCGGCAGGGCGTCGAAGAACTCGACGACACCGGTCTCCAGAGAGTATTCCGCGCCGACCACGCAAAGTCCGTCGTTCTGTATCAGATCCTCGACGATATCCGACCCATGTCTGAGTTGGTTCGCGGAGGCTCGGACGTTCGCGCGGACGGCCTGACGAACCAGGGCGTCGGGGTCGTGTCGCAGCTCTGTCGATAGCAACGCTTCCACGGATGGCCTGATGCGGTCTACGATCGAGCGCAAATTGCGCGAATGATTCGCCGTAGGCTGCTGAAGCTCCTCGAGAGTTGCCAGGATCGCACCACACTGTGAATGGCCGAGTACCACTACCAACCGCGCGCCGGCGCGCGCGGCGGCGAACTCGACGCTGCCGATTTGAGACGGAGCGACGATGTTGCCGGCAACGCGAATGACGAACAGATCGCCGAGGCCCTGATCGAAGACGATCTCGGCCGGCACGCGAGAATCGGAGCAGCCGAGGATGATCGCGAACGGCTCCTGGGCTGCCGCCACTGCGCTGCGCCGAGCCTCGCTCGTCAGATTTTCGTGGCTTCGGATCTCGGATACGAAGCGGCGGTTGCCCTCACGGAGACGTTCGAGGGCTTCGTCGGCTGGGATCATCGATTGCCTATCGGCGGACCCGCTCCATCGGATACACCGTGGTCCGCGGGCGCCCCTGTGCGTCATTCGATCGGAGCGTCGCCGTCCAGCGGTCTGGCGAGTCGCGCTTCCAGGTAAAGTTATTTGAGGCGTTCCCCTCGGATGCAAAGTCGACTGCATCCGAATCGAGCCGTGTTGCTACCCACCGGGCGCCGCCCTCAGCGGCGACGGTACCGCCACGAAGCGTGATGTTGGAGCTATCGGTGACGCGAGCGAAAAGCGAATCGGGAAAGGCGCGCATGGCGATCGTCGAGTCATCTACCAGGCGGTAGCGCTCGTAGAAGTATCCGCCGTCCGGCAGACGCCCGCGCCAACTTCCCTCGAGCCAGCGGAGCCGCCCGAAATCCTGGGCAGTGTAGCGCCCGGCTACCGGCACGCGAACATCATACTCCCTCGTGACACCAGGCGAGTCCGCTGACTGATCACTGCCGGACCGCGCGTCGCCGCTACATGAAACGCCGGCGAGCAGGACGAGCGTCGCGGCGGCGGCGCTACGACGGAAACCGGGAGGCAACGCCGGAAAAAAATTATACTCATGAATGTCCCACCTCGCTGTTTGAGGCACGTGCACCGTGATTCCCCCGCTCGCACAGTACAATCATGTTGATGCGGGCGCGTCAGTCAACCCGTGGCGCGGAGAGAGTCGGAAAACCTGGATCAACGTGTCGGCGCAGTCGGCCCGGGCGAAGGCATCGGAATTCGGAAGAACCTCTCGATCAACCATCGGCCATCGTCCTGACGAGCCCACTCCGTGACGAACTTGCCGTGCTGTTCACTCACGGGCTGCCCCGGGAATGCGAGCCGCTCGAAGTACGAGCCCCACACAAATGCTTTGTTGCCGAAGATCTCGATCGTGTCCGGAGTCGCGGTGGCGACGTCTACGCGCACACCGGGGAACGAAGCAATGAACGCACGGATGGAATCTCTCGTCTGAACCGGTCTGATCCCCGGTTCGAAGAGCGTTGCGTTCGTGGTATAAAAGCCTGCGATCGAGTCAGGGTTGACGGCGCGCGCAGCAACCTGGTATCGGTGCATCGCCGCTTCCACCTCGCGCCGCGCGGCTCCCGGATCGGCGGAGTCCGCGCTGCGAGATCCGCTGTCGCAAGCGGCCACAAACGTGGCGCTTGCGACCAAAAGGCAATGGGTTGCGGTGCGGATCACTGGGTCTCGGGAGTCGTGTCGTTCTAAGTTGACTTCGCAGTTGAAAGTACCTCGCCGAGCACATCCAGCCGATCGGACCAATACTTCTTGAGTCTGTCCGCCGTCTCCTTGTCGGGGAGCTTGGTGTGCGCAAACGCCACGAAGCTCTTCGATTTCCCCTTCGGGGAGAAGTTCACGGCGATGATCCCGCCGTCGGGCCAATCAAGCCGCATCGATTTTGGTGCGGTGGCCGTGCGTACCCGGACGCCCGCGCCATCCAACCAGCGTTTGCGCACCGGCGCCTTCGCCCACGCGTTGAACAGTTTCGTGACGGGCACGTCGAACGTTCGGGACTTGCTCGCCTCGTAAGTGCCATCGCGCCGTTGTCCGCGTGCGCGCAGACCCTTGATGCGCTCATAGCCGACGGTGACCGACTGCGACCACCATCCGTCGACTTTGTACTTCTCATTCACGATCCGGGCAATCTCGCCGTGCGACATCTTCGCGGCGCCGCGGCGGTCGAGTGCATACACCCAGCGTTCCCAGGTGCAGCCCGTCTTCTCCTTGATCTTCTCGTCGCTCATACCGGCAACGGCGGAGTAGTCGATTGGCTTGACCGCGGATACGGGAGTGGGCAGTGATGCGGAATCACCGTTGCCATTGGTACGTGGCTTTGCTCTGGGTGTGCTGTCTATGTGGGCGAGGGCGGCGGTGTAGGCTTCGCCAGTCTTCCCCATCCGAGCGCGAACAAGGCGCTTGAGATCTTTGTTGCGGGGCATCGTCATTTCTCCTTTAGGTACACCACGGGCTTCTCCCCAGCAGCGCTCCATGGTGACGTAAAGGTCCGACGAAAACCAATCCGGGAGTGTGCCCCCCTTTGCCTCTCGCTGGACTCCGGCTGGGGCGGAGTCTAAGAGGTTAGGCGCGGATCGTCGCCAACTACACGATGGTGAGGTCGGGGCGCGGCGTCAAGATTGTCTAAGTTGGCTTCTGAGCTGACGTCTTCACGAATCCAAGGTGCGTAACCCCAGGTGCCCCAACCGTCCGCACCAGCTCGAGCCCGCGCAGATCATCGCCCAACCCGTCAAAAAGTCGCTCCCCGCTCCCGAGTAACGTCGGCACAAGGCTGATCTCCATTTCGTCGACGAGTCCAGCCGCAAGGTACTGCTGGGCGGCGCGGGCTCCGCCGGCGAGCGACACATCCTTGCCGTTCGCGGCTTGTCGCGCCTGGTCAAGGGCAGCCTCGATGCCAGTCGTGACAAACGTGAAGGTCGTGCCGCCCTCGAGCGCGAGCGGCTCGCGTGGGTAATGCGTGAGCACGAAAACCGGATGATGGAACGGCGGGTTGGCTCCCCACCAACCGTTCCACGGCTTCGCATCGCTCCAGGGTCCGGGGTGACCACCGAACATGTTGCGGCCCATCACGGTGGCGCCGATGTTCGCGAGCGACTCCTCGATCACGGCGGTGCTTTCGTTGACCTCACCACCTTCCATCTCGTGCGGCTCGCGGAACGCCGCAAGCTTGAAGGCCCATTCGTGCAAGCGAGTGCCGCCGATCCCGAGCGGGTTGTCCACGCTCTGATTGGGACCGGCAACGAAACCATCGATCGACATTGAGATCTTGAAGCGCAGCCTCGAGCGCCAGGGTCTGAGATTCAAGGACCTCAATAAAAACAACGTCCTCGATCCGTACGAAGACTGGCGCCTCGCCACAGCCGCGCGCGTGCGCGATCTGGTCAGCCGAATGACGCTCGAGGACAAAGTGGGCATGATGATGCACGGCACAGTGCGCAGTCACGGCCCATTGGGAATGATCGGAATCGGCAACCGCTATGATGTCGACGCAACCGGCAAACTGATTCGCGACGTGGGCGTCAACAGTCTCATCACTCGCCTCAGCGGAGATCCGCGCTCGCTCGCCGGCGAGAACAACAAGCTGCAGGAAGTGGCCGAGGCTACGAGGCTCGGCATTCCCCTGACGATCAGCACCGATCCCAGAAATCACTTCCAGTTCGTCCAGGGGGCGAGCGTTCAGTCGAACGGATTCTCCCAGTGGCCCGAGACGCTCGGCCTGGCGGCGATCGGCGACCCGGCGCTTGTGCACCGCTTTGCCGACATCGCGCGGCAGGAGTACCGTGCGGTTGGGATCCAGGAGACGCTCTCGCCGCAGGCAGACCTCGCGACTGAGCCGCGCTGGAGCCGGATCAACGGCACCTTTGGCGAGGATCCCAACCTCGCGCGGCAGCTTGTCAGAGCATACATCGAGGGATTTCAGCACGGCCCCTCAGGAGTCGATTCCGCCGGCGTGATCGCCGTGGTGAAGCATTGGGTCGGTTACGGAGCACAGAAGGATGGGTTCGACAGTCACTCGAGTTACGGGAGATACGCCGATTTTTCCGGGGGCAGACTCGATCTGCACATCGAGCCGTTCCTCGGCGCGTTCGCCGCGCACGTCGCGGGCGTGATGCCGACGTACTCGATTCTCGAGCAGGCGACGCTCAGCGGACGGCCTGTCGAGCGGGTTGGCGCTGGATTCAATCGACAGCTCCTGACGGATCTCCTGCGCAAACGCTACGGCTTTCAGGGAGTGATACTCACCGATTGGGCGGTCACAAATGATTGCTCGGAAATCTGTCGCAACGGATTTCCCGCAGGCGAGAGGCCTTCGTTTGCCGGCGTTGCAATGCCATGGGGGGTTGAGGACCTGTCCAAAGTCGATCGCTTCGCCAAAGCCGTGAACGCCGGCGTCGATCAGTTCGGCGGCACGGAAGAAGCGCAATTCATCGTGCAGGCTGTCCGCACGGGAAAGATTCCCGAAAGCCGGATCGACGAGTCAGTCAAGCGCATCGCACTTCTCAAGTTCAAGCTGGGATTGTTCGAGAATCCATACGTCGATACCGCGGCAGCGAGCACCGTAGGGAGCCCCAGGTTTCAGGTGGAGGCGACGGCGGCGCAGCGGCGGTCGCTCGTCCTGCTCGAAAACAAAAATGACATTCTCCCGCTCGCCGCCCGTGGCAAACGCGTCTTTCTGCACGGTGTCGATTCCGCGGTGGCGACGCGCTATGGCCTCACCGTCGTTTCCAACCCTTCACAGGCAGACGTGGCCATCGTTCGAACCAATGCGCCATTCCAGACGCTGCACCCCAACTATGTGTTCGGCGCGATGCAGCACGAAGGCGACCTCGGGTTCCGAAACGGCGATCAGGAGTTCGAGGAGATCAAGCGCATCACCGCGGCGGTGCCCACGATCGTGACTGTTTATCTCGATCGGCCCGCCATTCTTGGTGAGCTGAAGGATCGCGCCGGCGCGTTGATCGCCAACTTCGGCGTCAGCGATGCAGCGCTGCTGGATGTGGTGACGGGACGCGCGCGGGCAGAGGGCAAGTTGCCCTTCGAGCTGCCGTCATCGATGCAGGAGGTCGGAGCGCAGCGGTCTTCTCTGCCCCACGACACGGCAAATCCGTTGTATCGAATCGGTTTCGGCCGTCGCTATCCGGCCACACGATGAGCGCAGAACCAGGAGGGTCTCCCGGCAGATTCTGCGCGCGAGTTTACTCGGCGGCCGCGACGACCCATGGGTCGTCGGCCATCCACTGCTGATCCGGCGCAAAAAGGAACACCAGGCCGCCATCGGCGAGCTCGGGGAGCAAGCGGCGAGCGCGTTCCTGTTCCATCGCGGGACAACCTTCGCTTCGTCCCGCTTTGCCCGCCGTCACATAGGGGGCGCCGTGGGCAACGACGCCGCGCGCCAGCGCCTTGTCGTTGAAATTCCCGGACACGCCCTTCAAGCGCAGCCCGATGGAGCTGTACGACCGCCCACCCGTCTTGCCGTGGAACCGGTACAGGTTCTCCGCGAGGTAGAGGCCGAGCGAGGTCGCGGCACTTCCAGGCGCGTTCGAGAAGCGGCTCGGGATACCGTATCGGCTGCGCGACGATCCGCGGCCGTGGGCGACCGCGAATGGGCCTTCGATGATCGCCAGGGTACGCATGTCGAAGATGTAGCCGCGCGGCTCTGTACTCGGCAGACCGTAGTCGACAAAGTACAACAGCGGCTTCCTTACCTCGTTGGGATGCGCAGCCTCGTAGGCGAAGTAGCTGCGAAACGCGGTTTCTAGCGCTTTAGGATGACTGAGCGGACCTACCGCCGACGCGAAGGCGCGAACTGCGGCCGTGCTCTTTGCCAGAAGTCCGCCATTCGTGATCCCGTCAGGGGAGACGGCTGGGCGAGTCGCGGCCACCAGCGTTGTTGCCCCAAATAAAGGCCCGTGCTGGTCCGCGCCGGGAATGAAGCGGGCGCCAACCATGATCAATGCAACGGCGCCGATAACTCCATTCTTCAGGTATTTCCCCTGATCCACGCTCACTCCCCCGACCAGCGGCGCCTTGGCGCCAGTATAAACGACGAATGCAGGAGTGGACTAGACCGCTCCTGCAAGGACCCTTTGGTTTGTACTTACTGGACTCCTAAAGTACAAAGATGGAAACACCGATGCGAGCGTTTTCTTTTCGCATTTTGACGTCGGAACCGTGCGTCCGTCCTGGCACGAATAAGTTGGCCGTCGTAGACTTTGCCGACACCCCCGCGAGACGAGCCAACTATGCGATCCGCTGCGAAATCGTCCTCCTCGACCAGGAAAAAGGGCAAGCGGCCCACGTCGCAGGTGGCACCCTACATCGCTTCGCTTCCTGCTGATTCCAGGAGGGAGATCAAGAGGCTGCGCGCAGCCATCCGCTCCGCGGCCCCTGGCGCCGTCGAGGGTACCAGCTACGGGATTCTCGCGTTCAGACTCGACGGACGCGTTGTCGTCTACTTCGCCGGCTGGAAAGCGCACACCAGTCTGTACCCGTTGACGGCGGGCATGCGGCGGGCTCACGGCGAGGAGCTTAAAGGGTATACGACCTCAAAGGGAACGATTCGATTTCCTCTCGATAGGCCGCTGCCGACGGCGTTCGTGAAGCGACTCGTCAAGGCACGGGTCGCCGAGATGCGGGCGAAGGACAAGTGACTCTGTCGTCCGGCGCCGCCCTTCTCCTCATCGACGTGCAGCAGGGCCTCGACGATCCGCGCTGGGGAGCGCGGAATAACCCGGATGCGGAACAACGGATTGCCGATCTGCTCGCCGCCTGGCGCGCGGCGCGCCGGCCAGTCATCCACGTTCAGCATCTCTCGCTTGTGCCCGACTCCCCGCTTCGCGCCGACGCGCCGGGCAACGCATTCAAGGTCGAGGCTCGCCCGCTTGACGGCGAACCTGTTTTCCGCAAGCACGTCAACAGTGCGTTCATCGGAACGGACCTCGAGGCGCACCTGCGCCGAGGATGCGACGACGACTTTCGAGCGCCGCGGTCCGGATGGAACTCTCTACAGCGCGGATCTCATGCACCGGGTCGAGCTGGCGAGTCTCAACGGTGAGTTCGCGACGGTCCGAAGCGCCCAGGACATCCTTGCCGCCGCAGGTGCCGAATCGTCGCTAACCTGAAGCCGGCCTTCTTCGCGTTCTTCGCCCTCGCCGCGTGCGCTGATCCCGGGCCATCGTCGGGACCCGTTTGGCACGATGAGTTCGACGGACCGGCGGGCGCGTCGTTCGATCGAACCAAGTGGGTCGCAGAGACCGGCGGACAGGGTTTCGGCAACCAGGAGCGCCAGTTCTACACGACTCGCACCGAGAACGTGAGGCTGGACGGCGAGGGCCACCTTGTGATCACGGCGCGCGCCGAGGCGCCGTCGTCCGGATTCGTTTGCTGGTACGGGCAGTGTGGTTACACATCGACACGGCTCAAGACTGCGGGCCTGTTCGCGCGATCGTACGGCCGCTTCGAGGCACGCATCCGGATTCCGCGCGGTCAGGGCATCTGGCCCGCCTTCTGGATGCTCGGCGTGAACATCGATTCTGTCGGTTGGCCGGCGAGTGGCGAGATCGACATCATGGAGAACATCGGACGGGAGCCGGCGATCACGCACGGCACGCTGCACGGTCCGGGCTATTCCGGCGGCGAAGGAATCAGTGGGGCCGACACGATCTCACAGGGAGCTGTCGCTGACGACTTTCACGTCTTCGCCGTGGCATGGAAGCCGAGCGAGATCCGCTGGTACGTCGACGGACGGCAGTATCATCGCTTGACGCCAGCGGATCTTCCAGCCGGTAGAGAGTGGGTGTTCGATCATCCCTTCTTTCTGTTGCTCAACCTCGCCGTGGGCGGAATCTGGCCGGGCGATCCTGATGCGTCGACGATCTTCCCGCAGGAGATGATCGTCGACTATGTGCGCGTGTACAGCGACCCCTAGCAACGCATTGCGGACTGCAGACTAACTGCGGACTCGTATTGTGCTACGAGTCGGGCAGGTCAACCAAGAACGACATAGATGCGAGGGTACAGAAGCACAGTTTTCGAGTTGTTAGAACGCGGCCCCGGACCTCATCGTCATCCCTACGACGAAGTCCAGTTCGTGCGCGAAGCGCGCGGGCTCTGGAACGTCAGCGGCGATCTCAGTTCGCGCTTCATACAGGAGGACCTTCCCTGATCATGTCCAAGATTTGCGAAGAGCGCGAAACGACCACTGGTTGTCTCTGTCGGCGCACAGTAGTGGCTTGGGGGTGAAGCACCGACGGTGTAGCGACGATGAACAGTGCAATCAGCGACAATCGTTTCATGGCCGGAAGTCTCCCTATCGAGCGCGGGGAAGAGATAACATTGAAGGGCGAAATCTCTGTCAACAAGAGCTTCGACCAAATGATCGTCCACGTAATCGACGGCACCTACGAGCTGTTCCGCCACTTTTA
>JANMMF010000123.1:0-6340 GCA_031372985.1 Gemmatimonadota bacterium
GCTTGGCCGTGGCCATCAGCCACGCGCCGGGATTATCGGGGATCCCCGACTCGGGCCAGCGCTCGAGCGCCACGAGGAGCGCATCCTGCGCCAGATCCTCCGCGACGCCCACGTCGCGCACCAGGCGCGCGAGGCCGGCGATCAGCTTCGCCGACTCGATTCGCCAGACGGCGTCGATTGCACGATGTGTCTCGGTAGCCGTCACGGCTACCAATCACACCATCTTTCTCCGCCAGTGCAAGGCTGGCCGCCGGATGAAACGCAGGAACTTCATGCGGCGTTGGCGTCGAAGGCCGGTTGGTCGAGCATGCTAACTCCTGACGGGGAAAATTGCGCGAAGTCGGCCGTCGCGCAGGTAAAGACCTCCCCACAACAGCACGCCGACGTAGACTGGAAAGAGGACGTGACTGAAGATCGGAGCCCCGACTCGCACGTTGGTAGCGACCGCGCCGCCGAGATATCCGGTTAGCAGCGCCGCGCCGAGCACTGAGGTTCGGGGAATCACGTACAGAATCACGCAGATCAGCTCGATGATCCCGAGCGGCCGAGCAAGTGTGACGGCATAGCCGAGTTCGGCGAATCCCTGATCGACCGGGCCGATTCTTATGATATGGATGACGCTGTCGAACAGGAGGAACAGCACGGGCAGCGCGCTGATGATGCGCCCCGCCCACAATCTCTTGCTCGAAACGCCAGTGGATGTTGTGCCGGATTCCATTTGATCTTCTTCCGTTTGTCGAGTGAGTGCCAGCGTTTCGCGTTTTCGGGGTGTGACTACCGCGTCGCGTTCGCGGCCGCCTGCTTGGCAACACGCGCTTCCTGCTCGCGGAGCTCGGGAGTGAACTCCGGCCCGAAGTCATCAGCCTCGTACACCTGCCGAATCTCGATCTCCGACTCCTTGTTGGGGAATGGATTGGGACTACGCTTGACCCATTCGATTGCCTCTTCCAGCGATTTGGTCTGAAAGAGCCAATAGCCCGCGATGAGCTCCTTCGTCTCGGAGAACGGTCCGTCGATCACGCTCCGCTTACTGCCCGAGAACCTAACGCGCGCTCCCTTCGAGCTGGGGTGCAGTCCTTCGCCAGCGAGCATCACACCGGCTTTAACGAGCTCTTCGTTGTACTTCCCCATGTCGGCGAGGAGCTTCTCGTCGGGCAGGCCACCGGCTTCCGAGTCCTTGTTCGCCTTTACTATCACCATGAATCTCATTGCCGTATCCCTCTAGTGTTGGGTTCGGAGCCGCTTCCGGCCGATCTCGACCGCCTGTGCGGGCTTCTACAAACACGTCGAACGAGGTTCGGCGGAATCGACACGCCGAACCGGATTTTGTTTTTGGCTCAAAAGGGGGTGCCGCCACCTGGTCGTCTGGCGCGGCTGGCCGACCTTATCCCGAGAACCGTGCGGTTAAAGGAAACGCTTCTGGGAGCGCTCCCGCGCCTTGCGCATCTCCTCGTCGCGGTTGCGCGGCGGGGCCTTCGTTTCGAGTGAGTGTATGAGCCGCTCGGCAGCGGCAGTCACCTCATCCACTGCGAGATTGAACGCCGCTTCATTGGCGCGGGACGGATGGGTAGCGCCACTGAGCTTCCGGACGAACTGGAGCGCCGACGCTCGCACCTCGTCCGGAGTCGCGGGGGGCTCGAAGTTCGCCAACGTCTTGATGTTTCGACACATGGGCGCTTCCTCGGCTACTTGATGACGATGTACTTCTCGAGCCGCGCAACTTCGGCCTTGTCCACGTACTTCCCGATCTCGCGCCGGAACTGCTCTAGGGAAGTCCAGGGCCGGTATTCCTTGAACTCGCGCAGCATGCGCGGTCCCACTCCCGGGATGCGGAGAATCTCGGCGTCAGTAGCGGTGTTGATGTTGACGGGCACGATTGCCGCGCCAGACGTATCGACGGCTGCGGAAGTGGAGGTCGATGTAGCTGCAGCTGCCACGACGGCTGTGTCAGTAACGGCCGGGGTCGTATCGGCCGCCTTGTTCGCGTCTGAGCTGCAAGCCGCGACAGCGGCAAGAGCAGAGACCGACAGCAGCGTCGGCAGGGCAGTGAAACGGCTCATTGAACGATTCTCCGGTGTTGGCGCGCCTTGCGGGCGCGGCGTCTGAGGGTGATGTCGCTTAGCTGAACGTCTAGTCTACGTTATCTACCGCGTAACTGCTGGCTCCGCCGAGCGCCGGATGCCTGTAGGTGTACAAAAGTCCCAGCAAAGAGAGCTGCGCCAGAGCTCCAGGGGCTAGCGCTGGAGTTGCGCCGCGTAGCGCCTTCCAGATGAGGCTGAGACCCGTGAGCGAAGGATCGCGCTCGAGCGCAAACTCAACGTTTCCCTTAAGGTGCAGAAAAACGCCGAGCGCTCCGACGACCAGGAAGGCCAGCATGATTGCCCGGAATAACTTCAGCGTCGCAGGGGCCGGCCGGAAATAGACGGCGGCAGTGGCGAGCAATCCAATCGGCAGCGCCACGTGCGGAATCCACTGCGTGGCGGAGTCCGCGTGCCTGAGCAGCGCCAGCTCAACCTCCAGACCCACGATCCCTATGAATACGATGGCGAGCAGAAGCTGGCGAAAAGACTGGCGCATAATCACCGTGGGCTACTTGAAAATGAGGCGGGACACGTCAGTCTATGGGACTAGCGGCGCGCTGAACGGAGTGCTCACGTCAGCATGCGCACCGCCTCTTCGACTTCCTGCACGTGTCCGGGAACCTTCACCTTGGGGAAGATTCGCGCGACTCTGCCCTTGCGGTCGATGATCACAGTCGTACGCTCGACTCCCATGAACTTGAGCCCGTACATCGATTTCTCCTTCCAGACACCAAACGCATCGGCGAGCCGATGTCCGTCGTCCGACAGGAGCCGATACGGCAGCTGATATTTCTGCTTGAACTTGCGGTGTGACTCCAGGCTGTCGGGACTCACTCCAAGCACCACCGCATCGAGCTCCCCGAACCGGGGAAAGGCGTCGCGAAAATCGCACGCTTCCTTCGTTCACCCGGAGGTGTTGTCCTTTGGATAGAAGAAGAGCACAACATTCTTTCCCGCCAGAGAGTCCAGCGTCACCGTGGTCCCGTCATCGGCCTGAAGCGAGAAATCCGGCGCGCGATCGCCTTCGCTCGTCACCGCGGCACTCAGAGCTGTTCCTCCAGCAGTGCGATGCAGCGGGCGGCGAGGGCAGCGGTGTCGTACTCAGTTCCGTCAGCCGCCTTCCAGATGAATTCGTCCATGGGGGACTCGATCGGCCGCAGCACCAGCTCCTTGACTACCTTGGCGCCCTCGGGGATCGCGGCTCTGCCACGACGCGAGACGACGCCGCTCCACACGATCACGTGCAGCTCGCCCAACGGTGAATCCTTGCCCGCATCGGCGAACCACGAGACGCTTACCGCGGCTGTCGGTGCCTGCAACACGCAGCCTTTGGGCGTTCGGTGCTGTTCGACGGCGGCCAGAATCTGATCGCCGCGCTTCAGAACGCGCTCGGGAGCAAGTTGGTCGAGCAGGGCAGTGACCGCGCGCTGCACGATGTTCTTTTCCTTCGCGCTACGCGAAGCGGTCCATGGGGCCAGGGGCTTGTTCGTATCGTCCATGTGGCGGGGGTGCTTAATCAGGGGTGCGAGTTGCGGCGACGCCGCATCCGAGGGGTTTTCGTCACCTACAAGATACGGTCAAACAGCTGCCTCAGGTAGCCGCCCGTGCCGGAACATGTCGAACCAGAGCCCCTCATCCTCGGCGCTGAAAACCTTCAGCTCCCGGAATATTTCGCGGGCGAACTCGACGGGCGCCAGGCCGCTCGCGGTGATAACGCCCCCGTCACTGACTGCGGGCGCACCCTCGTAGAGCGCGACTCCGGAATACCGCGGCGCATGTTCCGAGAGGTAGCCGGGCATGTTGCTGGTATGACGCCGATCGTTGAGTAGCCCCGCGCGGGCGAGTGCCAGCGTCCCACCGCAGATGGCGGCCACAGGCACGCCTGACGCGATCAGGTCGATCAACAAGTCGGTTAGCTCGGCCTCGGGGTAGGTGGCCTCCCAGAAATCTCCTCCCGGCAGGATGAGAATCTCCACATCGGATCGACGGATTTCCCGCAGCGTCGTGTCCGGGACGACCCGCAGTCCGCCCATGGATGTCACCGGCTCCTCATCGAAGCCGACCACGACGACAGCTCGGTTGCCCGACCGCCGCAGCTCCGACAGCGCATGCGCGGGTTCCCAATCGGCAAACCCGTCGAAAACGAGGATGTGGACGGCTTTCGAGATCACGATCTATCGCCGGCAGGCGGGGCGGAACGCGCTTCCGTGATTGCCCAGAGCATCAGATAGACGACAATCCCAGGAAAGACGCCGGAAAAGAAGGTGCCCAGCCCGACGAACCACCGCAAACCTGTCGCCGATACGCTGAGACGTTCTGCGAGGCCCCCGACGACGCCCGCAACGACCTTATTGTTGCGGGAACGCCATAACCGCGGCTCTACGCCCGTCCGCTGGGAATCCGCCAGGTATGTGCGCTCGGGATTCATGGCTTCTTACGAGCACCCTTCGACGTACTCGACCTGGGGGCGGACTCCGGCATGGTACCTCAGCACTTTCTTGCCGTCGGTCTCGAAGATGATGCGGTATGAGCTATCAGCCCTGGACGTGGGAACTACGTTGAGATAGTGACCGTCGGTGTATTTGTGCGGAGAAACGGTGACCTGACTCGGATAAAGACTCTTTATCTTTTCCTCGCTGTCGCCAATGCGAGCGCCGGTTGAGGTCGCGACGTTGCTGCCGCGCCTCACCTCGACTCGCACGACCTTACCCCCTTCAACCATTACGCCGACACCTGGCGGCAGGCCGTCCATCGTGGCGTAAGTGCACGCGGCGCTGTCACGGCTCTTGGGAATTTTGAAGGTGGGATAGACGGCCCGGGCTTCGGCAACTGTCATTCCCGCGCGCAACTTTCCAATTCCGTGGTCGGTCACGACCCAACCAGTCGCTGGTGCGGGCGTTGGCGGCGCCGGAGCCGCGTTGACCGGTTCCGTTTGCTGTGTGGTTACCGTGCTCGAAGATGTTGTGAGCGAGGTGGTATCGGCCGGGCGCTCTTCGCTTTTCACGCACGCTGCGAGAGCAAGCGAAAAAGCCAGAGCGAGTGACGGGCGCGTTAATTTCATCAATTATGGCCTCGAATCGCGGAATGAACAATTGACCTTCGCGTAACGCCGGCTTTATTGCAAGCGTCCGGCCGGACTACCACTCCCACTGATCGTACACGGCGGCTACCAGCCGTGGCGACCGCTCGATCGTGTCGAATACGAAGGTTGCGTTCCACGATTGCAGACAACTGGAAGATGTCTCGGGCTCGAGCTTCACACCAACGTGTGGCAGCGTTGCGAGGTCCGAGAACCGGGACGCAAGCGCATACTCGCCGCAGTTGAAGTGACGACCCGCTTTTGCCGTCATCTTCGTCAGTGTGCGTGGCGGAACGAACGAATAACTCTGGCGCATAGAGCGAATTACCCATCTCGACGGCGTGCGAAGATTCTCACGCGCAAACGACGCGCGCGTCCCCCCACCTTCCGGACTCAGGTAGAGAACGACGGTGTCCGCCAGTGAGATTTTTTCGAAGCCGACCTCGCCTTTGAGAAAGGCGACGATCTCCCTCGCGGCGCGCTCCAGCATTTGAGCAGGATTTCTGCTGGCGCCGACGACAGAGTCTCCCAGCCCTACGAAGCAGAACCATGCGCGGCGGCGGTCCCCGGCCCACCGGGGCATCCTCACCGCGCTCGCCGAGTCTGCGTCGAAGCAGGCGGCATCCGTGGCGTCTGCCTCGGGATGGGGAAAGGTGCGCCCCGCCATCTGGAGCTCACCCTTGAACGTGATGCCCCCCACGAAGCTGGAGTCGATCGCTCGCGCGACGGCAATTCGCTCCACGACGAGCCCCGCAATCGAATCGCCGCGACGAACGCGGCTTGGGTCGAAAACGATTCCGATTCGCGCTAGCGCCGCGCCCTCAGGATCCGGGTCGGCCGCATTACCGCCCGGCGGCACGCGTGCGGCGCCAGCCGGTGCGCCATCGGTGTCTGCCTCGCGGTCGGTGCCGCTCTTGACGCAAGCGGCGACGCCCAAGCAGATGAAGAGAACGAGTGCAGGACGCGTCAAACCAAACTTCACTTCCGAGCGCGACGGAGCGGTTTGCCGGTTCGGTCCAGGCCAATGAGCTCGTAATACCGATCGCGCGGCTCGGCCGTCAATCCGTTCACGCCGTTGCGTGGAAGCCACCATCCGTGAACGACAACGAGCCCGACTCCGATCGCGCCGAGCAGGACGTATGTCCAGCCGCGCCCGGCGAACGCTGTAGTAGCGACGACG
>JANMMF010000133.1:0-2440 GCA_031372985.1 Gemmatimonadota bacterium
TTAAGGAGCATAAGGTTACTAAAAGGCGTAGCTTCTTCACAACTTCCTCTCGAAAAAGAAGGCGAGCGGTGCCTTGAGCGATTCGCTGAAAATATACTTCCAGCGCTGCTCCCGGTTCGGGGAGATCGGGCTGGTCTGGGTCGGCGATGTGTACGGCGTGAAACCGAAGCGTCTCGCCAGTATCCTGAGCCGAAGCATATGGAACGGATCACTGACGAGAAGGGCGCTTTGAAGCCCGCGCACTTCCAGCATGCCCGCGACGGCTCTCATGGATTCACTCGTCGTGCGACCCTGGCTTTCCACAAGAATGGAGCTGTCGGGAACTCCGTGTTTCCTGACGTAGGTTCTTCCCACGGCCGCTTCACTGGTGGTGTCACCCGAACCCGTTCCGCCGGTTAGGATCAGGAGTGTAGCAAGGTGGCGGTTCCAGAGATCCAGGGCGTGATCGAGCCGGGCGCGCAGAACAGGTGATGGCTTCCCGGCGTATTGAGCCGCACCAAGTACGACTATCGCCTGGGCAGGTCGGGCTTCGTCACGAGAGCTCCAGATAAGTACCGCGGTGGCCGAGATTACCCAGAGCGCAAAGGTTGCAACCACCACGATGGTGAGTATCCGGCGAACGACGTCTACCGCCTGCTTTGCTTTCTGCTTTGCCCTGGCAACACGAGTCATTTGTGGAAGCTACGCTAGAAAGCATGTCTCGTGTGAGGCTCTGGACAGTCGACGGAGTAGCCAACTGCGGTGAGCGTCTGCTTGAATTCGTCTTGAACCGGAGCTTCTCCGTGTACCAGCCATATCGGACCGAGCCCTGGCGATTTGTCTCGTACTCGTCCAAGCCAGGTCATCATCTCGGTTCTGTCGGCATGCGCGCTGTACCCATCGATCACCTCCACTCGCGCATGAAGCGCCACATCCTCTCCAAAGATCTGCAGAATCGGCCGTCGCTCGACCACTCGGCGTCCAAGTGTGTGCTCGGCCTGAAACCCCACTACGAGGATGGTATTGCGCGGGTCGCCGGCGCCCTGCGCCAGGTGGTGTAGAATCCGGCCGTTCTCCATCATCCCCGACGCCGCGATGATCACCATCGGGCCGTGTGCGCGGGACAGCGCTTTCGACTCCTCGACGTCACGCGTGTAATGGAGAAGATCGAAGCGGAACAGGTCCCTTGCCTTCTTGACCATCTCCTCCGATCGGTCAAAGCTCTCCGGGTGCATCTCGAACACCGTCGTTACGTCTATTGCCAGCGGGCTGTCGACGTAGATCGGGATGGAAGGAATCGCGCCTTCTTTGACGAGCGAGTGCAGGGCGTAGATCACCTCCTGGGTTCGGCCGACCGCAAACGCCGGGATAAGAATACGTCCGCCACGTGCGGCAGTTTCCCGAACCGCCTGCGCCAGCTTGGCACGCGCTCCTTCCACGGATTCATGGTCCCGATTTCCGTACGTCGACTCCATTATCAGCGTATCTGCGCCTTCTGGCGGAATGGGCTCTCGGATTATGGCTAAGCCACTACGTCCGATGTCGCCGGAGAAGACCAACCGTTTGGTCTTTCCTCCTTCCGTACAATCGAGAAGGACAGACGCCGAGCCAAGTATGTGCCCAGCATCTACATAGCTGGCCCGTACGCCCGGGACTACGTCGAATGGCTTGTTGTATGGGACAGCAACCATGAGATCCATCGTCCGCACTGCGTGGCGCATTCCGTACAAGGGCTCGATGAAATCCTTCTTTCTTTTCGCCAGAAACTCCGCGTCTCTCTCCTGGATGTGAGCCGAGTCGGCGAGCATTACCGCGCAGAGATCTCGTGTCGCGGCGGTGGCCCAGATCGTTTTGGAGTAACCTTCAGCTATCAGGTAGGGAAGCCGGCCAGAGTGATCGATGTGCGCGTGGGAGAGAACGACGGCATCGAGATCCTTGATCGGCAGCGGGAGAGTGCGGTTCTTGTCCGCGGATTCCTGGCGCTTTCCCTGAAACATCCCGCAGTCGAGCGCGATAGTGTATCCGTTGACGTGCAGCAGATGGCAGGAGCCGGTGACCTCGCGCGCGGCACCGACGAAGGTTATCTCCAAACGACTAGCCTTCTGCTACGGCATCACGCTGAAACAGGATAGTGAGACGCTGTTCGTCCTGCGACATCAGCGCTGGCTCCCATCCACCTCTGCTTCGCTCGTTCAGAAGATCGGTGAGCGTGTCCTCGTCCTCGCGCGTGTGCCGCGTCAGCTTCACTACAACAGCCTGGTATTCTTTCATCAGGAGTTAGAGATTATGAGCCGATTGACGTCCATTGTGCCGGTGCTGGAAATCCTGGGGCTATGATGATCGAGCGCGTCGAGGAATTCCCTTCTCTGATTATTATCCGGCATCCTCTCGTCCAGCACAAGCTAACGATTCTCCGCGATCAGAAGACCGAGACCAAGCATTTCAAGGAGCTCGTCGATGA
>JANMMF010000164.1:0-15174 GCA_031372985.1 Gemmatimonadota bacterium
GACGCCAGCTTGTAGACACTGATGTCCTGAGCGGCGCCCTGAGTACCGAACAGCTCATTCACCATCGTGACCGCTCCGCCGGGGTGCTGAATCATGAACTTGAGAAAAAGCTGGTCGAATTCCTTGCCGCGCGCCTGGTCCAGCTCCTTCAGCTGCGATTCACTGAGCATGCCCGGCATCGACATCTCGTGTTCGACGCCGTTCATCTTCATCATGATGCCGTGAGGACTTGCCTCTGGCACCGGCTGCCGACGATCGCGGAGCCACTTCTGCATCGCGGCGATCTCATCCTGCTGGGCGTTGATGATCCGCTCGGCGAGAATCCGAACGGAGGGGCTGGCACCGTGGGAAGGAGCCCACCGCGCCATGACTATTGCCTGTGCGTGGTGGCCAATCATCCCCCCCATGAAGCTGATATCGGCCGCCGTATAGCTTTGCTGGGAATTACCGGATGTGTCGGTGGCATTCGTCGGGGTGCCGGGAACGCTCGTCACTGGCGCCGATTGCTGGTGCTCGGCTCGACTCCCGCTTGCACAAGCGGCGACCGCGAAGAGTACGGACGAAAGCGCGGGGGTGATTCTGAAGCGGATTTTCATGCCTTATTGTTCCCTACGACGCGGCCGCGCGCAAGGATTCACTCAGAACACCCGTCGCTGAAGCCGGCCGACTGTGAATTTAGCGGTGTCGGCAATCGCCATGACTGTCATCACGCCCGCCTGTACAGGATCCGTAACCACCAAATCCGCAGCGTCCGGCACGCTCCCCGCCATATTCAAGCAGACCACCAGCAGTCCCTGGGCGCGTACCTCGCGCACGGCATGTTCGATATCGCCGCCCATCAGCGACCCCGCCAATACCAGCGCGGACGCACGTGGCAGCCGAGCGACGGCGCGCACGGCATCCGCGAGGGGCTGCTCGCCGACCAGCGGGATGGTGTCGACCGAAATCCGTTCGCCGCGAATGTTGTGACGGTCGGCCTCCGAAATAGCGCCGATCGCCACCTGCCCGACCTGTGCGCCGCCTCCCATGATGATGACGCGTTTGCCGTAAATCATCTGAAGCGTCGCCACCCGATCAAGGTGGCGCACAATCGGCAGGGCGCGGAGCTCTTCAAGTAGGGGCGTTGGATCGTCCGGGAGCTCGATCTCGAAGTAGACGCTCGTTTCGCCGGCGCGATAGCCGGAGATCTCCACTAAAGAGATATCGCCGCGATGCTTCGCAATGACTCCCGTCAGCTGGTGGAGGACTCCCGGACCAGACTCTGTCCGCACAAGCACGCCGATTCTTTCGCTCATCTCTCAAGGCCCTCTCCCATTGCGGTCATGCGGCGTCCGAAAAATGCTTGTCAGCTGCAACGTTCGTTAGGCGGCGCCTAGTTTCGGCGGCGGTAGCGACCGGCGTAGTTTCGCGCGTCGCCGGTCCAGGCTACAGTGTATAGCATGCGTATCACCATACATGCCTTCGTGGCCGCCGCGCTGGCGACGGTAATCCCGCTCTCGACGCAAGCTCAGGGTAGGCGACCTGTGGTCGCCGTCTTCGCGCACCCCGACGACGAACGCGTCATCGGCCCGTTGCTGTCGCGCCTCGCGAGGGAGGGACGCGAGACCCATCTCGTAATAGCGACGGACGGCTCCAAAGGCGTTCGCGATTTCGCCAACATTCCCGCCGGCGCAGAACTGGCCGCCGCGCGCACCAAAGAGGCGACCTGCGCTGCCAACCGGCTCAGCGTACGAAAGCTTCACCTGCTCGGTCTCCCGGACGGCGGCCTCGCATCGTTCGACGTGCTCGGCAACCTGCGGTCGAGGCTCGCGGCGATCATCGATTCGCTCAACCCCGCGGCGATCATCACCTTCGGACCGGAAGGAGGCACTGGTCATCCCGATCATCGCCTGGTCGGTGATGTCGCGACGCAGATCGTGCAGAGCGATGCGCGCTACGCGAACATGGATCTGCTGTACGCGGCATTGCCGACGGAGCGTCTGCGCACCGCGCCGCCCGCCAACCCCACCGTGAACGGAATTGCGGAAGCGCTGCTGACCGTGCGGGTTCCGTTCGAAGAGCGGGATCTGATCGCGGGACGCGAGGAGTTCGCGTGTCATCGCAGCCAGTACGCACCGGCGGAGATGGACGCGGTCAACCGGTATCTGGCGCACGCGTGGAACGGCAGGGTTTGGATGCGTCCGTGGAACGGGACGCTGCGTGATCCCGGAATCTTCAGCCGCTAGCGAGGCTCCGGCTCGATGGCGCGAAAGGGCAAGCCACATCCACGGCGCCCGTCTCACCTTGGTCCACACCCACCGCAAGCACTTGGTGCTGCATTTCTCCACCGACTGGGTCGTTCACACGCATGCCATGCAGTATGGATCGTGGCAGATCTTCCGGCATCGGCAATATCTTCAAGTCCGAAGGACTGTTCCTCGCAGGGATTCACCCGTGCCGGCCGGCCAAGAGTGTCGCAGCCCGCGAGCTCGCAGTGTTCTTCGAAGAGCGGGGAGAAGCCGCGTAGCGGTAGACCAGCCAGATTAGCAGAAACTGGAGCGGAAGCCGCATCCACAAAAGGGTTTCGACCCAGACCGGCCTGCCATCCGCGCGAGCTGAGGCCAACATCTGTATGTTCGCCGGAAACACAGCCACAAGCAGAGCGAGGAGGCACCATCCGGCGATTACCCGTGACGCAGGGACGACGAGACCAACCGCACCAACCACCTCCAGGGTGCCGCTTATCGTAACCAGCGAGCCGCGATGTGGCAGCCATTCTGGAATAGCTCTGGCGAAGGTGTCGCGAAAAACGAAGTGCGCGAGTCCGGAGACGGCAAATAGAAAAACCAGAGCCACGGTCGGGCGCCTCACCTGATTAGCCGAGTCGTCTCCACCGGCGTGAACAGAAGACTCTGCTTTCGGGAATCCGTGCTTATCTGGAGGACGTTGACTTGGTCCGAAAACAGATCGCTGAGGATGGAGTAGCGCACACGAGCGCCACGAAGGCCGCCCGGCATTCTCCCGGAGAGGCAGATGACCAGGAGATCGGATACTCTCCGTGACCCGCACCACTTCAGCGGAAGCCCACGACCACTCCTGTCGATGATGACGAACGTCCGCATCAGGTACGTCACGATCCGCCCATCGGGAGGGATTCCAGCCGCTGTCGCCTCCGGAACGCCTGTATGTCGGAGAAAATCATCCGCAAAAACGCGCAGTGACACTGTAAAGTCATCATTTCCGTTCTGTGTGATCGTCGCCAGACTGGTATGCAGTGGATGGGCAAAGGCGGGGCGTGCCATGAACCCCGCCACGATCGCGCCGAGCACAAGGAGAGCGCGACGTCCCGGTGGCGTTTTCGTCGCTACCATGGAGCGCGAAGCACGGCCCAGCGCGCCGCCACGACCATGATCAGGATCGATAGACCTGCGGAGCGAAGGCGAAGCACCGGCCAACTCGAGGAAGCCACTCGGGACCACGCTATCGCGCGGTCGAGCAGATGCAGTCCCGCGAAGATGGCGATCAGAACAGTGATCTGTCCGAGCTCGATGCCGAGGTTGAACCCGAAAAGCGGAGACGCGATGTGATCTGGAAACACGTTCTGCAGGTAATTGGCAAACCCTGCCCCGTGCACCAGACCAAAAACTCCCGCCAGAACCGGCCGGCGGTGTCGTCCACGAGCCGCCGCGTTGCGCTCCTTAACGATGACATTCTCGACGCACGTCGCGACGATGGTGAGCGGGATTAGAAACTCGACAACGTCGGCCTGAAGCCGGAGGAGGCCGGTCACGGCGAGGACCAGCGTGACGGAGTGCCCAATAGTGAACGCGGTCACCACCCAGAGAGTGTCTCTCCAGTCTCTCACCGTGTATATCGCCGCCAGGGCGAGCAGGAAGAGGATGTGGTCAAGCGCGTCGAAGGTCGTAATGTGTCCGAATCCAAGCTGGACAAAGGCGCCGAAGTCACTCATCGGGCAGCGACTCCAGCGCCTCGCGCGCCAGGCGGGTCTGTATCGGATCAAAGTCGCCGTTGATCGTCAAGGCCCGCTCCAGATGATCCCGCGCCACCGCGTAGTCTCCGAGGGCGCGCTCGATCATACCGGCGTGATAGTACAGCGAGGCGTCTTCCGTTCCGAGCCGGAGAGCCTCCCGCGCAGCCTGCCTCGCTTCGGCGTACAGACCTTGCTTGAAGAGAGCCCAGGCGAGCAGATCGTACCCGTAAATGTCCTTACGCGTGGTGATTTCTTCTCTGGCCTTTTCCAACACTTGCGGGATTCTTCTGTTGTGGTCGAGAAGGAACAGCGACCAAGCCCGGTGATAAGCTCCTGGCTGCGCGATGACGGATACTTCCATCGCGCGGAAAGCCTCGCCGGCGCGAGCTGTGTCTCCGAGAATCTCATACGCTTCCGACAAGGTCCCGAGCGTAACGGGATCCATGCGTTCTGCGAGCGACCGTTCGGCTAGTTCAGCGCCTTTGCGTGGATTGCCCTGAGCGTTCTCCAATCGTGCCAGAGCGCCGAGAAGCCGGTAATCGTCGGGGGCGATGAGCAGTCCACGAGAAAAGTTCGCGCGCGCGCTGCGCGGACGTCCGGCGCGCGCTTCGACCTCTCCGAGCCGGAGGTGAAACCAGGCGATTTGTTCAGGCGGGAGGTCGGTGCGTGCCAGAGCCGCGTCTCGCGCCACAGTCAACAATCTCCGCGCCTCAACGGTGCGCCCGGATATCTCGGCGAACCGGGCGAGGCGCGGCGCGATGGAGAGATGAGTCCTCTGGGGGTAAAGTGAGGCGAACGACGCCCGGGCGCCGGTGTAGTCACCAAGCTCCAGCTGCGTCTCGCCGAGGAGCGCGCGGTACTGCGGTATGTCGGGCTCCAGCTCCACGACCGTCTTCGCCGCCGCGCGAGCTTCAGCGAAGCGATGCTGGGCCAGCAGGCTCGACGCGAGTGTCACGAAGCTTTTGCCGTTGCGGTTCTCGCGAAAAGACAGGGATTTTTTTGCGAGCAGCTCCGCGCGCGTGAAGTCTTCGTAATTACCACTCTCTCTTCCGCGCTGCAGGTAAAGCCCCGCCAATTGCCCGAGCGCGATTGCACTCGCTGAATCAGCGTCGAGTGCCTTGCCCCAGCCCGCGATCTGAAGATCGCGCTGACGGAGTTGTTCCGCGGGAGAGATCCGATGTGCGGCGGGAAGTGTGACTCTTCCGCGCGCGGCCAACTGGTGAGCCCCCACTGATCCAATGGCGGCTGCGGCAGCAATGGTGCTGATAACTATGTATCTGAGTTTCATGATCGCTGGGGGACAAGGAACCTCGCCGTGCGCCGGCGAATGAATCGTCAGGCACACGGCGTTGTCCTTATTTATCGGGCTGCTTCGAGATACGGAAACGCGCTCGAGAACTGCCGAACCGACGGCGGAACGTTGTCGGACGTCAGGCCTGCAAGAACCGGCTGCGCCGGGTCGAGCAGATTGCCGAACACGGCCATCAATCCGGCGTCGACGACGTCGTCGGAGAGATTTCTGCCGCCGTAACCGACTCCGGGCTGCAACGCCCAGGTCAGCCAGCCGGCGGTCCCTGGCGCGCGGTTCGGAAAGGTCATCAGCATATCCTTCGAGAACACCGACTGAAGAGTGGTGATCGTCTTTTCCGTGCGGTTGGGGAAGGAGCTGACGAAGGACCGGATGTGACCAGGCACGTCGGTGCCCCCTACCGTCATCGCCAGTGGATCCTCGAAAGGACTCTTGGTGTTGTGAAGACCGTGATCGCGCTTCGGGAAAAAGACCTCGCTGACGAGCGGATTGCCGAGTCGCTCGACCTGCGTGAAGCTGCGATTTGGATCGAGGCCGGTGACGTTGTCGTCGTCGTTATCGCACGCGGTTGCGCCGAGGGTCGTGCCGAGGGCGAGGAGTAGGCCCAGTGCGCGTGCAGTACTTCTCCTGGAGAGCAAGTTTTTCATGTGAGTGTCTTATCGGCTGATTGTGCCCCAGAGGCCGAAGCTGGCGTCTGTAGCGGTGGATGTAACGAGCTGGGACTTGGGAAGCTCGACGACGATCGCCAGCGCATTGAAGGGACGGAGAAGATCAACGCCGGGATTGCGGAATGCCGTCGCCTGCTGCGTCTGCGGTACGGACAGCGGGCCGGTGGCGGGACGGCGATCCGGGAGGATCTTGAAGAACTGTTCCAGGTCAATGAAGAACGGATCGGCGCGCAGTCCGGTGAAGACCTGCAGGTTGCCGCCGGTCGCCGACTGTCCGACCGTCCCGGTGACGGAAGTTCCGCCTGACAAGAGAGTACTGACCTGTCCGGTCGAGCTAGGGGTGACGGGACCGGTGATCGTGTAGCCGCCGTTGCCATCGAAGCGAGCCTGGATAACGAGATCTTCTTTGCCATCCCCCGTGTTGTCGATCTTGAACTGGTAGAGGAGATTGGGATCGAACTGGGCGGTGGTGCCCGCCGGGATTGGGGACGAGGTCGTCATAACGAGCGTGATGCGGTCCGTGCTCGTTCCGCCGCTACCGGGAAATGCGTAGACATCGTTGATGTCCATGCGGGGGTTGAGCTCTACTTCCGGCGTATCCTGGTGGTCGGATGCGAACAGCACTCCGACACCCACGGTCGCCGCGATTACGCCGGCCGCGACAAAGGCGTACTTTCGCAGTCTGCGTGGGGATTGCGGTCCTGCCATAAAGCCTCCACAAGAGGAAAAGGGTTCGACGACGGTAACGGGACTCCGCTAATTCATCTGTAGTATATTTACTGCAGCAGAATATGGCGTCGTGTGCATCTGTAGCACAATATATGCCGCAGTTTCGAATAGAACCAATCTCGAAATCCTTCGCGACCGTAATTTCGCCAGAGCAGACCGTAATTTCGCCAGAGCAATAGAATGCCGAAGAACTCCGAAAAACTGGCTGAATCGCTGCGCCAGCAGATCCTCAAAGCTCTGGAGACGGGGCTGTGGGAGCCGGGCGGGAAGCTCCCCAGCACGAGGGAGATGGCGTCTTCAATGGGGGTCGATCCCCGTGTCGTCGCCGACGCCTACCGAGAGCTCTCCGCAGACGGACTCATCACTCTCCGCTCGCGCTCCGGCGCCTACATATCGGAAGCCGCGCGCTCCAACGGATCAGGGGTCGCGCCCTCCGAGGCATGGATTGCCGATATCCTGGCCGATGCAATTGCGCGAGAGCTACCCATTTCCGACATGGCCGAATGGGTGCGCCGAGCAACGGAAACGCTGCGTCTGAATGCGTTCGTGGTTGCGCCGACACGCGACCAGGTGCAGGGATTGCGGCGCGAGCTGCGGACTTACTATGGATTTGAGGCCAGTGGGGAGACGCTGAACAAGCTCGATTCCTCTCAGGAGTTGCCACCTGAACTGCGGCGCGCGGACATCCTGGTCACAACCGAGGCGTGCCTGGAGCCGGCGCGGCAGCTCTCCGCTCCGCTCAAAATCCCGTGTATTTGCGTGTCGGTGAGACTCGATCTGATCGGGCCCGCGTGGCAGAGCCTGATGCAGTCACCAAGTTATGTCGTCGTAACCGACGAAAGTTTTGGAGCGATGGTCCAAGGCTTTCTCTCGGCCCAGGCCGATGCCACGAGGGTGAAGGTTCTCGTTGCCGGAAGGGACGATCTTGCCGCAATTCCCGCGGACGCGGTTGTGTATGTCACCCAGAGCGCGCGCGAGCAGCTCGGAGAAATGAAACTGAACGGCAGTGTCCTCCCGCCCGCGAGAGTGCTCTCGCGGGAATCATCCCGTGAGCTGACTTTCTTTATTGTGGAGGCGAATCTCGCCGCGGTAAGATCGCGCCCGAGGCGTGACGCGTAGGCGTTCTCTCGGCTATCGCGTCCGAACCGAGGGAGTCAGCCGCAGCAGGTCGCCACTCTTGTCGTCGACAATAACCAGGATCGCGCCATCGCGTGCCTGCGCAACGTCGCGGATGCGTCTGCCCATGAACACACGCTCTTCGAGGCCGACGCGCGTTCCATCCAGTTGCAGCCGGACCAGAGACTGTGTGGCGAGACCGCCGGCGAGAAGACTGCCACGCCACGCCGGGAACATCGCGCCGGAGTAGAATATCGCGCCCGAGGGTGCGATGACCGGCGTCCACGAGCGCACCGGCGCGGCGAGATCCGGGCGCGTCGCGTGATCGGGGATGGACGGACCAAAGTAGTTGTCGCCGTTGCTCACGAACGGCCACCCGTAATTCTTGCCGCGTTGAATGAGATTGAGCTCATCGCCGCCGAGCGGGCCCATCTCGAGCGCCCAGAGTTGTCCGGACGGGTCGAACGCCGCCGCGAGTATGTTGCGATGTCCGTAGCTCCAGATGTCGGCGCGCGCGGTGTCACTCCCGGCAAATGGATTGTCGGCTGGAGTTGACCCGTCGGGGTTGATGCGAACGACTTTCCCGAGGTTGGATTTCAGGTTGGCTGCCGGATCGAAGCGCATACGATCGCCTGACGAAGCGTACAGCTTGCCGTCGGGCCCGAACACTATGCGCACCCCGAAGTGGCCGCGACCGCCGGCCTTGGGCACCTGTCGCCAGATCACCTGCACGTCGCGCAGCTGATTGCCTTCGAGACGCCCGCGCGCAATGGCGCCGCCGCGCACGATGGTGTCGGTGTAGTCGACGAAATTTCCAAAGCGCAGCTCGCCGGTCTCAGCGGCCGTGGCTCCCCGTGGGTCCGCCTCGACGTACGACAGATACACGAGCCGGTTCGACGCGAAATTCGGATCCACCTCGACATCGAGCAACCCTCCCTGTTCGCCCGGCGTGCGGTTCACCACACTCGGCACACCTTGCACGGGGTCGGAGAGGCGTCCGTTCTCCCAGATGCGCAGTCGCCCAGGCTTCTCTGTAATCAGCACCCGTCCATCCGGGAGCGGCGCAATTCCCCACGGATACTCAAGCGTGGCGAGGCGTTCGATTCTCATGCTTCCCGCGCTCGACGAGACGACGGTAGGCGGGGGATTCGCGGGTACCTGCGCTCCGATCGACGTGGAGATTGCGAGCAGCGAGATCAGAAATGGGAACAAGCGTTGACTTGGGAACTGCATGTAATGCCTCCGGGTGAGTACGCCCTAGGGGGCAGATTTCGTACCGCACTGGGAGTCTATCGCGAGCTCTCGCCAGTCGGGCGCAGTCGTTTACGCAGGTAAAACTGTCGATAGCCGGGGGGATAGCCGTCGAGGGTGCCGAACAGCTCATAGCCGAGCTTCTCGTAAAACGGGCGCGCCTGATACTCGAATGTATCGAGGCTCGCATCCGTGCATCCTCGAGAGCGCGCCAACTCTTCCGCTGCCGTCAGCAGCCGCGTGCCTATGCCTTTCCCGCGTCCTCGCTCATCAACCCAGAGTTTTGCGACGTAGAGCCAGCTCCATTTCGTGTGACCGAACAGTCCGCCGACAACGCCGAGCTCGTCGCGAGCGACGAATCGCACTGGCTGCTCGTTCGATGGGCCTATCCACGCCTCATTGAACGCAAGCAGACTGCGCACAACCGCCGTTTCATTGTCCTTGCTCACCTCGTTGTCGATTCGCACGTCGCTGTTCATTGGATGGGATAGCCCCTCCACAGCCATTCAAGCGCCTGCGGAAGCGTCTGCTGTTTCACGCCGCGATCGACGCCTTCGTGCACGACCATTTCAAATGCAGGTGTGTGCGTCGGCCCGATGATGAAGTTTCCGTCCTCGTCGGAGGGCGGAACACTACCGTCCGGCAGCTCCTTCGCGGCGACGAATCCCGGAGTGTTTGGATCGCGGGTGGGTTGCGCCATCGCTGGATTGACGGCAGCAAAAAGTCCGATCAACAGGACCATTCGCGCGACGCCTGTCGCGTCGGCAAGCGCTCGGGCATGATGCCGAGTGTGCGCACTGAGCAGGCGCAACGCCGCGTATGGACTTAGCGCACCAAAATAGGCGTGCGTCATCGAAGGGGCCGGACGCTCGGCTGCCGCGCGCCGCAATGCCGCCGCCGCCTCGTCGGCCACACGTCGCAAACGAGTGGCGGCCTCCTCCGGCATCAGTAGCCTCGCTTCCGCGGCGTCGGGCGCCACCTCCGACGGAGCGCGGGCCCCGCGCGGAAAGCGCTTGAAGGTGAGGATCACGGGCAGGATCACGATCCGCGAAAACAACGCGACGGGTTGAGAGACCCGCAGCCGCATACCATGACCGCCCGCGGCACCATCTCGGCCCAGCTCATACGCTCGGCAAATGTGTAGCGCGACTGCTGCCGCGGACCACTTCCCAGGAGCAGGCGTACGCTGCCACCGGTCAGGCCCGACTCGATCACATACATCGAGAAAGCCGCGCACGACGGCGTCGTGTTCGGCGATCGCTCTATTCCATCGTGCCCGTATCAGCATGCTACTGAAAGTGCTCGTCAGCGCGAGTGTTCGGGAGAGGTTGGCGGTGGGGGCGCGACGAATCGCCTCGAGCGCCGCTCGTATGAATGCGCCAACGCAAGCAACCGCGCATCACTGCCCGGAAGTCCGACGAACGAGATATTGCCCGCCGGCATCCCGTCGAGCCCCAGGCCTGTCGGCACGGAAACTTCCGGCAGCCCCAGCCAATTTCCATAGCCAAGCGTGGTGCGGATGTCCGGCCATGGGTCGACGGCGCGAGGTGCAGGGAAGGGCATTGTCGGGTAGATCATCGCGTCCAGGCGCTGCGCGCGAAAAGTCCTCGCGAGCTGCTCCGTCACCGCTGCGCGCGAGCGCGCGAACGAGACGCTGGCGGGATCGCTCTCGTATGGCTGCCTGATGAGCTTCGACATCTCCTCCCATTCCTTCGGCAGCACGTCGTAGAACGCACGGAACGCGGCCAGCCCGCGCTCGACGTCGCGAGGCGCATCACCGCCGTGCGCGCCAAAGTATCTGAAGAGCGCGTTCGCCGTCGCCGCCGGCGAATTGTGATTGGGCGCGACGTCGCCCCGCGCCTTCGCCGCTTCCGCGAAGAGATCCCGCACGTTGGCGCGCGTGACAGTCGGCGCGTATGGCTCGACGATCGCTCCTGCAGCCTTAAGGTCGGCGACCGCGCGATCGAACACCGACAGTGATTCGGCTGTCATCTGTGCGCGCGGCACGTGCGCTTCGACGAGGCCGAGTCGGGCGTTGGCGAGAGCGTCGTCACCGAGGTGGGCGAATGCGCCTCGCCTCCGCGGCGTGACGAGCGCCAAGCCATCCGACGAATCAGGTCCGGCGATCGCATCGAGCAGCAGTGCCGCATCGGCGACGTGGCGCGCGAGGGGACCGTGGGTGTCGAGATACGGCCAGGTTGGAATCACTCCGGTGCGGGGCACGAGTCCGAAAGTCGGCTTCATCCCCACCACCCCGCTGAATTGCGCCGGAATACGATTGGAGCCCCCGTCGTCGGTGCCTAACGCGGCGAACGCAATTCCGCACGCGACGGACACCGCGGAGCCAGCGCTCGAGCCGCCCGGTGTCTTCACGCCCGCGGGATCGTACGGATTGCGCACCTGTCCCGACAGGGAGCTCGTGCCGTTGCCACGATACGCAAAGTCATCGGCGACAGTCTTGCCCAGCACAACGGCCCCCGCCGCGCGCATGCGCGCGACCTCGATCGCATCACGACGAAGCTTTGCTGGAAACAACCTCGCCCACTCGGCGCTTGATGCGGTTGTCGGAAGGCCGTTCATGTCGTAGATCGACTTCGCGAACACGGGAACGCCATCAAGCGGTCCACGCAGCCGGCGGCGCCGTGCGCGCACGTCGGAATCTCGGGCTTCGTTCATCGCGGTCTCGGACAACAGGTCGACCGCGTGCAGGGTGCCATCCCACGCATTGATGCGATCGAGCGCTTGCTTCGTAACCTCCATGGCGCTCCAGTCACCGCGCGCGCGCCCGGCTTGATACTCGACGATCGTGCCGGCGAGAGGATCGGTGAGGCGATCCGGCCATCGAATAAACGGAATGGCGAAGAGCGCGCCCAGTTCGCTGAGAGCTTCTCGTCGGGAAATGCGGTGGATCATAGTGCCTGAAAAGTTATATCTGCGAGTACGGCGTCGGCTGAAGGATGATGTCCGAGATGGCCGAGACGTTATCGCGATACTGCGGGTCGGCGACGAGAGTCTTCCACTCGGGGTCTCGGCTGAACGCAGCCCAGGCCGCGTCGCGCGCCGGCATGTCCGAGAAGGTGAGCATGTAGACAAGGTTCGGCATGTTCGTGCCGATCAGGGTCTCTCCGAAGAAGACGGGCGTAAGTCCAGCTCGGCGAAAGATCGGCACTTCGCCGGCGTTGAACATCTTCAGCTTGTTGAGAGCCGCGCGATTGCTGTGACTCTCGTACGTTCGCAGCTCGAAGATGCGAGATCTTGCCGTACCAGCGCCGGCTGAGGGTTCGAGTGTTGGCATCGCGTCGAAGGCGCGCAACAGCGTGCTCTCGACTCGCACGAAGGCGGGGTCGGACATCGGCGCGTCAAGAATCGCCGCACCGGCGCGCGCGTACACGGAGTCGCTCGCGAGGCGGTCGCGCAGTGATACCACGCTATCGAGTGTCGGGTGCGTAAGGACGAGGATCAGCGACGGCGCGTTTTCGCCGTAGACGACATTAAACACCCCGACTCGGCCAACTCCCGCTCGATTCATCGCCGGAATTGCGGCGTCGCCGATGAAAGCGCTGAATGCGCGCTGCTTCGTGCCGGGGAGCAAGTGATAGCGCCGCAGCTCGATGTACTGGCGTGCAGCGGTTTGGCTGAGTGTGTTGAGGTGGGGCAGCGGCGAGACGGCGACAACGGCGCTCGCCGCGAGAAATTCACGTCGGTCCATGAGTACCTCGTCGAAATTCGTGAATGATTGGGTGCGCGAATTCTACGGTGCGTTGCACCTTATCGTACCCAAGCCGCGCGCTCCTCTTCCGTCAGGTCCGGAACCACTCGGCGTCCCTCTTTGTCGGAGCGCATGGCTGCCTCGATGATTGCCATGACCGTCGCGCCTTGCTCCGGCGGTACAGGGTTCGGCGCTCGGCCAAGCAACGCATCGTGCAACGCGACATAGTACCCGCGCTGATCACCGCGTGCCGCCCTTAGCGTGCGCGTGTCGCCGGTGGCTCCTTCGTACACCACCGCATCATCCGGATCGAGCCCCCAATCCCGAGAGCCCGGCAACACGCCGGCCTTGAGCTGATCCTCCTGGATATCAGGCTTCTGCTTGATCACGCTTGCCCGATCGCCGTGCACGGAGAACCGCGTGCTACCGCCGGACACGAGCGTGCCGGCCCCGAGCGTGGCCACCATTTCGCCGTAGCGGAGCACGAGCTGGAAGAAGTCATCGGTTTTAGCGCCGCGTCGTTGCTTTGCGAGTGTCGCCTGCACGGTGTTCGGAATTCCGAATAGCAACAGCGTCTGGTCGATGAGGTGCGGGCCGAGGTCGTAGAGGAGTCCCGCGCCGGGACCGGGAACTTCGCGCCAGCGGTCACGGACGTCCGGGCGATAACGATCGATGCGCGATTCAAACAGCACGACGCGTCCTGTGAGATCCCGGCGGATTGCATCCTGAACGGTGAGGAAGTCGCTGTCCCAGCGTCTGTTCTGGAACACAGAGAGCAAGACGTTTTTCTCGCGCGCGACAGTCGCGAGATGTCTCGCCTCTTCGACGGTGATCGTGAACGGCTTGTCGACGACCACATTGCGGCCGGCACGCATCGCCGCCTCGGCGAGCGGCGCGTGCGTTTCATTGGGGCTCGCGATTACGACGAGGTCGATGTCGGGATGCGTCGCCAGCGCCTTCGGATCGGACACGACTTCGACACCGGCAAGCATGGCCGATACATCCGCGGGTCGGCTCGACGACACCGCCGTGATCTTGTAGCCGTCGGTTGCCTGGAGCAGCGGCACGTGAAAGGTCTTCGATACGAAACCGAAGCCGATCAGGCCAACGCGAATCGGTGAGCTAGACGCCACAGATCTGCGTCACAGCCCGGTCTTCTTCTCCTGACGAGCAAGGAGAGCGTCGACGGAGAACCTGCCGGCTCCCATTAGAGCGAGAGCGAGACTCGCCCCAAGAAGCAGGAATTCGAGCTCATAGCCCGAAAACCCTCTCTTCAGCTGCACCAAGAGGATGGCCCCGAGCATGTCGAACACGAACCCGAGCGCGACCAGACGGGTCAGTAAGCCCATCACCAGCGCAATTCCGCCGAAGAACTCGAGCAGCGCGATGAACGGTCCCGTGAGGCCGGGGAACGGGACACCCATCTGCGTGAATGCGCCGGTAACGCCGGCAAAACCGTAGACGAACAACTTCTGCGCGCCGTGTCTGATGAAGATCGTTGCAACGGCGAGACGAAGTGCCGCAAGCCCGAGGCTCAGCTGGCGAGGGGAAGAAGAGCGAAAGAATGACATCGGGACCATCCTCTGTTGAGCCGGTTAATCGACCGACCGATCGTCAGGCGGCGATCTCGCCTTGACCGGATTTGAATCTAGTTCCTGATAACGCCAAGGGCCTCGCACGCGCGTTGGAGTGGGTAGGCGCCGGGGTTGGCCTGATTAGCGAGACAACGTCAGAAATTGTCCGCATATTTCCATTATGCGGTTTGTTGTAACATCCGGTGCCGGCAAGGACATCGAACGCTCCACGTCACCTATATCTCAAAATCATCAACCATGAAAATCGATCGCCGTGGTTTCCTGGTAGCGTCGTCTTCGGCATTGGTGTTGGGGAAAAAAGGGCTATCGCCAGCGGCATATGAGCGAGCGTCCGAGACTCCGGAGCCGCCCGAGATCGACCGAAGAATCGAGGGGAGACAGATAGCGGTCTACACTACCGCCGACAAAAGCAATTACCGCCTCTCTGCTACTGACACCCTGACATTCAAACATCTGGGCCAGCCTCTGGAGACGCAGATCTGTGTTTTCGTCGATCCCTCAAAGAGATCTCAAACGATTCTAGGCATCGGCGGCGCGCTCACGGATGCCTCCGCTGAGACGTTCGCCAAACTGCCGCCGGCCAAACAGCGGGAAATTCTGGATGCCTATTTCGATGTCAACAAAGGCATCGGTTACACGATTGGAAGAACCAACATTCACAGCTGTGATTTCTCTTCCGGCAGCTACACCTATGTCAACGAAGGCGACAAGGAGCTGAAGTCCTTCAGCGTCAACCACGACAAGCAGTTCCGCATTCCCTTCATCAAACGGGCGATGGCCACCGCCGGGGGGAAACTCACTCTCTTTGGCAGCCCATGGAGTCCACC
>JANMMF010000170.1:0-9692 GCA_031372985.1 Gemmatimonadota bacterium
GAGCGGAGTCTCCGTGAACTCGAGCGCCGCCCGCACCGCTTTGGCAATCCTCTCGGCGTTACCGATGGCTCGAATGTGCATATACATCACGTGCGGTGTCTCGTTCAGGAGGTGATTGTGCAGGGCCGTCTGCTCGACCCCGTTCTCCTGGAGACTTCCCATCACCGGCGCCACTTCATCATCCAGAAGCACGAGGTCGCCCATCACCATCACGTGATCGCCGATTCGCTTGAACGCCACCCACGAACCGAGCGCGAGCGCCGGCTTCAGCGTCACTCCGTCTATGACGACGCTCAGGTCAGCGCGCGGAAAGCTGAACTTGCGGACAGCGTCCGGATTTGCCGTGCCCTTGCGGCCAAGCGCGTCCTCAACGGGCTTCCAGTATCGCGCCGAGGAAGTCTGGGCTGCTGCAGCGCCGGCAATCACCGTCACAATGCCGCCGCCAAGGAGGACAACTGCCGAGAATCGCGCCGCGAATGTCATGCCCATGATTTCTGACACAGATTATCGCGTTGCCCTAAAACCTGTAAGGTCACCTTAAAAAGCCGTGGGCGAATTTACTCGCAGTTTTGTGATGCACCGCGGCCCTTCCCTTGCAAAAGCTGGGGTACGCCCCCGATCGACGACGAGGGGCACACACCCACGCCAATCGCATGGAGCAACGCTATGATCGGGAACACCACTCTCAAGGGACTCGCACTCGCGGGCATGCTCGCCGTCGGCGCGGCGTGTGCCGGAGTCAAGAAGACGACCACGGACGTCAACCCCAGCATGAACCGCGCGCCAACGTGCGCTGCGGCAATCGCGGTCTATAACAGCCGCGCGGACGTCCCGTACGACTACTACGAGCTCGCCTGGATCGAGGCGACCGGCAACTCCGTGTGGACCACTGACAACCAGCTCCAGACCCAGATTCGCAACGGAGCCGCGAAAGTCGGCGCCAACGCCATTATCGTGAACCCCGTCGAGCAGGCGAAGAGCGGCGTGAAGGTCCTCGGCGAAATGATCGGCACCAAATCCGCGACCCAGAAGGCGAGTGCGCTCGCGATCTACATGCCTGGTGACGCGGCGCGAGTCAGAACCGCCTGCGGCTGATCCGGTAGCGTTTCGGCTTTCTTCGTAGCAAGCAGAAAAACGGGTTGGCGTTCCTGCCAACCCGTTTTTTTTCTTGTGTCAGCCATCGCTCGCCAGGGGCGGGAACGGACGTTAGCCCCCCGTACCCATGTCCAGGGGGCGTTTAAGGGGGAAATTCATTGCGCCCAAAGGGGATTGGTGAGAGAATGAGGGGTACCTTGACCTCTCCTTCCGCAGTGAACCGGCCGCTGAAGCCACTCGGCAACCTCCTGAGGCGCTTGCTCGGGGGCACCCCGTCGCGTCCGCCAGCAAGCCTTCCCGAGGCCCGGCAGAACGGCTCGGACACCGAACGGCGCCTCAGCTTCATGCTGGAGTCAGTGCCGGTCAACCTGTGGTCGACCGATGCGAAGCTCAACATCACATTCTCTCAGGGCGCGGGCCTCCACCTGATCGGCATGAGCGCCAACGAGCAGGTCGGGATGACCCTCTACGAGGTGCTCAAGAGCCGCGATCCCGGATTCACGCCCCTCGCTGCCCACCTCAAAGCGCTCCAGGGCGAGCTCGTTCGATACGAGGTCGATTGGCGCGGACGATCCTTCGAAACCCGGGTCGAGCCTCTACGCTCGGCTGATGGCCACATCTCCGGCACCGTCGGGATCGCGATCGACATCACCGACCGCAAGACGCTATACAACGCCCTCCAGACGCAGAACGTCTACTTCGCCGCACTGTTCGAGAACGCGCCGGAAGCGATCGCTGTGCTGGACGAGCACGACCACATCATCCGCACCAATCGACAGTTCGCGACTCTGTTCGGGTACGCGCACGAAGAGGCCGTCGGCAAGAGCATCAACGATCTGATCGTGCCGAAAGAGCTAGTGGATGAAGCCGAAAAGCTGACGGCGAAAGTGGCGTCCGGAGAGAACGTGGCGGCCGAGTCGCTGAGGCGCCACAAGGACGGTCATACGTTCTGGGTCTCGATCGCGGGGACGCCGTTCCGGGTCGGTGACGAGCCCGCCCGGGTCTATGCGATGTACCACGACATCTCCGCGCGGAAGCGGGCCGAGGAAGAGCTCCGCGCGCTCCTGCTGGTGGACGAGCTGACCGGACTCCACAACCGCCGGGCATTCATCGCCCTGTCGGAACAGGCGCTGAAGCAGGCGACTCGCATGCACCGCGATGTGCTGATGATCTTCATCGACGTCGATCACCTCAAGCACATCAACGACACCTGGGGCCACCTCGCGGGCGATCGCGCTCTCATAGATACGGCCAAGGTGCTGCGCGAAAGCTGCCGCGAGGCTGACATCTTCGCCCGACTTGGCGGCGACGAATTCGTTGCCCTTATGACCGTCGATTCCGATCAGACCGCGGAGATCATCTGCGAGCGCATCCAGTCGCGCGTCGCAACGCACAACAGCGAGACCCTGCGCGGGTACCCGCTGTCCCTGAGCGTGGGAGCTACCAGGTCAAAGGCGGAGGGAACGATGCTCGCCGATCTTCTGGCGCAAGCCGATACGGCGCTCTACGAGCAGAAACGCGGGCGTTCCCGCACTCACGCGCTCTCGCGGTAATACTCCGCGAGGCACCAGCTGACCATGTCAGCGAGCACGACCTGGGTCCGCTGCGAGGACGGAAAACGCGCGCCGACTTCGTTCACCAGCCCCTGCGCCGACCGGACTACGCCTTCTCCCGTCTCTCCGCCTTCCTTCATTTCCGAGACGTAGGTGCACACGGCGGACTGCAGGTCCTCCTTCGTATAGACGCCAGCCGCAAATACCGACGCCAGAACTTTGGCGAGGTTGATGTAGGCCGTGCTTCTCGCGTTGCGCGCGACACGCCCGCCGCTGCGCTTCGACCCGCCATTTCCAGCTCTCTTGCGCCCAGGGCCACCCGTCATGGTTGGAACGTGCGGCGGGCCGCCGTGGGTGTCAAGAGAAAACGGACGACGCTACGGAACCGCTCGAATGACTCCGCACGCAATGCGCGCTCCGCTGTTGCCGGAAGGCTGTGACATCTGATCGTCAGCCTTCTCATGCACTACGATCGAGCTTCCATTCGCATCGAACAGGGTCATCGCTCCCGGCGTGAGCGTCACGCGACTGGTGCTGAACGCCACCTTTACCATTCCACTGGCGGGCGTCACGATGTTTGGCGCATCACCGGCGTGCGGACCCCTTGGATTCTCGAGTCCGTGCTCCCTTCCGAGCGGATTGTAGTGCCCGCCCGCGGTCGAGAATGCGGTCGAGCCGCCATCGCACACGCCGACTTCGTGAAAGTGTATTCCGTGCGTGCCTGCTGGAAGGGCGAGGCTGGCGATGTCGACATTCACGATTCCGCTCGCCTCCTGCCAGAGCTGGGCAGTGCCGATGGGAACTCCGCTGGCGTTGTAAATGAGGGCCACTCCCTCCGAGACCGAGTCGCGCCTCAACGGTGTGGAAGAGCATGCACCGCAGACCACAACGAGGAGCGCGGCGTTGAGTACCAGGGACCTGCGCGGACGGATCATCTTCGGCTCCGGTGTGAGTGATGCGCGCGGGTGACGCGTGCAACACTCGTGCTATCGGTCACGAATCTTGAACTTAGTCCAGAGGACGATCGTCACGCAGTCACCCATCATCCCACGAGAGTACTGCGGCGGGGTGTTCGGGCCCTGATAGACCTCGACCCCAACCACTTCTCGCCCGTTCACGAAATTGTTGATGTCGCCCGGCTCGGCTGATTGCCACGGCATGTCGTCGACGTAGTATTGGACGCAGCCCGATGTCGAGCCGCGGGAGCCCGAGACGACCTCACCCTGCGGTGAATAGCTGATGCGTAGCCCCGGAACCTGCCGCAGAATGTCCGTGAGAAAGTTGGGACGCATGCGCTGGATCTGGTCCGGATCGAGATAGTATCCGCTGCCCGACCTCTTCCTCTGGGTGAATCCCACCTTGTCGAGGCTGGCGACGCGCCGGGCGGTGACCACGACCGGATCGATGACCGCCACGAACTTGGGAAGCTTGATGGTCACCCGCTTCGGCTCCCGCGCCGAAAGGTCCACCGGCACTGTCTCGGCGCCGAATCCAAGGTGACGCGCCAGCAGAACGTGGCTACCGGACGGAAGATTGCGAAGCGTGAACTCGCCGTTCTCGTTCGTCAGTGCAACGACGTCAGTTCCCATTACTTCGACGCGGCTTCCCGCATTGGTGGCGCTCCCCTCGAGTACAACGCGTCCCGTTACGCTGGCATTCCCGGTCTTCGTGCCGGAGTCAGCCCGCGAGAGGAGGAGCGTGCGTGTGAACAGCTCCTGCTCCGAGTCACCGATCGCGATGGGGACTTCCGCGGTGACCGATCTGCCACGCCGGGCCTGCAGAGTCGCCTGCATCGAGTTCGGCAGCCCGCATATGCGGAACGCTCCGGCAGCATCGGTGCTGTCGCGGAGCAGGCGAGGTGATTTACGAACGCCGACTTCCTTGGAGACCTCGATCTGTGACCACGCGATTGAAACCTCCGAGCCCGCGACTGGCTGGAGCGTTTCCGGATCGATCACGTGGCCGATCACAGCGGACGTTCCCTGCGGGCGCGGCCGCACCGGACACTCTCTGCGGATTATCGTCGCCACGGATGGCACCGAGAGAAACACCGAGGTCGAGCTGTCCGCGCCGACGTGGAAGGGCTGCGTCGCGAGGGAGATGCCCAGCGTGTCGAGGAGGGGATGGAAGACGCCGACCTGGTACGTGCCGGGCGCGAGACCGTCGATACTGAATTTCCCGAGCGCATCGGTGATCACTGTCGCCTTCGCTCCTTCGATCACGACCTCTGCACCCGACAGGTAACCGCCGTGCAGGCTGTCGATCACGATCCCGGCGATCTCGGCTGTGCCGGGCTTGTGTGCGGGCGCGGGCGGCCGGGTGGATTGCTGGGCAGCGAGCGTCGACGCGTTCGCCAGGGCGATCAGTGACGCTAGTGCTGCGCTATGAAGTATTCGAAGGGGACGCATCAGTCGTCCAGCGCCGGCTCGTAGGCGGATTCCGTGTGGGGCACGAGCTGGCTGTTCCCGCTGATCAGCCGCGCGCAGGTGTTCCACCTGAGGATCGAATCGTCGTTTCCGGCGGGGCGGATCGCCTCGGCCTTCTCGTACCACCTCATCGCATCACGAAGGGCGTCGTACGCCATTGCTCCACTGCCCATTCCCCCGCGATGAAGAAGCGCCTGCGCGCTCCGCTCCGACGCAATGCCCGTGTAGTACGCTCGCTGGTACGCATCAGCGATTCGGGGAAGCGTTTCCTGTACCAGCCTCATGATGTGGCCGTGATCGTCGGCGAGCTGGTCGGTGAGGGCGAGCACGAACATCACCAGCACCTGTTGATCCGCCGGATCGATCTCGAGAATGTCGCGGCAGATGCTCTCCGCCGCCCACGACTGATTTATCAGGCGGTAGCGCTCCGCTTTTTGAATCGCGCGCGGGATTGCTTCCTTCGAGATCGGCTTCAGCTTGAAATGCTCAGTCACTTTGGTGCTCCTTGCTACGGTTGCCCGTTGCCCGCTAACCGCTAACCGCTACCCGCTAGACCAGGTACCCGCTACTTGGTGGTTTGCTTCTTACCCCGCATTAGCCTCACCAGTTTCGCGATCGGATCGTAAGCCCGATCCACGACGCGTTCCTTGAGCGGAATTATCGCGTTGTCGGTGATTGTAATGTTCTCCGGACAGACTTTCGTGCAGCACTTTGTGATGTTGCAATAGCCGATACCGTGGCTCTCCTTGAGCTCCGCGGTTCGATCGAGAATGTCGAGCGGGTGCATCTCGAGCTGCGCGACGTGAACGAGCAGTCGCGGGCCGACGAACTGCTCGTGCAGCCCGTGGTCGCGAAGGACGTGACACACGTCCTGGCACAGGAAGCACTCGATGCACTTCCTGAACTCCTGGACGCGGTCGGCATCGGCTTGCGCCATGCGCCAGGTTCCGTCGGGCGCGTCAGGGGCTCTCGGCGTGAATTTCCTGATCCGTTTCTTGGCGCGGAAATTCGACGACACATCGGTGACCAGATCCTTCACGAGCGGAAAGGCCTTCATCGGCTCGACCGTCACCGGTTTCGACAGATCGAGCTCGCTCAGACGGGTCATGCACATGAGGCGCGGCATTCCGTTGATCTCGGCCGAGCACGACCCGCACTTCCCTGCCTTGCAGTTCCAGCGCACGGCGAGGTCACCCGCGCTCTCGGCCTGGATCTGGTGAATTGCGTCGAGAACGACCATGCCCTCGGAGACACTCGTTGCATACTCCTCGAGTTGTCCGGCTCCGGTCACGCCGCGCCAGACTTTGAACGTCGCGCGCCGCGTTTCAGTGCCCGCGCTCGTATTGCTCCTCGCCGCGGCGCGTTGGCCGCTCTCGGCAATGTTGTGCGCGAAGGTCCCGGTCGCGGAGCTTGCCGTCTTCTCGCGCACCCTTTGACCAGCGTCCATTTACTTGTTCTCCTCGATGATCTGCTTCAGATCTTCGCGCATCTCGGGTATGGGCTCACGCGTCACCTGCATCTCCCCGCCTGGTCCGCGGCGAATGACGATGTTGAACCTGCCATAGGCTGGATCCTTGTCCGGGAAGTCGTCGCGAAAGTGACCGCCTCGACTCTCCTTCCTCTCGAGGGCGGCGCGCGCGACGATCTCGGAGACCGTGATGAGATTCTGGAGATCCAGCGCCGTGTGCCATCCGGGATTGTACTCGCGATTTCCGGTTACGGATACGTTTCTCGCCCTCTCCCGCAGCGTCTTGAGCGTATCCAGCGCCCGCCGGATTTCTTCTTCGCGTCGTACGATCCCTACGAGATCTTGCATCATCGTCTGGAGATCGTGCTCCACCTGGTACGGCCCTTCCCCGCCGCCCTTTCGGCTGAAGGGCTCGAGTGCGGCGCGGACGATGTCATCAGCCTGCTGGGCATCAACCTTGGTCGACGACTGTCTGGCCGCGAATTCGGCGGCGTATTTTCCAGCCCGCATGCCGAACACGAGTAGATCAGAGAGCGAATTCCCACCCAATCTGTTCGCGCCGTGCAATCCGGCGCCGACTTCGCCGGCGGCGAACAGTCCTGGCACGCTGGACATCTGCGTGTCTCCATCGACTCTAATGCCGCCCATCACATAGTGCGTCGTGGGACCCACCTCCATCGGCTCTTTCGTGATGTCGATGTCCGCCAGTTGCTTGAACTGGTGGTACATGCTCGGGAGCTTCTTCTTGATGTGCTCCTCGGCGTTCGAGAGCTTCCCCTTGATCCAGGAGATGTCGAGATACACGCCGCCGTGCGGACTGCCCCTGCCCTCACGAACCTCCCGCACGATCGCTCTGGCCACGTGATCGCGCGTCAGCAGCTCGGGCGGACGCCGCGCATTCTTGTCGCCCTGGGTATATCGCCAGCCCTCTTCCTCGTTGTCGGCGGTCTGATTCCGGTAATTCTCCGGGATGTCGTCGAACATGAAACGACGACCTTCGCGATTCACGAGTATGCCACCTTCGCCACGCACGCCTTCGGTGACGAGAATTCCCTTCACACTCGGCGGCCACACCATGCCCGTCGGATGGAACTGCACGAACTCCATGTCCTGTAGCGCGGCGCCGGCGTTGAAGGCGAGCGCGTGCCCGTCGCCCGTGTACTCCCAGCTGTTGCTGGTAACGCTGAACGCCCTGCCGATCCCGCCCGTCGCCATGACCACGGCCTTCGCCTGAAACAACTTGAAGCGGCCCCGTTCACGATCGTAACCGAGCGCGCCGGAGATGCGATTGCCGTCCTTGAGGAGCGAGACAATCGTGCATTCCATGTGGATGTCGATCGGCTGATGCACCGCGAAGTCCTGGAGCGTGCGAATGATCTCGAGCCCGGTGCGATCTCCGACGTGGGCGAGCCGCGGATATTTGTGTCCACCGAAATTGCGCTGGAGGATGCGTCCATCCGACGTTCGATCGAACACCGCGCCCATCATTTCCAGCTCGCGCACGCGGTCCGGCGCTTCCCTGGCGTGCAGCTCCGCCATGCGCCAGTTGTTGAGGTACTGGCCGCCGCGCATCGTGTCCGCGAAGTGAACGCGCCAGTTGTCCCGATCGTCAACGTTGGCGAGAGCGGCGGCGATTCCGCCCTCGGCCATCACTGTGTGCGCTTTCCCGAGCAGCGATTTGCAGATCAGCCCGACCGACGCCCCGCCGTTCGCCGATTCGATTGCCGCGCGCAATCCGGCGCCACCGGCGCCGATCACGAGCACGTCGTGCTCGTGCCTCTGGTATTCCCCCATCTAGAACAGCCTCACGTCGTGCCAGATACCCATAGCGCACAGCCTGATGTAGACATCAGAGAATGCCACCCAGAACAGACTGAGCCACGCCCATCGCATGTGTCCGCGATTGAGGCAGCTGACGCAGTCGTACGTCTTCTTCCGCACCGGCGCGCGGGAGAGCTGGTCGAGATAACCGCCCACGAGGTGGCGGAGCGAGTGGCATCCGAGCGTGTAGCCGCCGAGGAGAATCACGTTGACCACGAGGACGATGGTGCCGAGTCCAATGCCGAAGTTCTGGCGTCCTGTCGAGCGGTCGAAGAACCACATCGCCTTGTACGCGTCAACAGCGAGGATCACCAGAAACGCAAGCGCCGCGTAAAGGAAGTAGCGGTGGATGTTCTGGATCACCAGCGGAAAGAATCTTTCTCCGCGATAACTCTTGCGGGGCTCGCCGACGGCGCAGGCGGGAGGATCGGCCCAGAAGCTCTTGTAGTAGGCTCCCCTATAGTAGTAGCACGTGAAGCGAAATCCGGCGGGAAACGGAAGGATGAGGAGGGCTGGAGAGAAAGGGAGGAATGCCGGGAGCCACGACGGCCGCGCTCCGTGAATCCAGGCGTGCGGATTATCGGAGAAGAACAGCGGCGAGTAGAACGGCGAGAGGTAGTTGCCGTACGCGAAGTACTCGTTCTGGAACGCTGCCCACGTGGCGTAGACGAGGAAGCTCGAGAGGATTATGAAGACGACGAGCGGCTGCACCCACCACACGTCGCGGCGCATGGTCTGCCCGAAGCCGCGGCGGGTGAGCTGAACGACTTCAGATGCCATTGGTCAAATACCGGGGGCTTGCGGCGAAAGCTTGTTGCTGAAGGGTGTCATCACGTGGCAAAGTTAGTTTTTGCCGCGGGGTGCGGGTAGTCTTGCGCCCGATGCAAAGAGCCTCCGACACCTTTCGGCCCCGGAGGCTCTTTGCTTTCTGCGAGTATCTAGTGCCTACTGCTTTGCGGCTGGGCGATCGCCTTTGCCCTTGTGTCCCCAACCCTTTTCTCCGCCCTTGGCGCGACGCTCCGCAGATGCTTTCTGATGAGCGTCGAACTTGGCCTGCTGATCCGGCGTCAGGATGGCTCGAATCTGTGCCTGCTCCTGTGCGCGAACGGACTGGCCGCTCTGCATAACCTGGCGAGCCTGCTCCATGTTGCTGCGGGCTGCTGCGCTGTCACCCTTCTGGCGGGCGGCGCGCGCCGCGTCCATGAACGGCTTGGCGCGATCGCGCAGCGCCTGGTTCAGCGGCTGGTACTTCTGGTGGATCGCCATCACCTGCGCCATCTGAGCAACGGTCAGATTGAGATCGCGGCCAAAGCCACGACCCACGCGACC
>JANMMF010000256.1:0-40048 GCA_031372985.1 Gemmatimonadota bacterium
ACGCCCACCGGGCGGCGGTGGTGGTGGACAAGGTGGCGGCGGACAAGGTGGTGGCGGTGGTGGTGGTCGTCCGCCCGGAGGTGGAGGCGGCGGCGGACAAGGTGGTGGTGGACAAGGTGGTGGCGGTGGTGGTGGCCGTCCTCCCGGCGGCGGTGGCGGAGGCGGCGGAAACCGCTAGCCATTCCACTCTCAGCGGGGCGTCGCAGTCGCGCGGCGCCCCGTTTTTTTATTGATGCATTATCTCAAGGCCTTCCTCTGGTCTCTGCCGTGGATCATTCCAACGCTCGTGACCTGGTTCCGTCTGCGCAACTCGCGCACGCTGGACGACGAGAGCGACATTCCCGCCGCCGATTCCCCACTCGTCTCGGTGATCGTCCCCGCGCGGAACGAAGCCCACAACATCGCGCGCTGCGTGTCGTCGATTCTTTCGACGACGTACCCGAATCTCGAAGTCATCGTCGTCGACGACAACTCGACCGATGGAACGGCGGACATTGCGCGCGAAGCGGCCGCGGGTGACCGGCGACTGCGCGTGATAGTATGTCCGCCGCTGCCGGAGGGATGGTTCGGCAAACAATGGGCGTGCACCGCGGGCGCAAAGGTCGCGAGCGGCAGCGTCCTTCAGTTCACCGACGCCGATACGATACACGCGCCGGACCTGGTTCCGCGCTCGATCAACGCGATGCGCCGCGCGAGGGCGCAGCTCTTTTCCGTCGCGGGGCACCAACAGCTCGGTGGATTCTGGGAGAAGGTCATCCAGCCGCAGGTCTTCACGATTCTCTCGATGCGCTACGGCGGAACCGAATCGGTTACCAAGGCGACGAGCGTCGCCAACAAGATCGCCAACGGCCAGTGCATCTTCGTCACGCACGACAGCTACAACTCGATCGGCGGACACTCGAGCGTGCGCACGTCGGTGGCGGAGGACCTGATGCTGGCGCAGAAATTCTTTGCCGCACGGAAACGAGTGGTGCTGATGCTCGGCGTGAACCAGCTATCGACGCGGATGTACGCGTCGCTGGGCGCGATCATCGACGGCTGGCGGAAGAACGTCTTTGCCGGAGGGCTCGATACGGTGCCGTTCGGAAGGATCGGGCGAACGATGTTTCCTCTCTTTCTTTTGATGCCGCCATTGATGGAGCTTCTACCTCCGCTGGCGCTGCTGTTCGCCGCACTAGGACTGGCGACGGGGCCCACTGTTCTACTGTGGGCGGCGATCTCCTGCGCGGCGACGCTCGTCTGGTGGATCGTGGTCTACGTCACCGTGCGGGAGAACCCGCTCTACGCACTGGCGTATCCACTGGGAGCCCTGCTGCTGCTCTACATCTTTCTCTCGGCCGTCATTCGCGGGCGGCGGGTCAGCTGGAAGGGGCGGACCTACATCTCGCAATAACTTCCAGTCGCTGCCTCGCTGGACCCGGCTGCTGTCGGAGAAGAAGACAGTCGAGCCCTGAGTCTCGGGCAAATCGCAGCAGCGATTCGCGTCGCATAGCCACCAAACGATGTAGGTCACAAAAGCCCGCATGGATACGCTCGATGCGTGCAACCGATCGAGCGTGCTACTGGTCTGCTTCGGGACGCGAGCTCGATCGAGGGCGCCGCTTCGATTCTCTGTGAGCTCGGGTTCGCCGACCCCTCGCACCCACTCGATTCGGAAGCGCGAGCCGCACTTGGATTTCCGGCTGGCATCCACTCCGCTCGCATAACGCGGGGACGAGACTCGCTGCGCGGTCTGACGCTCGACCTGGGAGGAGTCGCCGATACGCGCGATGCTCTTGGGGCCGTTGCCTCCGGGCTCTCCAGCCGCGCCCCTCAGCTCCTCTGGATCGTGGTCGCTGTCGCGAGCTCCAGGCGCGAGGTGGCAATCGTGTGCTGGTCCGCGAACGCATCGCACCCTCGCATCGCCTCGCTACTGTGCAACCGGGATCGGTTATTCGAGAGCGATGCCGAGACACTGTGCGCGCTCTCAGCCGCAGCCGGGGACACGGATCTCACGACGCACGCGCGCTGGCTCGATGTCCTCGGCCGCGAAGCAATCACCAGGAGATTCTTTCGCACCCTCCGGGCGGTCGTGGGAGAGCTGGCGGACTCACTCGGGGGACGAGTCAATCGTGTCGAGCGGCAGGAGTTGGCGCTGCTGTACATCTCGAGACTGCTTTTCCTCTCCTTCCTCGAGACGAAAGGCTGGCTCGACGGCGACTTTGGATTTCTGAGCAACGGGTATTCGCGCTGCATTTCCAGCGGGGGTTCGTACCAGAAGAAAGTGCTCGAGCCTCTTTTCTTCGGAACGCTGAACACGGCAGTGAAGGCACGATCGGAGCGGGCGCGTGGCTTCGGCCGGATTCCGTTTTTGAACGGTGGCTTGTTCGCGCGATCACATCTGGAGAAGCGCTGGCGAGACTGCGTGTTTACGGACGAAGCGTTCGGGAACGCCTATGGATTTCTGCTGTCGCGCTATCGTTTCAGCGCGCGTGAGGACTCGTCCGTCTGGTCCGAAGCATCGATCGATCCTGAAATGCTGGGCAAAGCGTTCGAAGCCCTGATGGCGTCGGATGAGCGCAAGACGAGCGGGGCGTTCTACACGCCGCAGGCTCTGGTCGAGGAAGTCGTCGCGCGTGCCCTCGATTCGGCGCTCCCTCAGACCAACACGGTTCAACGCGCGACAAAGATTGACGGCGCCAGGGCTCTCAAACGACTCCAGAGCATCCGAGTCCTCGATCCCGCGTGCGGATCGGGCGCATTTCTGGTTCACGTGCTCGAGCGTATTGCCTCGATGCGATTCGAAGGCGGCGAAAAGGGCTCGATCGCCGAGGTGAGACGGCGTGTGCTGATGACTTCGATCTTCGGCGTGGACCTGAACCCGATGGCGGTCTGGCTGTGCGAGCTGCGCCTCTGGCTCTCCATCGTGATCGAGAGCTCCGACAGCGATCCGATGAACGTCGTCCCGCTGCCCAATCTCGACCGTCACATTCGGGTCGGAGACTCCCTGGCCGGCGGACCGTTCGACAACAAGGTCCGATTTGGGGGCGGGAGAAAGCTGACGACGCTCCGCAATCGCTACATGCGGGCGCGTGGGACAAGGAAGCAAACGCTGGCGCGCGCGATGGATCGCGAAGAACGTGATGCGGCGATCAACGTGCTGCGCCGCGAGACAGCGCGGCTCACCGCAATCCGCAAAGAGCTTCTCATTGGCCTTCGCGCCAGAGATCTCTTCGGGGAGCGACATCACGCCGATCGGGATGCGCGATCGCGCCTCGCTCAAGTCCGCTCGCGCATCAGGGAAACGAAGCGCCGGGAGGCAAAACTCCGCGACGGGGCTGCGCTCCCATTCTCGTTTGCCGCGCACTTCTCCGACGTGGCGGCTGGTGGCGGCTTCGACCTGATCGTTGGCAATCCTCCGTGGGTCCGCATCCATCAGATCCCCGAGTCCTCCAAAGAAAGATTGCGGCAGGAATTCGAGGTGTTCCGAAACGCGGCGTGGGAAGCGGGTGCAACCATCGCCGGTGCGGGCAGCGGCTTCGGCGCACAGGTGGACATGGCGGCGCTCTTCGCAGAGCGCTCCTGGGGATTGCTGGGACCTGGCGCGACGATGGCGCTCCTTCTGCCGTCGAAGTTGTGGCGCGCCCTGGCTGGCGGCGGAATTCGCCGGCTGTTGCTGGAGCGCACCGACTTAATGGGTCTCGACGATTTTTCCGAATCCCCTTCGTCGTTCGATGCAGCTGTATATCCGTCGCTCCTGGTCTGTCGCAGGAAGTCGGAGACGACTCCCGATTGCTTACAGCGGCTCGATGCAACGGTCAGGCTGCGCGACCGGATCGTAAAATGGCATTGTGCTCCTGGCACGTTGCCGCTGGACGAAACACCAGGCAGCCCCTGGATCCTCCTTCCGAGTCCGGCTCGGAGAGCGTTCGATCGCGTCCGCACCGCCGGAATTCCACTCGCCCAGACTCCGTTCGGCCGGCCGCTCCTCGGCGTCAAGAGCGGATGCAATGAGGCATTCGTGGTGAGGGTGGAGGCCTTCCGAGGCGATGTCGCGCAGATCTCGAGTGGCGGACGCGTGGCGCAGATCGAGCGCGAGATGCTCCGTCCTCTCATACGTGGTGAGACGCTCTCCGCATGGAGCATCGCTGGTCCCAGAGAATGTCTGATCTGGCCCCACGACAAGCAGGGCAGGCCGCTCCGAGAGCTGCCGCCGCTCGCGCGTAGATGGCTGTCGTCGTTCCACGAGAGGCTTCATGGCCGGAGTGATCTTCACGGGCGACTCCCATGGTGGACGCTCTTTCGTACGGAAAGCGCATCTGAACTTTCTCCGCGAGTCGTCTGGGCAGACTTTGGCCTCGCTCCGCGCGCGATCGCAGTCGAGGCTGGTGATCCCATCGTTGCCCTCAACAGTTGTTACGTCGCAAGCTGCCAGACTCTGAGCGATGCACACGCTTTGGCAGCACTACTCAATGGTCCCCTCGCCGCTGCCTGGCTGAACACGCTCGCCGAGCCAGCGCGTGGCGGGTATCGCAGATACCTGGGCTGGACCATGTCCCTTCTACCCTTGCCGAGAGATTGGAAGCGGGCGCGCGAGCAGCTAGCTCCCCTTTGCGAGCGAGCAATGCTCGGCGATGTGCCGCCATCCGACCAACTGCTCAACGCCGCGTTGACTGCCTATGAGCTGCGGCTGCGGGATATCCAGCCTTTGCTCTCGTGGATGCTGCCCTCCGACTAGAGTCGGCGGCGACGGTACGCGCCCGAATTGCGCAGGTCATTCTCGGCAGCGAGCAGACGTGCGCCCGCCTGGGCACCATTACTTTGAAGCCCCACCAACAGTGGGCGGTCACGCGCGCGGAGGCGGCGCTCGAGGAGTTTGGCGGCGTCCTACTCTGCGACGACGTCGGCCTTGGCAAGACATTCGTCGCGACTGCGATCGCGCGCAGGTTTGACCATACGTTGATCGTCGCGCCGGCCGCGCTCTCTTCGATGTGGCGGGGCGCTCTCGACACTACAGAGACGACCGTGGATTTCCTCACCTTCGAGCGACTGAGCCGCGCAAACGCGAGTCTGGCGACGCACGGGCGGCATGACCTCGTAATCGTGGATGAAGCGCATCACGCGAGAAACCCAACGACCCGACGATACCGGAGCCTGTCGAAGCTAGCGCGTGACGCGCGGGTTCTGCTGCTCACAGCTACTCCCGTTCATAACGGCACCACCGACATGATCGCGCTTCTCTCGCTGTTCCTCGGCTCCCGCGCCCGTGCGTTGACGGGGAATGAGCTGGCTCGATGTGTCGTGAGGCGGGAACGGAGCGAAGTGGCGCAAGACATCGCGATACCAGAGATCGTCCAGGAGCGGCTCAGACAGATCCCGGATAATCCCGCGATCGTCCCGGAGCTCATGGGTCTCCCTCCGCCACTTCCTGTGCGTGACGGTGGAATCGGCGGCGCCCTCATCGGACGCGGGCTCGTGCACCAGTGGGCGTCGAGCGAGGCTGCGCTTCGTGAAGCAGTTCGCCGACGCATCGCGAAAGCCGCCGCGCTCTCCGCTTCCCTTGAATCAGGACAATATCCCACGGCGAGCGAGCTCAAGACGTGGATCTACGGCGAGGGTGCACTACAGCTTGGATTCCCTGAGCTGCTCTCCTCGCCTGTCGACGACGCGCGTTCATTGCTCGATTCAGTGCGGGCGCACGTGGAGGCGCTTCAGGCTTTTCACGTGCGGCATCGAACCGAAGCAGCCCTCGACGCCGAGCGCGCGGATATCCTCGCCGAGATTCGCGCCGCGCATCCGGGGGCCAGGATCGTCGCGTTCGCCCAATACGCGGAGACCGTGTCGATGCTCTACGGGCGACTGTCACACGCCAGTGGCGTTGCGATGCTCATCGCTCGAGGTGGAGTCGTCGCCGGAGGCAAGCTCACACGCGACGAGACGCTCGCCCGCTTCGCGCCCCGCGCGCTGCACGCCAAGGCGCCACAGCTATCTGAGCGAATCGATCTGCTGCTGACGACGGATCTCCTGAGCGAGGGGGTGAATCTTCAGGATGCTGACGTCGTAATCCACCTCGATGTACCGTGGACCGCGGCTCGAATGGAGCAGCGCGTCGGCCGTGCTGCCCGGATGGGATCACTTCATTCCCGCGTGCACGTTTATCTCATCCGCCCTCCAGCGAGCGCGGCGACACTGCTGCAAAGCGAGCTCCTCGTTCAACGGAAATGGCGCGCAGCGAAGCGCACAATCGGGTCGAGCGCGAACCCGCCTTTTGCGCATGAAGTGGACAGTGGAGAGGCGAGGGAAGGACTGGAGAGCGTCCCCGCGAAAGCCGAGCGGCTTCACGCAATCCTCGAGAGATGGCGCGGTCCGCGAACCGGCTCGGAGGATTTCAATGCTTATGCAGCGTCGGTGCGCTCATCCCAGGCCGGATTCGCCGCCGCGGTTTCCGTCGATGGCAAGCCGCTGCTCCTCGCCTCCGTCTCTGGTTGCATATCGGCAAATCTCGATGCCCAGATAGTAGCGTGCCTGCTCTGCGAAGGCGACGAACTGAGAACCAATCCTGAGGATTTAGGCGTTGCCGTCGATCAGATCCGTGCCTGGCTCGAGCATGATCTCGCTTCGTCGTCAGCGGGTGTCACGGGTTCGCACTCGCGTGCACGGATTCGGCTCCTGCATCGGATCGACTCGGCGATTCAGAACGCTGCCCCGCATGTTCGCGCCACGAGATCGCGGGTTGCTGCTCGCGCGCGATCCGTCGCCACGAGCCAACATGGTGCCGCCCTCGAAGCTGAGCTCGGGCTACTCGCCCATTCGTCGCTGCCCGACCATGAATGGCTCGAGGCCGTGGCGGGGCTGGAGTCGGCGCGACCCCCAAATCAGAGAGCCCCAGCTCCCACTGTTACGCTGACAATTCACGCCTTGCTGTTGATGCGCGTCGCCCAGTGAGGAGCCCCGCCATCACTCCGGCTGCCCATACCCGCTTTGAATCATTCTGGCCGGACCAGTGTACAGATGTTTGCTCGATAACATTTCATGAACCTGAAACCGGATCCCACATGTTCTCCCTTTCCTGCTCTTTTGCGACTGATCTGCCTGAGTGCCGCGTACTCCGCGCAGGCCCATATGAACGCAACCGACCAGGCAAGGCGAAGCAAATAGGGCTGATTGAGCTCTCGTAAGCGGTCTGATGCCTCACGCGCACCCAGGTTTTCCGTCCAGCACGCGGTCGAGCGCTACGTGCAGCAAGCCCCGCTCCCAATGGCAATCACACGAAGCGCGGAGCACAAGATCGTGTACGCCAATTCCGCCTTCCGGCGCCTGGTGGGCATCGCCGACGGTGACTCCCTTGGGGCACCAATAGCGACGCAATTCACCGGGATTGAAGCACGACCGCTGAGCGGAATTCTCGATCGAGCATTTCGCGATGGAGTATCGCTATTGGACGAACGCATTGACGCGTCGAGCGAGAGAGCGAGCGGCTGGCTTTGCAGCGTGTGGCCCGTGATCGCCGCCAGTGGAAAGGTCGAGGCTCTCGGGATCCAGATTCGCGAGTCGATCACGCCCGACACCGCGGTCGATCTACAGCGGCAGGTTACCGAGCAGATCCTCCTTGGTGCACTGCGCGAACGCGGTTTCGCTGAAGACGCGGAGGCCGCAAACCAGGCAAAGACTGCGTTCCTCGGCGTGATGAGCCACGAGCTGCGCGCACCACTCAGTGCGATAGGTGGCTACATCGAGCTCCTCGACATGGGACTGCGGGGGCCCGTAACCGAGAGTCAGCGCGCCGATTTCGCGCGCGTGAAAGCCAATCAGCAGCACCTCGCGCTCCTGATCACTGAAGTCCTCAACTTCGCGCGAGTCGGAAGTGCCGGTATGTCGCTCGCTGTGAGCGACGTCAACGGTTGTAATGCGCTCAGGCACGCCTTTGAGCTGATCGAGCCCCTCATCGCGCAGAGAGGGCTCGTCTTCGACGGGATCTCCGGAGACTCGAGCATCGTCGCACGCGCCGACCCGGAAAAAGTGGCTCAGATTCTGGTCAACCTGCTCTCCAATGCCATCAAGTTCACACCGCCAGGCGGCCACATCAGCGCTGAAGGTGCCGCAGTGGATGACACCGTGACTCTGAGCGTCAGTGACACGGGGTTAGGCATTGCCAGGGAAAAACTGGAAGCCATCTTCGAGCCCTTCATTCAATTGAAGGAGGGCCTCACGGATCGGGAGGGCGGCGTTGGGCTGGGATTGGCGATAAGCCGCGACCTCGCCCGGGCGATGAAAGGCGACCTCACCGTGGAGAGCACCGAAGGGAAAGGCACGCGCTTCACCCTTTCACTTCCGCGCGCGAGCGAACACGAAGCGGCCTAGCAGGTAACTTGAAACGCGCCGACGTGTTAGATCCCTTCGATCTCGCTCGCCGTCCGGTCTAGGATCTCCTTGATTTTCCTGATCTGCTCCGGAGTTCTCGACGAACTCTTCGACGCGCAGACCGCGTGGGCGATGTTTTCTTACACTCAAGTCCTGTCGATACAGTGGAAGCGGCCGGCAATCGATCCAGTGCTCGCAGCATCCTTCTCCCGCCGTCACGAATCGGTTGAAGAATGACAATTTCATATCACCGAACTGTCACTTTCATTTCATTTGGTCAGACATCCTTGCGTTCATAGGCCGGAGGGTATGCCGTTTGCTGTCCCACCCCCAAGCCTTTTTTCTGAGGACTTTGGTCATGAAAAGTTCTTTGGCGGTGCTACTGGTCCGGTGTTCGTACTTACCGGTTGCGATGCTCCCGACAAGGTATTGTCCCCGCCGTCGAGACCCGGGTTGCAGTTGTCCGGTTGTGAAGAGACTCGTCCTCAAGGAGTGGCCGAGCCTAATAGCGGGGGGGATCCGCTCCCCAGTGATTGCCCTGTGGACAGTCAGGATGCTGAGTCGGAAAATACCCGGCTGGGCTCGTTCTATAGCTCAGGGGGCAGCTATTATCCCGAATTCAACGGGCAATCATTCGGCTTCAATGACGTCGCGGGTAGCCCCGGCAGCTACAGCTCTTGCCCCGACGTTCTCGAGAACATTCGGTTCGTGAGGATCATCGACGGCAGTATTGAGAGATTCCAAACCATCGGCACCGCTTTCAAGGTGGGGCCGTTAGAGCCTATGAGCGACGGTTTTGCCCGGGCACAATACAACCTGCCCTCTGAATTCGTGTACTCTAGTTCTGGCAGACACTACGCTTACTCCGGGACCGTAAGCGTTGTTTGCGTTAATTCGACTTTCGGTTTTAGCGCCGGTGGCCTCGCTGGCTATGTTGGCGTGATAGCGTACGCCGCGTATAACTACAATGGAGTAATCAGGCGGGCCGGGGTGAGCGGATCGCCGGAAACCTCTGGTTGGACATATTACAACAGCAGTTCCGGGTTTGCGAACGGGAACTATGACGGTTGGGCAAATGCGCTCAACATGTATATCGGATCCGGTACCTGTTCTCCGTACTGGGATGTGTGGGTTGACGGCAAGCAGGTGTGCAGAAACGGTCATCCCGTTGATGCAGCGTAGTTTCTTCTTGGGGTTATCGACTGTTGGCCTCCTCCACGCTTAACCTATTGAAGGCGTCGAAGATGAAGCCCTTTTTGGAAAATGAAGTGTTCTTGGCGTTAAGCTGGGGGTTGCCTGAGTCGGAGGCGAGGAGACTAGCCCCATGGATGTCAGACGATCCCCGTATGGCCGCGAAAGTCCCAGAGATCGGCGATCTAGGCCCCACTGCGCACATGTACACCGAAGAATTGCTACTCTTGCTGTCGCTGGTGTCCGCTGAAACAAACGAGAAGGTGGATGCCCACCTCCTGGAGCACAGGTTGGGTGTCCCTCTCACGGCCTCGGAGCGAACCGAGTGGGAAAAGCGCCGAGCACAACTCAGACGCGAGCTCGTCAAAGCGGGTAAACTCGGAAGCGAGGGGTAACCGAACTGAACCCGCGACCCGCCGAACCGCATTCAGCTACACACCGCTTCTTGCTCTTATGGACATACCTTATGTGCAGGTGTGTTACACCCCTTCAATTTCGCTCGCCGCCCGGTCTAGGATCTCCTTGATTTTCCTGATCTGCTCCGGGGTTCTCGACGAGCTCTTCGACGACGCGTAGACTGCGCGGCCGATGTTCTTGAACCCCCGGTGCACTTCCATCATCGGCTCACCGAAGATGTTTTGCGCGAACTCTGCGATGCGCGAGAAGATATCGTCGATCAGCGGCTGGTTCTCAGCCAGATGCGCTCGGCCTTCGTCGGTGATCTCGTAGATCTTCTTCCCGCTTTCTTCCGGCCTCGCGCGCGCGTAGCCCAGATCTTCGAGCAACGTCAGTGTCGGGTACACCGTTCCAGGACTCGGCGAGTACATCCCGCCAAAGCGCTCCTCGATCTCCTTGATGATCTCATAGCCGTGCCGCGGCTTCTCATCGAGGAGTCGAAGAATCACGAACTTGAGATGGCCCTGATCGAACATCCTGCCGCCGCCGAACGGACCACCGCGCGACTTGCCGCGACCGGCCCAGAATGACCCGGGATCGAATCCAAAGTTCTCCGGCCGCATTCCGAACGCCCAGGCGAACCCTGGTCTGCAGTTTCCACCATGCATCGAGTTAACCCCCACAGATTGGGACTTATCGAGCCAGTCAGGCATCAGTTGGCGCCTCTGATAGTACTGGCGATATATCTTTGCGCCATGAAGCTATATCTGGCGATATATCGGCGCAAGGGGAGTGTCTCAGGCGGGCAGCGTGAAGCGGGTCGCGATCAGCGAGCAGCCGGCACTTTTCAGTAGCAGTTACACCCCGCCGTCTAGCCTTAAACACAACGACTGCAATCACTTATAGCGGGTCGACAAGAACGGAATGATGGGCTTGCATCTTGCCGCTCTGGAGCCCGAGCACAGCACGAGAAATGTGTTGTGGGATCTCCTTCCTTCCAGCGATCGATGTGGGGACATGATCGATAAATCCTATAGCGTAGGCCTCGTCCTTCTTTCCGTCCTCGTTGCCACGCTGGGCGCGTACGTCGCCGTCGAGATTGCGCAGCGCGCCCTCGCCGCCACGCGCCGGCGCCGCCTCGTCTGGGCTTGCGGCGGAGCGCTGGCGCTGGGGCTCGGGATCTGGAGCATGCACTTCGTCAGCATGCTCGCGCTCAAGCTTCCCGTTCTGGTCTGGTACGATGCCCTTCTCATCGTCGCGTCCGTTGGCGCGGCAATAGTCGGCTGCGCCATCGCGTTCATCATCTTCAATCGCGCCAAAGTCAACGGCTGGGTCCTAGGCCTCGCGAGTGTTTTCATGGGACTCGCGATTGCCGGCATGCACTACACCGGCATGGCTGGAATGCGCATGAGCGCCAACGTCGTCTATGATCCGCTCCTCGTCGCCGCATCCGTGGGCGTCGCAATCACTGTCTCCTTCGCCGCGCTCGCGCTGACGCGGAATCTGATCGAGAACGGATTGGAACCGGGAACGTGGCTCAAGAAAGCGGGAGCATCCCTGCTGTTGGGCCTGGCTGTCGCCGGGATGCATTACACCGGCATGGCTGCTGCGCACTTCACTCCTGGAGTTTCCGGCTGGCGTCCGAAGGGCGAGCTCGTCCTCGGGACGTACCAGCTTGGATTGATTGTCGCCGCCACGAGCGTAGTCATCCTCTTCATCGCTTTCGTCGCTAGCCAGCTCGAGCGCTGGACCGTCGCGAACAAGGGCAGGTTCGAGAATCTGGTCGAGCTGTCGCCTCAGGTTGTGTGGTTCGGGCGCGCCGACGGACACATCACCTACTGCAATCCGTACTGGTACCAGTACACCGGTCTCTCCGAGAGGCAGACACTCGGTTACGCGTGGACCGACGCGATTCATCCCGAGGATCGCGACCTCGTGGTTGGCAGCCTGCAAACAGCAGTGCGCGAGGGCCAGGAGTACGAGTTCGAGATGCGATTGCGTGGAAAGGAAGGAGAGTATTGCTGGTTCCTGGCGAGGGGCCGGCCCGGTCGCGACGAAGCCGGAAATGTCGAGGCCTGGCTCGGCATCGCGGTCGACATTGAAGAACGGAAGAAAGCAGAGGAGGACGCCTGGGCGGCGAGTCAGGCCAAGTCCGAGTTCCTCGCCAGCATGAGCCACGAGCTCCGGACTCCGTTGAACGCGATTGGTGGATACGCCGAGCTGTTGGCGATGGGTGTTCACGGTCCGCTCAACGCCGAACAGGCTCAGGACATCGCGCGCATCAGACGCAGCAATCAGCACCTCCTCACTCTGATCAACGATGTCCTGAATTTTGCCAAAGTCGATGCTGGTCAGACGGAATACCGGCTGACCGCGGTCCCTGTAGACGAGACTCTGCGGGATACGGAATCGATGATTGCCCCGCAGATCCTGTCGAAAGGGCTACGCTATTCCTACAGTGGTGTCGACAAATCCGCATCGGTCCTCGCCGATCCAGAGAAGATGCAGCAGATCGTGCTCAATCTTCTCAGCAACGCCGTGAAATTCACCGAGTCCGGTGGGGCCATCACTCTCTCGTCCGAGCCGCGGGGAAAGTGCGTCGAGATTCGAGTCGCTGACACCGGACCCGGTATTCCGCCCGAAAAACTCGACCGAATCTTCGACGCATTCGTTCAGGTCGACCGTCGTCTCAATCAGCCGGTACAGGGAGTTGGACTTGGATTGGCGATCAGCCAGGATCTGGCTCAGGGGATGGGTGGGATGATCACCGTCGAAAGCGTCGTCGGGGAAGGCTCGACGTTTACGCTCTCCCTGCCGCGGGCGCCTCGGATGGAGCTTGCTGACGTTTCACGTCCGGCCGAGCCGGCGGAACGACCGCCGATTCTGGAGTTTAGCCGACCGCCCGCCTCATGAACGATCTGATCCCGAGCGTCCAAAAAACCGCGGTGATGAGGATGAGCGCCGGTATCACGATGCCTAGCGGCATGTGCGGTGCGGCCGGAGTGAGCGCCGCTCTCATTCCCTCGGCAACATAGACGAGCGGATTGATGAGCACGGCGTACTTCATCACCGGCACCGCGCTCAGTCCCTGCCACGGGTAGTACGCGCACCCAAAAAAGATCATCGGAGCGATGATCACTCCGAACATGAGCCCGATCTGCTGGGGCTGGATCGCGGTGCCGAGCCAGAGTCCCAGTGAGGAGAAAGCGGCCGCGCCGAGCACGGTGATGAGCAGCACATCGCCGAAGTGACCGAAGGTGAGATTTGGAATCGGCCCCATTATCAGGCGCGCCACGGGGAGCACGAAGAGAGCCGCGATGAGTCCCTGAAGAACACCCGCGACGATCTTCTCCGCCGCCACCAGCCAGATCGGAATCGGCGCGAGCAGACGATCCTCGATCTCCTTCGTCCACCCGAAATCCTGAACCATGGGCAGTGCCACCGACTGGATGCTCGAGAACGTCAGGCTGATCGCCAGCACTCCGGGCAGCAGTGCGGTCGTGTAACCCGGCCCCATGAATCCCATCTTCGGGAGGAGATACCCGAAGACTACGACGAACATCAGCGGCTGCATGGTCGTGCGCAGCAGAAAGAAGGGCAGCTCGCGCCGGGCCACGCGCATGTCGCGCCTGAGCAGCGCAATAAAGATCGACGACGCGCGTACCTCGGCACGCGGCGCGGCGAGAGCAATCGCGGTCATCCGAGCTTTCTGCCGGTCAACGACACGAAGAGGGTCTCCAGGCTGGGCTGGAGCAAGTGGATGTCCTTCACCGTCCGTCCCGCAGATTCCGCCGCTTCAATCAATGCCGGCAGCAGCTCGCCGCCGCGACTGCTATGCACGCGCAGCAAGCCATCGTTCGACTCCACGCGGCTGACTCCGTCCAGGGTCTCCGCGATCTCCGCGGCGGGCATTGCGTCGCCGTCCAGCACCAGCTCGATCAACGTTCCACCCGGCGCCCTCGATCTGAGCGCGCGCGGAGTATCGAGCGCGAGAAGCTTGCCCCGATCTATGATCGCGAGCCGGTCGCACAGCCGGTCCGCTTCATCCATGTAGTGGGTCGTCATCACGATCGTGCGCCCGCGATTGTGCAGGTCACGAAGAATCTCCCAGAGGTCGAGGCGAGCTTGCGGATCGAGACCCACCGTCGGCTCATCGAGGAAGAGGATGTCGGGCTCATGCATCAGCGCGCGTACGATCATGAGCCGCTGCTGCTGGCCGCCCGACAGCTCCGACAGCTTGGCGGCGGCCTTCTCGGAAAGTCCGAGGCGCTCGAGCAGCTCGTAAGCGCGCTTCGTCGCGACATCGAACGGAATCCCGAAATACGCCGCATGGAACTGAAGATTCTCCAGCACGTTGAGACTCAGGTCGGCATTGGGCCGTTGGGGAACGACGCCAATTGTCTGCCGCACCCGCACCGAGTCCTCCACCACATCCGCGCCGGCGACGATCGCCTTTCCGGCGGTGGGACGAACGCGCGTCGTGAGAATACCTATCGCCGTGGTTTTTCCAGCGCCATTGGGACCGAGCAAACCGAAGAACTCGCCGGCGCGGATGTCGAGGTCGAGCGAGTCAAGCGCGATCACATCGTTGGTCGGCGGCGCTGGCGCTCCGCTGGGCCAGCCACTGGCTCCCGCGGGCGAAGAGCGCCTCCGCTTCGACCGCCCCGATCCCTTATAAACCTTGCGCAGGCCACGCATCTCGATCGCGTTCACCGTTTTTTGTTTCGCTCCACTTCGTTGAAGAAGTCCAGCAGCGCGCCGTTGAAGGTAGTTGGCTGGGCGAAGTGGGCGCCATGTCCGCCGTTCGGAATCACAACCTTCTTCACGTTGGGAATCCGGCGAGCGAACGTGTCCGCCGCTGCGGCGATGAAGGGCAGATCGTGATCACCGTTGATGACGAGCGTCGGCACCCGAAGCGTGGAAAGCCGCGCTGTGTTCGGCATCGGCACGAGTCCTGATTCGGGGTGAGGATCAAGCAGATCCCTTCCTGCGTACGACGCCCACAGCCTGCGATACCGTTCCATGATATCGCTCCTCCCCGGCGGCACCCACGCGAGATCACCCGAGAGAAGCAGTTTCCCGACTGAATCCAGCCCGTACTGCTTCGCGATTCCCGGAAGAGAGCCGAATAGCTGCATCACCTCCGGAGGGACTGGAACGCTGGGGTGTCCCGTCCCGTACAGTACCAGACCGTCAACCTTCTCCGGGTAAGCTGCCGCGAATCGAAGCGCGACACCGCCTCCGCGGGAAAGCCCCACGATGTAGGCGTGATCGATACGCAGCGCTTCCAGCAGAACCAGCAGGTCCAGCGGCTCCGCTGACTCGTCGTCGAATCCCGTCGACTTCCCGTATCCGGGCGAGTCGTACCTGAGCACCCGATAACGCTTGCTGAAGACGGGCACCTGATCATCCCAGATGCTCTTGTTCTGGGTCCAACCGTGAATGAACACCACGGTTCTTCCCCGGCCGGTCACATCGTAGTTGATGACAGCATCGCCGACGTTGATCGTTCGCGTTTGTGCGGCAAGGCCCCCGCCAACGGACAGCAGCAGCGCCGTCACCAGCAGAATCGTTCGTGTCATTGTGGCCTCCCCCGAATCGGTGAGGTGGATACTTCCTTGGTCGAGTTCCGTTCAGGCGCCCGTCGGTCGCGTGCGCGGCGTGGAACCGGCTAGGCCCCGATAGGATGCCAGGTCGTCTTGAACTCGATGAAGTCGCGGATCTCGTAGACGCTTTGTGCCTTCTCGTCGGTCCAGTCGATCTCGTCGTCGCGCTTCCGCGCGCGCACCCTCTTGATGCTCTCGGCCGCGCCGAGCTGGAGCTGCTTCTTCTCTTCCTGGCTCACGACGGCGCTCACGCCGCGAATGTGAGTGTGCGTCGCGAAGGTCGGCACCAGCTCCTTTCTGAAGCCGGTGAGAATGTTCACCACACCACCCGGCAAATCCGAAACCGCCAGCAGCTCGCCGAGCACTATCGCGGGATACGGATATTCCTGGGATGCAAGGCAGACACAGACGTTGCCGGACACGATAACCGGCGCGATCTGACTCAGGAGTCCCAGCAGCGGGAACTCATCGTCGGCAATTATCCCGACGATTCCCATCGGCTCCGCAACCGTGAAGTTGAAGAACGGGCCGGCAACCGGATTGGTGTTGCCCAGCACCTGCTCGTACTTGTCGGACCAGCCGGCGTAGTAGATGAGGCGGTCGACCGCGGCGGTGACTTCCTTCAGCGCAGCGGCCTTGGTCGCGGCGCCGGAGATCACCAGCGCATCAGCCATCTCCGCGCTTCGTGACTCAAGCATCTCGCCAAGGCGATAGAGAATCTGGCCGCGATTGTATGGCGTGCGCTGCGCCCAATCCGGCCCCGCCTTGGCCGCGGCTTCCACCGCGTTGCGGAGATCCTTGCGCGTGCACTGCGGAATATTTCCGAGCAGCGCGGCTTCACCTTTGATCTTCGGTTTGTGGATCGGGAAAACGCGACCGCTCTCGGAGCGTATGAACTGTCCGCCGACGTAAACCTTGGGCGTCTTGGTGACGGGGATGCGCGCCATGTTAAACGATCTTCCCGTAATCCATGAGCCCCTGCCGTCCGCCCTCGCGCCCGAAGCCGGATTCCTTGTAGCCGCCAAAGGGTGAGGATGGATCGAACTTGTTGAAGGTGTTCGCCCACACCACCCCCGCCTTGAGGAGTGTGCTCATCTTGAGAATCCGCGAGCCCTTGTCCGTCCACACGCCAGCCGAAAGTCCGTACATCGTGTTGTTGGCCTTTTCGACTGCTTCCTCGAGCGTGCGAAACGTCAGAACGCTCAGCACCGGCCCGAAGATTTCCTCTTTCGCGATCCGATGGCTCTGCGTCACGCCGGTGAAGATGGTCGGCTTGTAGTAGAAGCCCCTGGTCGGCAGCTGGCACACGGCCGACTGGTACATGTCGGCGCCCGCCGTCACGCCCGAGTCGACAAGCTCCGAGATCCGGTCGAGCTGCGCCTTCGAGTTGATCGCGCCGACGTCAGTGTTCTTGTCGAGCGGATTTCCGACGCGCAAAACATCGATCCGGTTCTTGAGCTTCGTGACGAACATCTCGGCTATCGATTCCTGAACGAGGAGCCGGCTTCCGGCGCAGCAGACGTGTCCCTGGTTGAAGAAGATTCCATTGACGACGCCTTCGACGGCTTGATCTACTGGGGAATCGTCAAAGACTATGTTCGCGGCCTTCCCTCCAAGTTCGAGCGTGAGCTTCTTGTCGGTGCCGGCTAGCTGCCGCATGATCGTCTTTCCGACTTCGGTCGAGCCGGTGAACGCGATCTTGGCCGCGGCAGGATGTCCTACGACGGCCGCACCAGTCTCGCCCGCGCCGGTAACGATGTTGACGACTCCCGCCGGCAGCTCCGCCTCGAGCAGCAGCTCGGCGAACTTCATCGCGGTGACCGAGGTAGTCTCCGCTGGCTTGAGCACGACGGTGTTTCCCATCGCCAGCGCCGGCGCGATCTTCCACGCCAGCATGAGCAGGGGGAAATTCCACGGTATCACCTGACCGATCACGCCGAGTGGGGCGATCTTCGCGCCGGGCACCGCGTACTCGAGCTTGTCGGCCCAGCCGGCGTGGTAGAAGAAGTGCGCGGCGGTCATCGGCACGTCGAAGTCGCGCGACTCCTTGATCGGCTTGCCGCCATCCATTGTCTCGGCAACAGCGAACTCGCGCGCACGATCCTGAATCAGCCGGGCAATCCGGTAGAGATATTTCCCCCGCTCGGCGCCGGGGAGCCTGCTCCACGCCGAGAACGCTTTCTGCGCCGCCTGATACGCCGCGTCGATATCCGCCTGATTCGCGAGCGCGATCTCGGCCAGCTTCTCTTCGGTGGCGGGGTTGATCGAATCGAAGTACTTGCCCGATTTGGGCGGCACGAACTTGCCGCCGATGAAGAGATCGTATCTCGATTTCAGTTTCGGGTCGGCAGTCTCCGGCGCCGGATCGTATTCCCACAGATCGCCGAATATGAGCTGCGGAACCGAGCTCGTCGTCGCCGCGGGGCGCGCAATGGCTCTGGGCGTTGTCACGTCAGTAGCTCTCCGCGGCTTCTGTGAAGTAATAAGGCGCCTGGTACGCGCCCGTCTTTTCCTTTTCGATCTGTCTCAGCAGATCGTTGAGCAGCGAGCTGGCGCCGAACCGATATCGCGACGAGTTGAGCCAGGCATCGCCCAGCGTCTCCTTGACGGCGACGAGATAGTGAAGCGCCTGCTTGGCGGTCCTGATGCCGCCGGCGGGCTTCATCCCGATCGCTATTCCAGTAGCGAGATAGAAATCACGAATTGCTTCGATCATCACCTGGGTGTTGGCGAGCGTCGCGCTGCCCGATGCCTTACCCGTGCTCGTCTTGATGAAGTCACCCGGACGAATCACCTGCATCGCGAGAAATGACGCCGCCCGGATGTTGTCGTAGGTGTCGAGCTCGCTCACTTCCAGGATCACCTTGAGCTGTGCATCTCCGCACGCTTCGACGACGGTGCTGATCTCGTCCTGGACGGCGTTGAACTCGCCGGCGAGGAAGAGCCCGCGATTGATCACCATGTCGATCTCGTCCGCCCCATCGGAGACGGCGGTGCGCACTTCTTCAAGGCGAAGCGGCAACGGACTCTGTCCCGATGGGAACGCCGTCGCGACTGATGCGACTTTGATGGCCGTATCGGCCAGCCACCGCGCAGCGTGCTTGACGAGGAAGGGATAGATGCAGACGGCCGCAACCGGGGGTACGTCCGGATCGAAGCTCGGTCGTCGAGCCTTCTGACAGAGCGACGCAATTTTACCGGGTGTGTCCTTCCCCTCGAGCGTCGTGAGGTCGACCATCGACACCGCCGTCTTCAGCCCCCACAGCTTGGAGCCCTTTTTGATGCTCCGGGTCGTGAATTTCGCCACGCGCTCCTCTATCCCGACCTGATCGACGGTACCGATCTCATCGAACAGTTTGTTGAAGCTGGTGCGCACGGCGGCTGGCATGGTCCTTCTAATATCGCGCCCGGAATCCCCCATTACAACGCTTTGAGCCGTGCGCCCGACTCCCATATCGCCCATTCCTAGGTGGCCCCGGGACAGTTTAGTTTGGCGGTATGGCTGAAACGCGCCCTTATGCAGTTCTGTTCGATCTGGACGGAACTCTCGTTGATTCGATTGCGCTGTTGCTGGCGTCGATGAAGCACACTTTTCAGGGAAGACCGCGCCAGCCGACCGACGCGGAATGGATCGACGGTCTGGGAACTCCCCTCCCGAAGCAGTTGACACCGTACGTCGAGTCGGACGAGGATCGCGAGCGCCTGGTCGATCGCTATCGCACCTTCCAGCTGGAGAATCACGATCGGCTGATGGCGCAGTACGCGGGAGTCATCGACACACTCGCCCAGCTGTACCAGCGTGGTCACCCGTTGGGAGTGGTGACGAGCAAGGGGAACATGATGATGGAGCGCGGGCTCAAGTTCATCGGCGCGGACGACTACATCGAGGTCGCGATCGGCTACGACTCGGTGCACATCCACAAACCGGACCCCTACCCTGTCCGGGCGGCGCTCGAGAAGCTCGGCTACGAGTCCAACGAGGCGGTTTTCGTGGGCGATTCGCCCCACGACATCAACTCGGGTAACGCGGCCGGCGTAATCACCATAGCGGCCCTGTGGGGGCCGTTTACCCGCTCCCAGCTCGAACCGCACAAACCGACGTATTTTCTCGACAGCATCAAGGAGCTGCCGTCAATGCTGGACCGAATCGCCACGAGAAATGCGGGGTAATATATTCCGCACGTTCGAACCTCTCAGGAGCTAGTCAAAATGGGTGTGTCATATCAAACAGGAACGCTCGTCCGTACCGGAGAGGAGCGGGCAACGCTCGTTCGCCGGACTTATACGCTGGTGCTGGTCAGCGTCCTGGTCACAATAGTCGGAGTGTCGTTCGGACTCTCCCAGCCCAACCTGATGCAGGCCGTCGCCCGGCATCCCTTCATCGCATTCTTCTGCGCGCTGGCGCCGCTTCTCCTGGCGACACGCAAGAAGGCCGAGTTCCCGATGAACATCGGGCTGGTCCTGCTGTTCAACTTCGTGATGGGCCTGATCGTTTCGCCGACGATCTTTTTCTACGGGCAGCGGCAGCCGGGAGTCATCGGCCAGGCGGCAGTGCTGACGATTGGCGCATTCGGAATTCTCACGCTGTACGCTTTCGTGAGCCGCCGCGATTTCAGCGCCTGGGGCAGCTTCCTGATCGTCGGCCTGTGGGTGCTGATCGGAACGATGTTCCTGAACTTCTTCTTCCAGAACACGACGGTCGATCTCTGGCTCGCCGCAGTGGCGGTGCTGCTGTTCAGCGGACTGCTCGTGTACGACACCTGGCGCCTGCGCAATCAATACGGGCCAGATGAGTACGTCGGAGCGTCGGTGCAGATCTACCTCGATCTGCTCAACATGTTCATGGCGATACTTCGCCTGACTGGCAGTCGGAGGAACTAGCGACCGCAACTGCAACTGAAGTTGCGGTTATCGAGAGCTATTGCTCCTGCACCTTCTCGATCTGCCTGGCCATATCCAGATCCTTCTGCGTGACTCCGCCGGCTGAGTGAGTGCTCAGGGTGCAGATGATCTTCGTGTAGCGGATATCGATGTCGGGGTGGTGGTCCGCGGTCTCCGCTGCCCTCGCCACCGCGGTCACGAAGTCGATTCCGGTGAGAAAATTCCGGAATTGAAAAGTTTTTGTGATCACATCTCCTCGCCGGCTCCAGCCGGGAAGAGTCCCGAGCTCTCGCTGAATCGCGATGTCAGATAACCGTTCAGCCGCCATCAGTGATTTGCTCCGAGCAGGATGTTCGGCGAAGAAGATAGCAAATTTGAGACTTGCTCGCCCTCTGGTCAGTGTCATCACAGGTCTAGCTTTTCACTAGCCTCCCTCCGACCGCACTCTCTCAACGGATTCCATCGGCCTGGGCTCCCATCCATTCATTGCATTCGATAAAGGCCGCCCGACGGTCTTCTCGGGGATCGACCACATCACGATCGGCCGCAACGGATCGGTGAGCGACATCAGCTTCATGGAGCGCACGTCCTCACTCTCGAAGACGCAGCTGTCAGTCATCTTCGGCGGAGTCTCAGCGCTTCACGCCTGGCGGGTAACTCGAAATCCCGGGTACGACCATTTTTTTGAACTGCAACTGCGACAGCTCAGCTAGCCTCCGGTAAGTTTCGGTGTATATTCGGTCTATGAAGCGGATTGAGCCTGGTCTCTTCGGACCCGATTATGACCGGTCCTCCCGCCAACTCCCGGTAATCGGAGAACAGAAGGACATCCGCTACTACTCGTCACCGGCGAAGAGCATCCTCAATGGCCCCGAGGTCACCGGAATGGGGTTTTGGTCCATCAACCCCTACATCGGTTGCGCCTTTGGCTGCGCCTACTGCTACGCGCGCTATACCCACCGCTACGTCATGGAGCGGGCGGCGACCGACGAGAGGATGACGACGGAATTGGGCATCGCGTACAACAGGCTACCGCCCTGGCTCGCCTTCGAGCGGAACATCTTCGTCAAGAAAAACGCACCCGAGGTCCTCAGTCGCACACTTCGATTCGGCAGCGATCGGCACCTGAAGCTGCTCCAGGGCGAGACGATAGTGATTGGAACGGCGACCGATCCATATCAGCCGGCGGAAAGGAGATACCGCGTCACTCGCGGAATCCTGGAAGTGCTCGCCGATCATCCGGGTCTCAGCGTAGTCGTCATAACCAAGAGTCCCCTCATCACCCGCGACATCGACCTGCTCTCGCGGATCAATCGCATCTCCGACCTCTCGGTGCACATCTCGCTCATCACGCTCGACCGCGAGCTTGCCCGCCGGATCGAGCCGAGATCCCCGACCCCTGAGTCGCGCGTGCGCGCACTGGCGAGACTGCGAGAGGCGGGCATCGACGCCGGGATCAACTGCATGCCCGTGCTGCCTGGAATTACCGACAATCCGTCGGACCTGGAAGCGCTGGTGAAAAGGGTATCGGAGGCGGGCGCCACGTATGTCGGGGCGTGCGCGGTAAGGCTCCAGGCGACGGCGAAGAACCGTTATCTCCCTTTCATCGAGCAGGAGTTTCCGCACCTGGCGGAGAGGTACCGCAATACTTATGGGAAAAGCGCCTACGCCGGCGAAAAATATCGCGAGGGCCTGGCGCGCTTCTTCGCGAAGCTGTGTGCCAAGTACGGAGTGCGCGACTGGTCGCGGAGTGACGACGAAGAAGGGGACGAGGCGCTCCGTGCGGCGCTCGTCCCCGACGTGCAGCTGTCCTTCGAGATGCAGTAGTCGATGCCGGCGGCGCAAGCCGCCGGCATCGACTAGCTGTTGAAGCTACATGCCGGTTTTGCCAGCCGGCGCGTTGTCGCCCGGGCCGAACCCGATGTTCATCGCTGCCAGCAGTGCCGCAGCGTTATTGGCGGAATTGAATTTCTTGGCGCAGGTCGCGATCGCGCGACGCGTCTGCGGGCCATAGCGTCCGTCGACGTTCGTCACTCCGCATCCCTGGTCACGCAGCTCCTGCTGCAGTGCGAGGAATTGGATTCTCGAGAGTCCAGCCTGAGCAGAAGCCAGGGCTGGGGCGGCGATTAAAGCGATTACAGCGATGGTCTTCTTCATAACTTAGATGCCTCCGATCAGGGGTCTCTACAATTTACAATGCAGTACAGAGTTGTAATACTGTACAGAGTAGGGACAGCGCTGCAAGGTCCACGCCTGCGCAAGATTTGGCGGAGGTGAAAGGACAAAAAAACGCCCGACTCAGAAGGAGTCGGGCGTTTTTTCCTGGAGAGAAAATGTACGCTAGCGGAGCGCCTGGACGATCAGGGCGCCTACTGCAAGGAGCGCCACGCCGATTGCAATCGCCGAGACAGGCGTGATCGCGACCTGGTGCTTCCACCAGCTGGTGGCCATGCCGGGGCTGTCGGGCAGCGAGGCCATGATACGCTGCTGAACATGCACGGGGGTCACGCGGTGGCGGAGCATCTCGCTTTCAGCGTTGATGCGGGTCCACAGCTCGACCTTCGACTTGCCCTCGACTTCACTTGCTCGCATAACGTCTACCTCTCCGTCAAGCCAGTCGTGCAGCAACCCGTGACCAGAGACTCCATTGAGCGGAACCTCGCGGTCGTAGAGCTGCTCGGCGGCCTTTTCCTTTCGTTGAACGGGCTCGCGGCCCGTGACCTTGTCATTTCTATCGAAACCTGCGTCATCGAGCATCATGCGTACTTCTCCTCGAGCAGTTGTTGGAGGGCCTCTCGCGCTCGATGCACTCGCATCTTCAAAGCGCCAACGGTCGTTTCCAGTAACAGCGCCATCTCTTCGTACGATCTCCCTTCGACGTGCTTCATCACGAACGCTTCACGCAGCGAGGGAGCAAGTCTGGCCAGAGCAAACTGCAGATCCGTACGCAGCTCGTTGCGATCCATCTCTTCTTCCGGCGTCGAGTACGTCGAGGGCTGATCGTCCTCATCGTAGCTCACGAGCGTTCGCCGGATGTTCTTCAGCCAATCCTTGCACGAGTTGGCGACGATTCGAAAAACCCACGCGTCGAAACGCCCCCGAACTTCACCCAAATGCTGATAGGCTTTAATAAAAGACGCTTGGAGTATGTCTTCCGCCACATCCGGACTTCCTGTCATTCCAAGGGCATGGCGGTACAAAGGATCGCTGTATCGGGTTATGAGAACCCCGAACGAGTCCTTGTGGCCTCCTAGAACCTTGGCAATGATCTCCTGATCGGCATCGATCAACGGCGCCAGCCCATCCGGCGTCGCACTCCCCGCGCTCACTGTCTGAGCACCCTGATTTTGCAGCGGTGTGGCTGTCATCTTCACCTGCCTAATGTAATCCCTTTGCCAGTGCCCATATAGACCCAACAGACAGAGGGATAACACCTTATCACCGTTACGAGCTTTTGACGAATACGGGCACGTGGAAGCAACAGAGTTTACCGGAGGCGCACGAGATAGAGGTGCTCGAGGGCCATATCCCTGTGATAGTGTCTGCCGGCTCGCTCGCTGTCGGCCCGGTAGCGGCGATAACGCTGGGTGTAGTGCGCGACCTCCCCGTCGACCGACGCCTGCCTTAACCGCGACTGGAGCGCATCGGGCGCCAGATGCCCCTCGGAATTGAAGCTTATTAGGGCGTGCCTGGCACCCGTCGCAGCCAGAAGCGCCGAGAAAAGCTTCTTTACCCGCCGGCCGTGCGACCATTGGCTTCGCCCCTCCTCCCCCGCCAGCAGGCCGACCTTGCCGCGGATCGCCGGAACCGTGTCGCTCCACCCGCGCGCAAGGATCTCAGGTATATGGTAGTAGGCGACGTACTGCCGCGAATTATAGGGGGGATCGACATAGAGCAGATCGACCTCGCCGATCAAGCTGGCCGCATCGGTGGCATCCATCAGCACGGCGCGGGCTGGCTGGGCTCCCCTGCTCGGCATCTCGGGAACCACCTCGAACCGCCGCTTCGCGTTCGTCTGCCAGCGCTTCATGTACGACGCGTAGACGCCGGCGGTGTTGGCGACCCGGTCCGCGCCTTCGATGATCGCCGCGAGAAGCAGATAGTAGCTGTCTTCGTCGATCGTCGCCGCTTTTCGCCACCGCTCCAGCTCCTCGCGTGCGGCGTCGATCCGCTCGGCGTTCTCGGGAGTGAAATACATCCTCCCGGCGGTACCGCTCCGGCTCGATGGCGAGAAGTGCTGGGAAATGAAGGCCTCCCGCGGCGGGAGCACCGAGAGATCGCGAGCCATATCCCCGAGCAGCGGATCCGCGACTTCCGCCACGACGTACGCGCGTTGAAAGACGTACGACGACATGAGGAGATCGCTCGAGTGGACGCGCCACCCCTTTTCCTTGAGCGCGCGACTCACGCTCGCGGTTCCCGCGAATGCGTCGTGAACCGATCCGACACCGATCCCGCTCCGCTTAAGCGTGCGGAGGATGAAAGGAAGTAGCCGCGTTTTGTTGCCGATGTACCTCATGATGCAAAGAGGGCGAGGTTGTTGGCCTCGCCCTCTGAAATCGGTGTCAGCTCGATACTGCTACGGGCAGACCTGGGCGGGAGTCAGCTCCGCCTGCGGGTTCTCCGGAATCGCAAAGCCATAGGTCTGATTGAGCGCAATCGCCGCGGCGTTAGCCATCTCCTGATAGCCTTGCACGTTCGGATGCACTCCGTCGAGACTGATGTACTGCCCGTAAGGCCGCACGCAGCCCAGTTGCTTGGCGACACTGTATGGCCCACGGTTGGCTACAGCCTTGGCGAGCACCGTGTTCAGATCGAGGAACGCCCATCCGTTGGTGCTCGCCTGCGACTGGATATAGCTGTTCATTCCAGAGACGACCGCGGTGATGGTAGTGACGTCTGCGGGTGTAAGGATCTGGTCCTGGGTACCCGGCGCGTCGGCGCAGCTGAGATTTTGCGCGGTGCCCGTCGCTTGGGCGGTCGCGACGGCGGTGCTGACCTTGAGCGGAACGAAAATCAGATTCGTGCTGCCCTGACAGTTGGCATTTATGACGACGCCGAAGTTCGCGAACTCGGCCCGGTTCAGCCACAGCTCGTCGCCGGCGCGAAACGACACGATGCTCGAGACGTTCGGGACACTGACGAGGATCGCTTTGGCGCCCGTTGTCTTCACGCTGTCGACCACTCGCTGGTAAACGGGCTGCCAGACGGTGTTCGGGACGTACGTAAACGGAGTCCGGTACGCCGCGGCGGGGAGCAGAAGACCCGTAGTCACTCCGAGAACTTCATTGGCTCCGAGCTCCACCGATACCAGCGTTGGGTTTTGCTGCATCATCGCCGTGACCTGAGACTTCCTCGGCGGCAGGACGAGGCGGTACTGACGACGGCGTTTCACCGTCTCGACCGCCGCGCTTTCCGGGGTGATATAGAGCGCGTCGTAGCTGTTGGCGCCGTCGATCCCCACGTCGTTCGTCGGCAGCGTATAAGTGCCTAACGCCGCACACGCAGTATCCGGGACGCTCGCTGCCGGGTTCGCGCCGGCGCTGATTCCACTCATCCGCCTACTCAGCTGGAGCGGCGCGATGAGAGGCGAGAAGCATCCGGGCGCCGCGATGAGCGGCTGCGTAAACGACGCGAATGCCTGGTGCGCGAGGAGCTTGGTCCAGTCCTGCTGCTGACTGAAGTAGACGACTCCATCCGACTGCACACCCATGGTGAGACTCGTCCCCATTGCCACGAAGCGCGTGAATGCCTCCTGCCCTGCCGGACCGGTTGGCTTGTCGTCGCTGCACGCAGTGAGAACAGCGAGAGCGACCGCGCCGACAACGAAAGACGAATAACGCTTCATATCCATTCCTCAGTCATGAACTAATCGGGATGGGGCGGGAGCCAGGTGCCCCGTAAACAGGCGGGGGATAATATCTGTCATCGCTGAAAGGCGCGCCACCCCATACTTCGAATGGCGTCACCGTGTTCATCGAGCTTCGGAGGAGGCATTCGTACGCTACCGGGCACACTCGGACGCACACCCGTGCGAGAATCGGCATCGGTGCCTTCGAGAGCTTCCGCAACGGTCCGCACCAATCCACAGGGTACGCTCACCGATTGAAGGCGATCGATCCAATGTTGCGCGCTCATCGTCCGAACACGCTCGGCAAATGCCGCGACCACGCGATCGCGGTTCTTCACGCGGCCGGCATTTGTTGCCAGTGCAGCATCAGCTGCCACATCGGTCAGGCCAAGCGCATTCGCGCAGCTGCGCCATTGCGCATCGCTTCCGACGGCGATGACGAACGGCCGGTCCTCGGCGTCGAACAACTGATAGGGAACCAGATTTGGATGCGCGTTGCCCCATCGCCTGGCGTCGCTGCCGGAAACGAGAACGTTCTGCGCAACGTTGACGAGTGCCGCGCGCGCGCTGTCCACCAGCGAAATTTCGATCCGCCGTCTGGCGGACGACAGCGAACCAGCGCCACGCTCCGCCACCGCGGCGAGAATCGCGATGGCAGCATCCTTTCCCGCGACGACATCGGCGAGAGCGATACCAACCTTCATCGGTGCGCCATCACGCTCCCCGGTGACTGCCATCCACCCGCACTCGGCCTGAACCACGAAGTCGTACCCAGGGCGCTCACTCTCGGGCCCGAAGCCCGAGATCGTGCACCAGATGAGGGATGGGTTCTGCTCGAGAAGATATAGTGGATCGATCCCAAGCCGCTCGAGCGATCCGGACAGAAAGTTGTCGAGCACCACGTCTGCGCCAAGGATGAGGTCAAGCACGACGGCCCGATCGGTGGGGTTGGTCAGGTCGGCAGCCAGGCTCTTCTTGTTCCTGTTGACCGCCAGGAAATAGGCGCTCTCACCACCGGCATTGAAGGGCGGTCCCCAGCCCCTCGTCTCGTCTCCGTCCCGGGGTCGCTCGACTTTGATGACGTCAGCGCCCAAATCTCCCAACATCATTGAACACACGGGTCCCGCCAACACTCGGCTCAGATCCACCACTTTTAGCTGCATTTTGGATATTTTGGCACGTTAATGTGCTGTTGGTGTTCGCTGACTGGCTTTAGTAGGGCCTCAGGGCGTGTGGATTCGGCCTTCGGTGAAGACGGTTCAGCCCATCTTGTTTTAGTCACGAAAAATCATATACTTAGCGCCGTTCGGCCCCCTGTCGGATCGAACTTGGATTTTCAGTGATTCCCCACCCGTCAGCCCAGCCCTGCTGCTGACCGGAGCCCATAGAATGCCCGATAGAGAAAAGCACGCAGTTGCTACCCCCACGGCACCTGCTCCCGCCATCGTCACGCCTCCGATTCCGCCCAAGCGGAGCCCGGGCCACCGCGGAGCCGATGTAAAAGATACCGTCGCCGAGATGGCGGCGAAGGCGCACGAGATCAGCCTCGAGGCCGGCAGCAAGATGGCCGCCGCGATGAAGGATGTCGTGGGTGCGGCGGCCGGTCTTACCGGATTCGTCGTGGAAAGCGCGCGCGACCTGCTTCAATACATGGTCCGTCGTGGACAGATGACCCAGGACGAAGCCGACAAGCTGATGCGGGAAGTCGAAGCGTCACACGCGAAGAGGAAGCCGTTCACTCCCCCGCCATCGGTCGCGGTGAAGACGGCTCCGAAAGTCGAGGCGCCGCATAGTTATTCCGCGCCCCATTCCGCGCACCATTCCGCGCCCCACTCAGCGCCGGTGGCGAAGCACGGGCCGGCTCGCATCAAGCACGCCGCCAAGCCGGCTGCCAGGCATACCGGTGCCGCGAAGAAGCCGGTCGCGAAAAAGACTACCATGAAGCCCGCCGCCAAGAAGCATTCGGTCAAGTCCGCGACCAAGTCGAAGCCCAAGGCTTCAGGCAAGACCGCGAAAAGAAGGTAGGCCGTGGCCATTGCGCGAGGCGATGCAGTCGCGCTCGCCCGCGCCCTGATACAAATCGATTCCAGAAACCCCACTCTCGCTCCCGATTCACCGGGCGAGGGTGACTGCGCTCGCGCTCTCGCTTCAGTGCTCGACGACTGGGGCTTCTCGGTCGAGATGACGGAGAGTCCTCCCGGAAGGCCGAATGTCGTCGCGCGTCTCGGACCGACGGACACTCCCGCGCTCATGCTGAATGGGCATCTCGACGTCGTTGGCGTCGAGGGGATGGTTCACGAACCCTTCTCCGCCGACGTTCGCGACAATCGGATTTACGGCCGCGGATCCGCTGACATGAAGGGTGGGTTGGCCGCGATGTGTTCCGCCGCGCTGGCCGCCGCGAGCCCGGGAGCGAAGAGGCAGATCCTGATTGCCGCCGTCGTCGACGAGGAGTATGACAGCATCGGTATGCGCGCGCTGATCGCCTCCGGTGTCCGCGCTGAGGCCGCGATAGTCACCGAGCCGACGAGGCTCGCAATCTGCCCGGCGCACCGTGGGTTCGCGTGGTTCGATGTCTCGCTCCGGGGTCGCGCCGCACACGGAAGCCGGTACGATATCGGTATCGACGCCATCACCCACGCCGGTCTGCTGCTCGCTGAGTTGGATCGCCTGGAGCAAACGCGCGAGTCGGGTCCGCTCCATCCACTCCTTGGCCGCGGCTCACTCCATGCCTCAAAGATCCATGGCGGCGTTGGCATGTCCACTTACCCGGAACAGTGCGATCTGGCGATCGAAAGACGCATGCTCCCCGGTGAATCGATCGAAAAAGCGCTCCATGAGATCACCGATGCGTGCGAGCGGATGAAGGCAAAGCGCTCCGACTTCGAGGCGCGAGTTACATTGAGTACCGCGCAGCTGCCGAGCGATGTGCCTCTGGATGCGCCGATCGTAAGGCGGCTGCGAGGAGCGCTCGAGCGCGAGAGCATGCCGGTCAAAATCGAAGGCCTTTCGGCGTGGACCGATGCGGCGCTTCTCAATGAGGCGGGCATTCCGGCAATTTGCTTTGGCCCCGGCGATATCGGCCTGGCGCACGCGGCAGAGGAGTTCGTGCCGATCGAGGAAATCGGTCTCGCGACACGAGCTCTCACACGCGTCGTTCGCGAGTGGTGCGAAGGGTCGTGAAGACGCGGCGGAAAGGAGACGGCGATTGGCGGAGCTGACGCACAAACAGTACGACATTCTCGAGACGGCGATCCAGACTGGAAAACGGATCGCGGCCTTCCGCCGGGGCACCGAGTACGTGGTGGTGCCGACGAGTCTGCGAATGATTGGCGGACGCGAGGCCGTCCAGGCGACGCATCCGACCACCGGCGACCAGATCACGCTCTACCTCGATGAGCTGGACAGCTTCGAGGTCGTGAAATGAGTCGCGCCAAATCCGGCGATCTCGTCGCGGTCTACGCCGATGAATCGTGCCTCGGGAACGGCCGCGACGGCGATAATCCTGGCGGGGCGGGAGGCCTGATCGAATGGCTCCATCCGCGGTCGAACGAGGTAACCCGCTGCGACTACTGGATTTCGGAGCCGGCGACCACCAACAATCGCATGGCCCTTCGCTCGGTGATCGAGGCGTTTACCGCTCTCTCACGCAGGGGAAACTCATATCGGGTTGTGTTCACGAGCGATTCGAAATACATAGTTGAGGGGATGAAGGAGTGGCTTCCTGCGTGGAAGGCACGAGATTGGAAGAAGAAAAATGGACCTATCCTCAATCTCGAGCTGTGGAAGGAAGCAGATGACATCGTCTCCGCGCATGAGACCCACTGGCGCTGGGTGCGCGGTCACAACGGACAGCCACAGAACGAGTATGCGAACTTCCTGGCCACGCGGGCGGCCGCGGAACAATCAAATTCCGATGGGTTACGGCAATCTGAGTTCGACAGCTGGCTGAAGGAGCATCAGGAAGGACGGCTTCGCCTAAAGGACACCGCACCCTTCCCTGACCTTCGATCATTCGAGCCGGGCAAACGAGCATGGACGACCTAGACAGACTTTTTCAGCGACTGGTTCACAACATCAGGAACGGGCACGCCGAATATCTAAGCGTACCGTTCACGGTACAGGAGCTGTACGACACGCTCGTCCCCTACCGCCACTACCGGCGCGACCTCGGCATCGAGACCAATCAGGATTACGAAGCCGCGGTGACCCGGCTACTCTCCGGCGAGAAGGGTTATATCCGCGCGGACCAGGCGATGCAGGAGCGGCTCAAGAAGGAGCTGGCGGAGTCTCACGCCGATCTTGGTGCGTTCCGCGACTACGGCGAGACACGCATCTCCCTCGCGCCTGACGCCATTCAGAAACTCGGCGTTTCGATTCCGTCGCAGAATTCCGGTGGCTACTCGGTCGAAGGCGCTCACGCCACGGGAACGAAGAGCGGAAACGGCGATAACACGACTACTTTCGCCATTCCGAGTGTCTCGACGTTCGACCCGCCCGAGGGATGCAGGTTCTGCGGTGGCACTTTGCCGGAAGGGCGGCCCGTCATCTACTGCCCCCATTGCGGCCAGAATCTCGCCGCCAAGCACTGCGCGGGATGCGGCGTTGAGCTCGATCCTACCTGGAAGTTCTGCGTGAACTGCGGAAAGAAGTCGTTATAACGAACGCATCCTTCCATGAGCGCTAGAGCAGAATCAGGCGGCGGAGTCGTTTTTCTGTCGGCGGTCCGAACACCGTTCGGCACTTTCGGTGGAAAGCTCAAGGCGTTCTCCCCCATCGATCTCGCCGTACACGCATCCAAAGCAGCCATCGAACGTGCAGGAGTCGCCGCGACCGATATCGACCAGACGATATTCGGCAACGTCCTCTACACGACCAGCGATTCGATCTATTTCGCGCGTCATGTCTCGCTGAAATCGGGCTGCCGGCAGGAGACTTCGGCGCTGACGCTCAATCGCTTGTGCGGCTCAGGATTCCAGGCCGTGGTGAGCGGAGCTCAGGAGATCATTCTCGGCGACGGCCAGGTTTGTCTCGTTGGCGGCGCCGAGTCGATGTCGCAGGCGCCGCACGTGACGCGTGGGATCAGGTGGGGCACACCGCTCGGCAAGGCACCGCTGATGGAAGACGTGCTCTGGGAAGGACTCACTGATTCCTACGTAGGGCTCGGGATGGCGGAGACGGCTGAGAATCTCGCCGAGCGCTACAAGCTCGATCGTGGCTGCGTGGACGAGTTCGCGCTGAGGTCGCAGCAGTTAAGCAAGGCAGCGTGGGATGATGGAGTGTTCGATGACGAGGTCGTGCCAATTCCGATTGCAAATCCGAAAACAGGCAAGACCGAAGAGTTTGCGACCGATGAGCACATGCGTCCGGACACAACGGCGGAAAAGCTGAGTGCGCTGAAGCCGGCCTTCCGGAAGAACGGCGTCGTCACAGCGGGAAACGCGTCGGGTATTGGCGACGGCGCCGCGGCGATGGTAATCGCCAGCGAGCAATTCGCGCGGTCGCGTGGACTGAAGGCACTGGGTCGGCTGGTGTCATGGGGAGTCGCGGGCGTCGATCCCGCCGTCATGGGCATTGGGCCGGTTCCAGCATCCAGGATCGCGCTGGCGAAGGCAGGCTTGTCCATGGCTGACATGGATCTGATCGAGGTGAACGAAGCCTTCGCGGCCCAGACCTGTGCCGTGGAGCGCGAGCTTTCCCTCCCCCGCGAAAGGCTCAACGTTCACGGCGGGGCGATAGCGCTTAGCCATCCGCTCGCCGCCTCCGGTGCGAGGATCACGGCCCATCTACTGCATGCATTGCGGGTTCGAGGAAAGCGCTACGGCCTCGGCACCGCGTGCATCGGCGGTGGCCAGGGCATCGCGGTCGTGGTTGAATCCATTCAATAGACTGCGCTCGTCGCAGCGAACGAGGAAAATATGAAGCGACTCGGCAATCGAGTTCTGATGTGGAAATGTGCTCCGGGCATCCGGGCATTCGGGATGGTGGCTGCCGCTGGCATCCTGACCGCGTGCGCGTCGGTCGGCGGCGGAGGAGGGGGCACGGCAACAAACGACGGAGCGGCCGGTCAGAATGTGGGCTCACCCGATGCGGTGTGGCCGATCAAGACCCGCGAGCACGTCGATCTCTGGCTGCACGGCTTCGCGCTGCTGCAGGAGGACACGACCTTCGTGCCCTTCTTCAAGCGCGGCTACGGCACCAACATGATCGTTCTCAAGAACAGGGCGAACGTCGTCACCCAGCTCGATGCGAACCGCGACCGACTGCGTGCGCGGCTCGCCCTGAATCCACAGCTGGTCAACGCCCAGTTCGTGCCGCTCACATTTGCGTCATGGGCGGGCCTCTCGCAGGCGGTGGACCTGTTCACCCGGGCGCAGGGTGATCCGCGCGCGGCATCCTCGCAGGAGCAGGCGAACGCAATCGCGTTTCTCGCCGCGTATTTCCAGACGGGGGCAGATCGCGACTGGCTGCGCCTCTTCGTCCAGTCGCTCAACGACGAGAGCAGCAAGTTCTATCATTCCTACTGGGTACAACAGCAGCGCGAGCGGAGCAACGTGCTCGAGCTGGTGGACACGGTCTGGCAGCGTACCTACAGACCCCGCATCCAGCGATTTCTCAACAACACGCAGCAGGCGCGCGGAGAGATTCTGCTCTCACTCCCGCTCGATGGTGAGGGAAGGTCGCTGAGCAGCGGCAAGCAGGCGAACATTCTCACCGTCAGCTTCCCCGATCGTCCGAACGACGCCGTTGAGGCGATCTACGTGATCGCTCACGAAGCGGTGGGGGGGATAGCGAGCGTCGCCGTCAGCGACAACATCACGCCCGAGCAGCGACGCAGCGGATTGGCCGAGCGCTACCAGAGCTCCGCGGCAGTTCGCGCCGGAGCGCTCCTGATTCAACGCACATCGCCGGAGATTCTCGATGGATACATGCGCTACTATCTGAGATCGGTGAATCGGCCGGTTGGCGGCAATATCCAGGCGACGTTCCTCAGTACCTTCGCCCTTCCGGACACGATCCGCGATGCCCTTGTCCGACAGCTCGACGTCGTACTCGGGGGAATTTAAGCGCATATAATTCTGCATGGCCGATGAGAAGTCTTCGCTTCCCGCCGCCGCGCCCGCCGTGCGGCAGACGCTGCTCGACAGACCGGCGCTCGAGCGCGTGCTGGCTCGGGCGGCGGAGCTGCAGGGTGCGGGGGCGATCCCCGAATCGTCGGATCTCCTTAGCGAGAGCCAGCTTCTCGAAATAGGAAGCGAGGTCGGACTGAGCCCCGCGATGCTGAACCAGGCGCTCGCGGAAGAACGAACCCGTGTCACCGTCCCCGAGGAACGGGGGCTGGTCGCGCAGATTGCCGGGGCGAGCTTCGCCACGGCGACGAGAACCGTTCCGGGAACTCCGCGTGATGTCCTCGCCACGATCGACGCCTGGATGCAGCGCGACGAATGTCTCCAGGTGCAGCGACGGTTTTCCGATCGCATCACCTGGGAGCCGCAGCGCGGACTCTTCGGCAAGCTCCGGCGCACTGTCAACGTGAGCGGGCGGGGATACTATCTGATGGATGCGGGACAGGTCTCGGCCACCGCGCTGCCAGTGGATGCAACGCGGGTGGTGGTGAGATTGGACGCCGACATTCACGCGAGCAGGGCGAGGCGCGTCGGAATGGGCGGCTTCCTCGCGGCGATGGGAGCGGCGGCGAGCGGGATCCTCGGGCTCGGGCTGATCGTCGCCCACATGCCGCTCTTCATCGCTGCGGGCGCGGCGGTAATTCCTTTTGCGGGTGGCTCGCTGGTCGCCTACAGGCTGGCTCGCACGCATCGCTCCGTTCTGTCGAGCGTGCAGCTCGCGCTCGAACAGGTGCTGGATCGTCTCGAGCATGGCGAGTTCGAGCGGCCGGGCGGATTGCTCGGGTCGATTGCTCCGCGACCGAAGTTGCCGCGGAGATAGATTACTGGCATAAACCTGTTCTCCGGGACCGAATCCTCGATCTCCTCATTCCCTCGAGAAATTGAGCCGCTCGATGAAACAGATCAAGAAGGTTGGCGTGATTGGCGGCGGGCTGATGGGAAGCGGGATCGCTCAGGTATCGGCCGCTGCCGGATTTCCGACCGTGATCCGCGAGATCTCGGAGGAGCTGTGCGCGAAGTCGCGCCAGTCGATCGAGAAGACGCTCGCCAAGGGAATCGAGCGCGGGAAGGTGACTCCGGCGGAGCGCGATGCAACTCTCAAGAACCTTCGCTTCGTCACCAGACTCGAGGAGATGGCGGACTCCGACCTCTTCATCGAGGCGGTGGTGGAAGATCTCGATATCAAGAACAGCCTCTGGTCTCAGCTCAATCGGATCGCGCAGCCAGATGCAATCTTCGCGTCGAATACCTCGAGTCTCACGATCATCGCTATGGCGACCGCGAGCGGTCGGCCGGACCGCATGCTGGGGCTGCATTTCTTCAACCCCGTGCCGCTGATGAAGCTGGTGGAAGTGGTCCGCACCATCACCACCAGCGAAGACACTGAACACCGCGCGATGGATTTCGTGCGTGCCCTCGGCAAGGAGCCGATTCGCGCGAAGGACAGCTCCGGCTTCGTCGTGAATCTGCTCCTCATCCCGTACATGCTCGACGCCATCAAGGCGGTGGAGGCGAACGTCGCGTCGGTGGAAGACATCGACAAGGGCATCCAGCTGGGTGCAGGTCATCCGATGGGGCCCTTCACGCTGCTCGACTTCGTCGGCCTCGATACCGTCTACAAGATCGCCGAGATCATGTTCGCCGAGTACCGCGATCGCAGGTATGCGGCACCACCGTTGCTCAAGCGGATGGTACTCGCAGGCATGCTGGGCAGGAAATCGGGGAAGGGATTCTACGACTATGCATCGAATCCTCCGCGGGTGAGCAGTCTCGGATTGTGACGCCGACCGGAGCGGGTGAGCAACCTCGGACTGTGATGCCCCCCGGCGTTCGGAGCACCCTCGAACCGTGATGCCTACCGGCTTTCGGGGGATCTACCGCGAAGACGATCTGGCTCGTGCCGTCTACTCCGAGGCGGCGGGCATAGCCAGGGCGATGCCGACCGCGGTGGCGGTACCGGTAGACGCCGAAGATGTAGCCGCCCTCGTGAAATGGGCCGCCGAAACGAAGACCCCTCTCGTGCCTCGTGGGTCCGGCAGCAGCATGTCCGGAGGTGCGATCGGTCACGGAGTGATTGTCGACTTCTCGCGTCTCAACCAGTTGGGGAGGTTCGACCAGACTGCGCGCACCGTGTGGGCCGAGCCGGGAGTGCTGTGGTCGATACTGGATATCGAGGCGAGAAAGCGCGAGCTGCGGTTTCCCGTCGATCCGTCCAGCGGACGTTTCTGCACTCTTGGCGGGATGGTATCGACCAACGCCGCGGGCGCACGGAGCCTCCGATATGGCGCGACCCGGATGTGGGTCAACGCGCTCGACTGTGTTTTCAGCGACGGCGATCGCGCGACCATCACGCGAGGCGAGGAGCCACCGCGAACGGTCGAGCCCATCCGGCGTTTCCTGCGCGAGGCCCACGCCGCGATAGTCTCGAGCGATACGCGGCACCCTGCGCGCCATAAGGATGTGCGCAAGGAATCTTCCGGGTATGGAATCCACCAGTACGCGGACAAGGCGGATCTCATCGAGCTCCTGGTAGGAAGCGAAGGAACGTTGGCGATGATAGTGGGCGTTCAGCTCAGTCTCGCACCGGTTCCCGCGGCTACGAGCACCGTGCTCGGCTCCTTTCGATCCCTCGCCGATGCGACCGCGGCGGCGGGGAAGGCAGTCGAGGCCGGAGCCAGCGCCTGCGAGCTGCTCGATCGGACGTTCCTATCCTATGCGGCGACGGCGCGCGCCGGCGATGAGAGCTTTCTCCGGCTCGTGGAAGGCGCGGAAGCAATTCTCATTTCCGAAGTCGAGGGCGCGAGCCGTGAGGAGACCGCGAGAAATGCTGAAGCGCTTGCCGCCGCCTTTCGCGCGGCGGGCGCCGCCGACGTGGATGTCGCTTTGACGCCGGAAGAGGAAGAGAAGATCTGGGAGCTGCGCCACGCCGCGAGTCCGATCCTGTCGGCGATGGAGGACAAGATATCGATGCAGTTCGTCGAGGACGGAGCTGTTCCCCTCGTCAAGCTGCCGGACTACGTCGAAGGCGTGCGGCAGGCCCTGGCGGCGAGGGAGATGGGCGGCGTGATTTTCGGCCACGCCGGCGATGGACACGTCCACGTGAACCCGCTGGTGGATGTGACACTGCCCGACTGGCGCGCCAGGATGCAACGCCTGCTCGACGACGTCGTCGCTCTCACCGTCCGCCTGGGTGGCACACTCGCCGGGGAACACGGCGATGGGAGACTGCGGGCTCCGCTGCTCCGTCGGATCTGGCACAAGGATACGATGCAGGCGTTCGAGGTGCTGAAGAAGGCATTCGATCCTGACAACATTTTCAATCCGGGTGCAAAGATCCCCGTTCCTGGTCAGAAGCCTCTCGAGGACGTCAAGTACGACCCGGCGCTTCCCCCTCTTCCCGCAGCGGCGCGAGCCGCTCTCGACGATGTCGTGAAGAGGCGCGCGTATAACGAATTCCGGCTGTCGCTGATTCCCGGATCGTCTTAGCTTTCTGCCGCTGTTTTTCCTTTCACGCCCACGGATAGCCTTTGTACTATACCGACCCGGTAGTAACTCTCCTCGCTCGTCCGGTCTTTCTGGAGCCGGACCATCTCAAGGTCCATTGGCTCGGAGAAAGTACCGACGGCGAGCGGTTGGCCGAGTTTGCCGGCCGCCTTTGCTACATGAGCCAGAAGAATCCCGCCAGCCGTGCGACGCGGGATTACCTGGAGAACATCAAGAAGCAGGGACATGGGAGCGTTCTCGAGCACGCGAACTATTCTCTCCTCCTCGAGGGAGTGAGCCGCTCGCTGACCCACGAGCTGGTTCGGCACCGCGCCGGTTTTTCCTACAGCCAGCTCAGTCAGCGTTACGTCGATGAGTCGGACGCGAACTTCGTCGTTCCGCCGGCCGTCATCGGAGACGAAGCTCTCGAGAAGGAATGGCGCGCCCAGATCGATGAAGCCCAGCGATGCTACGTCCGCTTGGTGGAGCAGCTGATGGAGCGCTACGGGTGGGTGGGCGACAAGGTCCATCGCCGGAAGATGTCGCGAGAGGCGGCGAGAGGAGTCCTTCCGAATTCCACGGAGACGAAGATCGTCGTAACGGCCAACGCGAGGGCCTGGAGGACGATGCTGGAGCTCCGGTCCAGCGAGGGAGCCGAGCTGGAAATCCGCCGCTGCGCAGTGGCAATGCTCAAACTGCTCTCGAAGGAGTCGCCCGCATTTTTTTCCGACTTCGAGATTTACCAGGCGGAAGATCGGCGAGAGGCGGCCAGGATCATCTACCACAAAGTCTGAGAATTCAGGCTACGCCCGGAGAAAGAAAAATCTCGAGGGCGAGAAAAAACCTGGAAGGCGGCCGAGAGAAAACTCGAAGCCTCCATAATTTTTTTTCGCGAGATATTTTTTTTTCTGAAACGCGGAATAATTATTGCGCCATGTGGTTGGCGTTTATATACTCGTGTCCATGATTCGATCGAGTGAGTTTTCGTAGGGTGTCGATGACTCTTATCGGACTTGCCTACAATCAAAAACCCGAGCCAACAGAGCTCGCCAGCCCAGTGTCAGAGGGTGGCCGTCAGGAAGACGGGGAGCTTTCGCGTCCCGATGAAGAGCCTCCCAGTAGAATCCGCGACCTCTCGATAGCGGAGCTAATTGCCCGCGACGAGTTCGCCGAGTGGGACAGCCCCACCACCATCGCCGCCGTGGAATCCGCTCTCTCACGCCTCGGAAAGGTGATTCGCCTCGAGGCGAAAGAAGATTTTCCGGAGAGGCTCAGGCAGGCGCGACCCGACATCGTCTTCAACATCGCCGAAGGATTTCACGGGGTGAACCGCGAAGCCCACGTCCCGGCGATTTGCGAGTTTTTTGGAATTCCGTACTCGGGAAGCGATCCGTTCACGCTCTCGCTCTGCCTCGACAAGGCGAGGACGAAGGAGACGCTGACCTTTCACGGCATCCCGACCCCGAAGTTCGCCGTCGTCGAGAGAATCGAGGATTTCGAGGCGGTGGCCGGAAGGCTTCCTCTTCCCCTCTTCGTCAAACCACTCCACGAAGGCTCCTCCAAGGGAATCACCGACAGCAATCTGTGTTGGGACCGCGTCCAGCTCCTTCGCCAGACGAAGTTCCTCCTCGAGAACTACAACCAGCCCGTTCTCGTCGAGGAGTATCTTCCCGGCAAGGAATTCACCTGCGCCGTTCTCGGCAACGGCGACGATGCGACCGTGCTGCCCATCGTCGGAATGAATTTCGAGACGCTGCCCAAGGGCGCGCTGCCGATCTACAGCTTCGATGCGAAGTTTGTGTGGGATCGCCCCGAGAATCCACTCGACATTTTCCAGTGTCCGGCGCGTATCACGCGTGAGCTTCAGGCGTCTATTGAGCGAGTTACGCTCGATGCGTTCCGTGTGCTCGGTTGCCGCGACTGGGCGAGGATCGATGTTCGGCTCGATGCCGCGGGAGTGCCGAACGTGCTCGAAGTAAATCCGCTTCCCGGAATTCTTCCGGATCCGGCAGACAACTCATGTCTGCCGAAAGCCGCGCGAGCGGCGGGGATCGGTTACGAGGAGCTCATACAGAATTGTCTGAAGTACGCCGCCGCGAGGCAGGGAGTGAATCTAGAAAGCTCCCTTTCGCGAGTGAGCGCAGGTCAAAGCGAGCGCATGCTCGCCGCGAGCTGACTGGCGTGAACGGCTCCATACGGAGAAAGACCCGATGAAAATAGCGTTGCTGTTCGATGGGCTCTCGGCGCTCGGCAAGGCCCCGGAAGTTCAGCTCCTCGACTCGATCGAGGCGGTTGAGACCGCTCTGCTGGATTGGGCGACCGAGGTCGTGCGCGTGCCCGTGAGCAACGACGGCCGCTGGGTCGAGCGCGTTCGAAAGGGGAAGTTCGATCTCGTCTTCAATCTCTGCGAAGGCATCGACGGAGAGGCCGTCTACGAGCCGATGGTCATATCTGTGCTGGAGCTCATTGGAGTCCCCTTCACCGGAAGCTCCAGCTGGACGACCGCGATCACCTTGAGAAAGAACGTCGTCAACGGATTGCTGGACCGCGCCGGACTGCCCGTCCCTCGCTGGGCTCACGTTCGCCGCGGTGACGAGATCACGAGCGTCGGGTTTCCGGCGATCTGCAAGCCGGTCGCCGAAGATGCCTCGGTCGGAATCGAGCAGCGATCCGTGGTGAGGAGCATGCGCGGCCTGTCGGCGAGAGTCGAGGCGATGTTCGAGGGCTGGGACGAGGTGCTGGTTCAGCGTTTCATTCCCGGCCGCGAAGTGAACGTCGGCATTCTCGGCGCCGAGGTGCTGCCGATCGCCGAAATAGACTTCGCTCAGATGCCGCAGGGGATGTGGCACATCGTCTCCTATCGATCCAAATGGGAGACCGGCAGCGACGAGGATCTCGGCGCGAAGCCGAACTGCCCCGCCGATCTGTCCGAGGACCTGGCGAATGAGCTGGCCGTCATCGCGCGCACTGCCTGGAGCGTAGTCGGCGGCGAAGGATACGGCCGCTGCGATTTCCGCATCGATCAGTCGGGACGCCCCTGGCTGCTAGAGGTGAATGCGAACCCGGATATCTCGCCGACGGCGGGCCTTGCCCGCATGGCTGGTGTCGCGACCCTCGGCTACTCCGACCTTATCCGGCGAATCTGTGATCACGCGATCGCCAAGAGCGGAGAG
>JANMMF010000271.1:0-2531 GCA_031372985.1 Gemmatimonadota bacterium
GGTTTTTCGCTGCCTTTAGTGCGGCGTCGGCTTCCTCGCCCGATCGCCTTGCCGCCGCTCCGTTACCGCGCGCGCCTTTCTTCTCCTCTCCGCGGTCGTTGCGACAACCGCCAACGCCAGTTCGATCAGCCCATAGGCTGCGGCTACGAGCGAGAGTAGCGAAAGGACGGCCAGCAATCTGGTCATCCCGCTCGACAGCATGCCCTTGACCACTGCGTAAGTCGAGCCGGCGACAATGACGATCGACACAATGCTGATCGCCGCGGCAATGCCGATCGACATGCCCTGGTCGACGTGGGGAATTATTTCGTGCGGCTGCTCAGCAGTAGCCGAAGGATCAGTCATCAAAGGTCCGGTTTGCAGTTCTGGTTGTGCAACACGGTAAAAAGCATCATGCTTCGTGCCGTGGTGACTATCAAGCATCTCGCGATTATTGGGCTGTCGACATCCGTTTGCCTGGCGTGCGGAGCGGCTGACTCAACCGTGGGGCCTCCGCCACTGCAGACGCAGCTAATGGAGGTCCGCTACGCCTCAACGCTGTCGGCTGAGCACCAAGCCCTCGTTGCCGCGGCTGCCGACAAATGGACGAGGGCGCTATCCAAGAATCGCGGGGACTTTCGGCTGAACACCCCGGCGAATCATTGCTTTCCCGGCGCGCCCCGACTCAACGAGATCCATCATAACCTGCTGCTATTCGTGTCGATCGCCGAGGTTGACGGAGCAGGCGGGCAGCTCGCGTACACCCAGATCTGTAGTATCAGCGAGGATGACGCGCTCCCAATTCTCGGTCACATGCGCCTGGATCGAGCCGACCTCGCGTGGATGGAGACGGAGACGGTCCTGGCAGGGGTGATAACCCACGAGATGGGGCACGTGCTGGGCTTCAACCCGTTGAGCTATGTGGCGAAAGGGCTCGCGGCCGGAGGGGTGAGTGATCCTTACTTCAGCGGTGGGACGGCACGGGCGAAGTTCGCGGACCACGGCGCCTGGTACACGGGGGTCACGGTTCCTCTGGAAGACAGCCATGATAGAGGCCCGAACGACCCACATTGGAGATTCGTCATCTTCGGGGACGAGCTGATGGCCAGCGAGCTGGGGCCGAAATACAGGATGCCCTTGAGCGTCATTACGCTCGGGCTTTTTGCGGACCTTGGCTACGATGTCGATTTTTCAGTGGCGGACTCGTACGAAGTCATCCCCCTTTTTGGCGGCAACCGGCTGCTGCCGGAGCGGAGTCTCGCCAACGATTTCCGGGTCATCGCACCGCCAACGGTCGTGAGGCCGCTGTTCTCCCACTGACCTGCCTGGCGCGGGGGGCATGCGCCTTCCCGCGCTTGCGACGTTTCAGCCCCAAACACATCTTCGCATAGTGGGATAAGTGCCCCCCAATTCACAGCTTGGGGGATCTCGATCGCCGGCTCGACCGGCGAGGGTGGAGGCAGCATGAAGTATCCTGAAGTGCGGAACTACGTCGGTGGCGCGTTCGTAGGCGCGGCCGGAACCTTCCTCGAGGTCCACAATCCGAGCGATGGCAGCGTAATCTCGCGTGTCCCGCTCTCGACCCACGAGGACGTCGACACCGCCGTCGCGAGCGCGGCGAAGGCGTTCCCGGCCTGGTCGGCCACGCCGATCAAGGAGCGAGTTCAGGTCTTCTTTCGCTACAAGACGCTGCTCGAGAAGAACATCGATGGGCTGGCCGCGCTGATCACCGAAGAAAACGGCAAGGTTGCCAGCGAGGCGCGCGCGGAGGTGTTGAAATCGGCTGAGCTATGCGAGTTTGCCTGCTCGCTTCCCCAGATCGCGCCCGGTGAAGTTCTGGAAGTGAGTCGGGGAGTCGAATGCCGTATCGAGCGATTCCCGCTCGGCGTCGTCGCCGCGATAACGCCGTTCAACTTCCCCAACATGGTGCCGAACTGGTCGATCCCGAACGCAATTGCGCTCGGGAATTGTCTGATTCTCAAGCCGTCGGAGCTCGTGCCCCTGAGCGCGGGCAGAATAGCGGAATTGCTGAAAGAGGCCGGGCTCCCCGAAGGCGTGCTCCAAATCGTCAACGGCGGGAAGGAAGCCGTCGAGGCGCTGTGTGATCACCCCGGCATCGCGGCGGTCAGCTTTGTCGGATCGACCAAGACGGCCAAAGTCGTCTATCGTCGTTCGACGGCGACGCTCAAGCGGTGCCTCGCGCTCGGCGGAGCCAAGAATCATCTGATAGTGATGCCGGATGCCGATCAGGAGATGACGTCGAGCAACGTGGTCGCATCGATGTCGGGGTGCGCGGGTCAGCGGTGCATGGCCGCGTCGGTGATGGTAGCCGTATCCAAGACCGATCACATCATCGACCGCATGGTCGACCACGCGCGCAAGATCGTTCCGGGCAAGGATATAGGACCCGTGATTTCCGCCGCGGCGAAAGAACGCATCGAGAAGTACATCGCTGAAGCGGAGGCGGCCGGCGCCAAGGTGCTGGTCGATGGGAGACGCGCGGTGGTGAAGGGGAAGGAGACCGGGTATTTCATCGGGCCGACGATCATCGA
>JANMMF010000308.1:0-4281 GCA_031372985.1 Gemmatimonadota bacterium
GCGACGGGGAGCGCCGCCTCAAGAGGATCATCTGCCGCGCGCAGAGCTGGCCGAGCAGCGCATCGAGTACCTTCAGCAGTCGATAGATGCCATGGCGCTCGAGCTGGAACGCGTCGGTGAGGCGCAGCGCTTCAGCGACAAACTCCGGATCGAGCGGGGCGAGACTCCTCCGCTGAAGAGGGAACAGTAGTGACGCGACTCCTCATGGTGATCGGCCTCCTCCTCGCCGCACCTCGCCTCGCCATCGCGCAGTTCCCAACCGAGGTCCGGCCGGGTACGCGAGTTCGCGTCTGGATTCCTGAGCCGAGTCGCCAGGAAGAGGGACCATACCGCAGACAGCTCTTGCGCGGCACCGTTGAATCCGTGGACGGTACTCTGCGTCTGCGCGTGCCTGGCACCACGGGCTCGCTCGCGATTCCACGCGCTGCAGTGCGCCGGCTCGATGTCAGTCGCGGTGTGTCGCGTGGAGCGAGCGCGGTGGAGCGCGCAGTCGGCGGCGCGATCGGCGGCGCGATTACCTACGCTCTCCTCAACGATCCACGGCGGAGGGGCGGACCGCACTATCGTACCGACTGGCGCGCGGCGGGAGTCGGCGCGGCGTGGGGCGGTGGAATCGGTGCCGTCATCGGGTTCGCCTTCCCGCACGAACGGTGGCATCGCGTCATCCGCTGACGCGGCCTGCGTCGCGTTAGGCGCGTTTCCCGCGCGCTTCACGCCACACGCGCGTCGGGTCATCGTCGGGGTCGGGCGTCTCCTGCAGCGGCCTGATATTCTCCGGAACGTTGCGCAGGTTGACACGGATGCGCGTCCAGGTCGAAGACCGGCCGCGCATTGAATCAACCAACACGTCGTCGACCGCAAGATGCTTCGCGACATCGGGATGATTCGCCTTCCACCGCTCGAGACCTGCGAGGGCCTTCTCTTTCTGCGGTGAGTTCGCGACGACGATGAGCGGCATCTTCGACCGCGGTTTCGCTGCCGTTTTCTTCGTCGCCACCTTCTTGCTTGCCGACTTCGTCGCCGACTTGGCGCGTGAGGGAGCTACTCGTGTCGACTCACCCTCCATCTTGCGGAAGTGCGGCGGCCAGGGCGCGTCGCCGAGTCCGGCGGCTTCGTCGCGGTCGGCGAGCTCGAGGAGCCGGTCGAGGGAGCCGGCTGCATCATCCATATGGGCGTTCGGGTCCCCAATGGCTGCGAGTCGCGTCGGCATCGTCAGCACGGTGAAATCGGCCGGTTCGCAGTCCGGCATCTCTTGCCAACCCAGCGGCGCCGAGACACGAGCATCGGGGAGCGGTCGTATCGAGTACGCTGAGCACGTCGTGCGATCCTTTGCGTTCTGGTTGTAGTCGAGAAAAACGCCGTGACGCTCCTCCTTCCACCATTTCGACGTCGCGAGCTTGGGCACCCGCCGCTCGATCTCGCGCGACAACGCAAGGGCAGCACGCCTGACTTCTGTAAATGTCCACCGCTGATGAATCCGCGCGTTGACGTGCATGCCGCGCGAGCCACTCGTCTTGGGCCATCCCCGCAGTCCCATTTCCTCCAGGAGATTCCTCGTCTCGATCGCCACGCGACGAACGTCGTCCCACTCGACGCCTGGTCCAGGGTCGAGATCGATGCGCAGCTCGTCGGGGTGATCGAGATCGTTCGTGCGCACGGCATGTGGATGGAGCTCGATGCAGCCGAGGTTCACGATCCACGCGAGCCCGGCCGCGTCATCGACAACCACTTCTTCAGCGGAGCGTCCCGACGGAAAGGACAGCGTGACGGTCCTCAGCCACTCCGGGCGATTCTCCGGCGCGCGTTTCTGATAGAACGGCTCACCCTCGGCCCCGTCGACGAAGCGCTTGAGCATGCTCGGCCGGTCGCGAATGCCGGCGACCGCTCCACTCGCGACGGCCAGGTAATACTTGACGACGTCGAGCTTGGAAAGCTTGACGTCTCGCGAGAAGTACGGCTTGTCCGGATTGCTGATGCGGACTTCCCGCCCGTCGATCGAGAGAACTTCCGCCGATTCTTTCTTTGCCATCGTCGCTTTTGCCCGGGAGATCGTGGTACAGAAACTATACGTATTCAATAGATTCAAATTGTGCTCACAGCAGCCGTCTTCGCATCCATCGTCCTTCTTGGTCTCTACCTGCGCACCCTGATGCGTGAGAAGGAGCCGCGCCCCGGCCTGACGGAGGATCAGATCAAGCAGAAGTGGCGCGAGCTTGGCTTCTTCTGTGAGCTGGACGATCAGAAAAAGACCTGGACCCTGACGGGCTCGCGCGCCGGCCTGCTGTTCTTTCCCGACCTCCTGCTCGGCTACGTCAATGATCCGGAAAACGCGACCGACGGAAATCAAAAGCATTACGGGCCGTACGGATCGCTCGACATCATGACCTGGCCTGAGGCTGGATTCAGCAGCAACGCCATTCGCGGCTCTTTGATGGATCTAGGCCACCTTGCGGAGCTCGTTGAAGCAAAGCTTGCCAGCGCGCAAGCCGGTGAGCTGGTTCAGATCCGCGAAGAGTTCGCGGCTGACAGTCGATACACGCTGGTGCTGGATGTTCGCGCCGATGGGTTCGACCCTTCATCGGCGGATCGCGAGCGTCTCGGCGTCACTTCCACCGAGCCTTCCAAGTGACAAATACCTCTCGAATCCCGGTTCGCTAGCGTCGCTACTCAGCGGCGCATCGGTTTCTCGGAGCCAAGGGCCGAATCAGGATCCAGATTGACGAACGCGAGCTGCCCCGCTGCATCCACTTCGCAGCGATAGAGCATCACGCCGGCTTCGCTCGCCCATTCGCGGCGTCGCTTGAGAAGATCGACCGCGTCGGTCTCCTGCCGGGCGCGGAGCTCCGCGAGGTTCGCCCAGGGAAGCTTGCGCCGATAGTCCGCGCACGCCGCCTCGATTCGACCAGTTGCTGATGGCCCGTGAAAAAGCAGTATCACGCGTCTCACCGCGTGCAGGTCAACCAGATACTTGCACTCGGCGCACATCTGTTGGGCGCGAACCGCGTCGGTGCCGCTCGACGCGAGCGCGCCACCGCCGCCGGGAACATAGAAGCGGTCGTATCGTGTGATCTTGAACTCGCGCGCGAGAAACGCGTCGGTGGCTTCCTGCAAGCGCCCATCAGAGCAGGCGACCACCAGCGCGTTTGGTCGCGCGGGAGTCCATCGGAGCTCGGGTTCGGTTGGCATGCAGTGATACCATATCGTGAAACGCCGTTTCGCGACACTTTTGTTTTTCAAATTGGGCACCTCGGCGCTTCCTGGAGCCTCGAGGACTTTGCGTCGCAGGTCTACGCCGCCCGAAGACAGGACGGCGCGGCGGGTTTCGGCGGCGATCTCTCGCCTTACCCTGTAGCTCCCGTCGCGTTCAAGGCCGCGACAGCCTTGTCACAGCGCGCTTGAATGCGATCGTCAGCCATCCGTTGTGGCCACTCAGCAAATGCCGCCGTCGGTCCCTTCCACTCGATCTCACTTACATCGGCGAAGAGAGGCGCATCCGTTCTGAGCGTAGCTAGCGTCTTGAACAACAGTGCGTGTTCGCGCTCGCCGCCGAGGATCCCGTCGGGAAACGACTCAATCGGACCGTGCTTGTTCAAGAGAGCCGCCGCCGTGGTCGGACCGATGCCACGAATACCGGGATACCCATCCTGAGCGTCGCCGACCAGCGCGAGGTAGTCGGGAATGAGCGCCGGCTCGACCCCGAACTTCGCGCGCACGCCCTCGGCGTTCCGAACCTGCATGCCCTTCCGAATTATCTGCACCACGCGATCATCGCGAACGCACTGCGCGAGATCCTTGTCGTTCGCCCAGATGCAGACCTTTTCGACACGTGAATCCTCGGAGGCGATCCGCGCCGCCGAGGCGAGGCCGTCGTCAGCCTCGAGCTCGACCATCGGCCAGACAGCGACGCCCATCGCGGCGAGCGCGTCCTCCAGCGGTTGAAACTGTGCCCACAGCGTCGGCTCGATTCCCTCACCCGTCTTGTAGTCAGGCCACAGCTCGTTGCGGAACGACTCGATCACGTGATCGGTGGCGACGCCGATGTGCGTCGCGCCCGTCTCGATCATCTCCAGCACCGAATGCAACACTCCAGCGACCGCGCCGAAGGGCTTGTCCTTCCCCTTGTTGAACGTGCGCTGCCCGTAAAAGTGGCGGAACAGCTCGTAGGTGCCGTCGATTACGTGGACGATCATTTGGTCGAAGCTCTTGTTGACAGAGATTTCGCCCTTCAATGTTATCTCTTCCCCGCGCTCGATAGGGAGACTTCCGGCCATGAAACGATTG
>JANMMF010000316.1:0-4235 GCA_031372985.1 Gemmatimonadota bacterium
GTCTCGCGAAACACATCCCGACCAGCGAGGAGCCCGATGAGAAGCGTGAGTGCAACGATCACCGCCGCGATCCCCAGAATCGGCAGCACCGATGGAGCGAAGGGCGTCTTGAAGATGTAGCGGACGACGGCCCAGGCTCCGGCGATCGAGAGCAGCATTCCCGTGAGTCCGCCGAGGACGCCCAGTAGAGAGTATTCGGCGAGTAGAATACGCGCGATCTGACCCCGCGTCGCTCCGAGCGTCTTGAGCAGCACACCCTCCCTGATCCGCGCGCGCCGAGTCGCTGAGACGGCGCTGAACAGCACGGGTATCGCCACGGCGAGACTGAACAGCGCCATGAACCGTATCGCGAGCGAAACCTTCTCGACGATCCGATCGACCGTCCGTTTGATCGCGGTCAGGTCGATGCTCGAGATATTGGGGAAACGATTCACAACTGCGCGCTGAAGCAGCGTGACGGCGGCTGGGTCCTTGACCTGCGCGAGCAGGAGATACTGTCTTGGTGCGGCCTCGAGCAGCGGCGGCGGGAACACGACGAAGAAATTCGGCTCGAAACGCGTCCACACGACCTTCCTCAAGCTTGTAATGCGTGTGGGGATCTCGACGCCCTGAACGTTCCATGTGATAGCATCGCCGAGCTTGACGTCGAGCTCTTTCGCGATCCCGTCCTCGAGGGAGATCTCGCCGGTGTCGGGCGCGGTCTTCAACGCTTTCTCGCCAAACCATTTGCCACCGACGATCGTTTCGCTCGCCGCCGGCTTGTCGCGGAAAGTCGATCGGAATTCGCGCCGCAACGCCCACTGAGCGCGTCCCCGCGCTCCCGGCGTGACTGGCTTCATGTCGGAAACCTTCTTCCCGTTGATCGCGGCGATCCTCATGGTGATGACGGGAGCAGTCTGGACGACTTCGTGCCCGGTCGTTCGCACGATCGAATCGAGTCCCGCCTCCTGATCCTGTTGGACGTCGAAGAAGATCACGTTCCCCCGCGCCTCCGACGCCGCGGTGGTGAAACGACGCAGAACGTTGCCCTGCACGAGGTACAACGTGCTGACGAGGAACGCACCGAATCCGAGTGCGAGCGTCACGGCCCGCGTCTGGTTGCCCGGACGATAGAGGTTCGCGACGCCCTGGCGGACGACGTACGGCCAACCTGACCGCAGTCCCTTGCGAGCCGCCCAGGAAAGAAAGGCCGCGCTCACCGCGAGCGCGAAGATCGCGAATCCGGTGGCGCCGCTCATCCAGATCGCCTGTTTCACGGTCGGCGCGCGCGTCAGCGCGATTCCCACCACGCTCAGAACGAGCGCGACATCCACCGCGATCCGCGGCACGTCCGTCCAACGCATTCGCAGCACGTCGGCGTCGGTGTCCCGCCGCAGCGTCTGAAGTGGCGACACGTTCCGCAGCGCCAAGAGGGGTCGCAGCGCGAAAATCAGCGCAATCCATCCGCCGACCGCGAGGCCCGTGAACACCGCGCTCGGCACCAGGGTGACCTGCACGTCGATGGGCAGAATCTCCGTCAGCGCGCGCGGTAGAATGAACTGTACCGCGACTCCGAGTGCCGCGCCTGCGGCCGCGCCAAGCAGTCCCATCGCTGCTGCCTGAACGACGTAAATGGATAGCACCTGTCCACTCGAAGCCCCCAGGCACCGGAGCACTGCCACAGTATCGATCTTCCGCGCGACGAAGGCGCGAACACCGCTCGCGACGCCAATCCCGCCGAGGAGGAGCGCGACGAGCCCGACGATGCCGATGAAGTTCGATAGGTTCTCGATCGCGTCAGCCGTAGCCATCTCAGACTGCGTGACGGTGCGTGACCGCACTTGCTGGGCGTCGAGGCGCGGCTTGAGCGGCTTGATGAATTTGTCGGGATCGACCCCCGATGGCAGCTTCGCCAGCACCGTTCTCTCGGCGATGCTACCGAACACCAGGAGCTGCGTCTCCGCGATGTACTTGGCGGGAATGAAAACGCGCGGTCCCAGCATCTCGGCGATCCCGACCGCGCCAGGGACATCCTTGATGGTGCCGACGATGGTGAAGGTGCCGAAGTTGAGTCTGAGGGTATCGCCGACTCGCGCGTTGAGCGATGTCAGGAGCGATGGATCGACGATCGCGTTGGCGCCCTGTTGAAGCAGCGGCCAGCGACCCACGGGGTCGGTGACGATCTCCCCGTAGAAGGGATAGTTGTCGGTGACACCACGCACCTGGACGAACCGCGTTCCCGTTGTGCGCGGCACCACGGCCATCGACGGAAATGTCGTAACTCGGGCGAAGGCGATTCCCCGGCGCGAAAGCGAATCGAACAGCGAATCGACGGCGGGAGGGAACGGCTTGTTGGAATTGAACGAGACGTCGCCGCCCATGAGCGCGCGCGACTGATCCTTCACCGACTGAATGATGTTGGCCGAGAACGAGTCGATGGCCACGAGCGCGGCGACGCCGAGCGAGATGGACGACATGTAGAGCAACAGCCGCCGGCGGGCGGTGCGACTCTCGCGCCACGCCAGGCTCCAGATGCTCCGCGACGGGCCCTTCAAGCCGGTTGTCCCACCGACGCGCCTGTGTCTTCCACGATCGCTCCATCCAGCAGCCTGATCACGCGCGACGCCTTCGATGCGAGCGTGAGCTCGTGCGTCACCAGAACGATGGTGGATCCGGCATCGGTGTTGAGAGACTGGAGCAGCTCGAAGATCCGTTGACCCGTCGCGTTGTCCAGGTTGCCGGTGGGCTCGTCGGCGAAGAGGATTCTGGGCGAATTGGCAAAGGCCCGCGCAACCGCCACCCGCTGTTGCTCACCGCCGGAGAGCTGTGTCGGAAAATGGTGGCCTCGCCCATTGAGTCCGACGCGGTCGATCAGCTCCCGTGCGCGCTCGGTGGCGCCGGGAGAGCCGCGCAGCTCCAGCGGGACCTGCACGTTCTCGAGCGCGGTGAGCGTCGGGATGAGCTGAAAGCTCTGAAACACGAAGCCCACTTTCTCTCCGCGCAGTCTCGCGCGCTCGTTCTCGGTTAGCTTTCCAAGGTCGGAGTTGTCGAGGAGAATGGTTCCGCGCGTGGGCGTATCGAGACCGGCGAGCAATCCGAGCAGAGTCGTCTTCCCGCTGCCGGAAGGTCCGACGATTGCGACGAACGCTCCCTGCGGGATGGTGAACGACACGTCGCGGAGCACGGCGATCTTCTGCTCTCCACTCATGTATTCTTTGGTTACTTCACGGGCAATGAGCATGAACGAAGTTGTGTTGCGGGTGTGTCTGGTGGCCGGCCTCGCTTACGTCGTCGCGTGCGGCTCGAACGAAAAAACGGACACCAGCCGGAATCCGAAAGAGACGAAGGATAACATGAGTGTTACGAAGGGAGCGGGCGAAACCGCCGCACCTGGCGCGACATCCACTTCCACCTCCGCTCTGAACTCCATACGGACACCGGTCGTTCTTTTCTTCGGAACGAGCCTTACGGCCGGACTCGGCCTGAATCCCGACCAGGCTTTTCCGGCGCTGATCGAGAGAAAGGCGCGGGCGGACGGCGTACCCATCACCGTGGTGAACGCGGGGCTGTCGGGCGAGACGACTGCGGGCGCAGCGCGGCGCATCGACTGGGTGCTCCGCACGCCGGTCGACCTCGTAGTAATCGAGGCCGGAGCGAACGACGCGCTTCGCGGGCTTCCCCCGGATGCGGCGCGCGGAAATCTCGAGCGAGTGATCGCCGTGGTGAAGCAGAAGCAGCCAGCGGCGAAGATCGTGCTGATCCAGATGGAAGCGCCGCCGAATCTGGGGCTCGCTTACACGCGAAGCTTCAGGACGATGTACGCCGACATCGCCAGGAAGGAGGGGATTCCCCTGCTGCCGTTCCTGCTGGATGGTGTCGCGGGGATACCGCGGCTCAACCAGCCCGACGGCATGCACCCGAATGTCGCTGGCGAGCGGATCGTCGCCGACAACGTGTGGCGCGCTCTCAAACCAATCGTCGCGCAGCTTGACCGAGGCGAAAAAAGCGGCTAAGTTTCGAGGCTGTTTACGTTTACGCTTCCATTCGATCGACGCCCAAACGGCACCAGACGGCGTCGATCTTCAGTTTGAGACCTCAGTTCCGGAATACCGAAAATGGCAATGCCCGCCACCCAGATCCGGCGTGGAATGGTCCTCGTGTTCGAGGGTGATCCGTGCCGCGTAGTCGAGTTCCGGCACCACACGCCGGGGAATCTCCGCGCCATGGTTCAGGCGAAAATGAGAAACCTTCGCACC
>JANMMF010000350.1:0-2545 GCA_031372985.1 Gemmatimonadota bacterium
GCGATGAAAGGTGTAGAGCTCGACGATGGTCTCGTGATGCCGAAGGATGTGTCATCGCGCCGGGTGGGGCGCGGCATATGGGAGCTCGATGTCACGATCGCGGAGGGGAAGACGAGAGAGGTCAGGAGGCTGTGCGAGGCGCTGGGTCTCGAGGTCCTGCGGCTGGTGCGCACGAAGTTCGGGCCGGTGAAGCTCGGAGCGCTGGAGTCGGGAAAGACGCGTCCTCTGACGGCGCGCGAAAAAGAGATCATCTCCGCGCTCACGAAGAGCGGGAGCAAGAGCGAGAACTCCAAGGGAGGAGCAAGACGTGACCGGACGCGCCGTTACAGCCGCTGATGCAACGATAGTTCAGGAGGTCGTGAGTCAGGTGAGCCGCCGCATCGTCGGCCAGGAGTACATGGTCGAGCGTCTGCTGATAAGCCTTCTGACTGGCGGACACGTCCTGCTGGAAGGCGTGCCGGGCCTCGCCAAGACCCTGACGGTGAGAACGCTCGCGGAAACGATCAACACGACGTTCAGCCGGATTCAGTTTACGCCCGACCTCCTGCCTGCCGACGTCGTGGGAACCCAGATCTACGATCAGTCGAACGGCAAGTTCTCGGTCAAGAAGGGCCCGATCTTCGCCAACATCATCCTCGCCGACGAGATAAACCGGGCGCCGGCAAAGGTGCAGGCGGCCCTGCTCGAGGCGATGCAGGAGAAGCAGGTCACGATCGGCGGAACGACCCACATTCTCGAGGAGCCATTCCTCGTTCTGGCCACGCAGAACCCGATCGAGCAGGAAGGGACGTATCCGCTGCCCGAAGCCCAGGTCGACCGCTTCATGCTCAAGCTCCACGTCGGTTATCCAACCCGCGACGAGGAGAAAGAAATTCTGAGGCGGATGGCGAGCGGTGAGCCCATTCCGGTCGATCGCGTGGCGACACCGCGCCAGATTCTCGAGACCCGACGGCACATCGCGGAGCTGTACATCGACGACCGGATCGTCGACTACATCGTCGAGATCGTCCACGCCACGCGTAATCCCGAGCAGGCGGGGCTCGCGGAGCTGAAGCCGCTGATCGAGTACGGAGCCAGCCCGCGCGCGACGCTCTCGCTCGCGCAGGGCGCCCGGGCGCACGCGTTTCTGCGCGGGCGCGCCTTCGTAACGCCCGATGACGTGAAAGCGATAGCCCCGGACGTTCTCCGCCACAGGGTGCTCCGCACCTACGAAGCGGAAGCCGAGGAAGTCTCGAGCGACGAGATCGTGTCCCGAATCCTGCAGGCGATTCCAGCTCCGTGATCGGTTTTCTCCGCGCGAGACGGCGCCGGAAGGAGCCGCCCAAGCGCACTCCCGAGAAGCCCATGGGCGTGCCGCCGGAGATCCTCCGGCAGGTAAAGCTCATCGAGCTCAAGACCCGCGGCCTGGTGAACTCGGTGTTCACCGGCGAGTACCGCTCCGTCTTCAAGGGTCAGGGAATGGAGTTTTCCGAGGTGCGTGAGTACCAGCCGGGCGACGAGGTTCGCTCGATCGACTGGAACGTCACAGCCAGAATGCGCCGGCCGTTCGTGAAGCGCTACATCGAGGAGCGCGAGCTGACGGTGATGCTGGTGGTCGATCTCTCCGGGTCAGAAAGATTTGGTACGGTGAAGAGATTCAAGAGCGAGCTCGCGAGCGAGCTGGCCGCTGTCCTCGCCATGTCCGCCGTCCGCAACAACGATCGGGTTGGTGTTCTTCTGTTCACCGATCGTATCGAGCACGTGATTCCGCCGAGGAAGGGGAGACGCCACGTGTTGCGGATCATCCGCGATCTGCTCGCATTCGAGCCGGTGGGTACGGGGACCGACATGGTGAGGGCGATCGACTACGTCGCCAAAATGCTGAATCACAAGACGATTGTGTTCGTCGTCTCGGATTTTCTGGAGGAGGACATTGACCAGCCGCTCAAGCTGTTGGCGCAGCGCCACGACGTCGTCGCGGTGACGGTCGAGGATCCGAGCGAGCGCGATCTACCGGACATCGGCATCGCCCGACTGATCGATCCCGAGACGGGCGAAACAACGGAGGTCGATACGAGTCACCCGGCGGTGCGCGATTCATACTCTGCCCGGGTGTCAGCCGAGCGAGAGCACAGAAAGCATCTCCTGAGACGGCTCGCGATCGATGAGGTAGCGGTGCGCACCGAGGGCGGGGTGGTCGAGCCGCTACTCCGGTTCTTCCGCGCCAGAGAAACACGGGCGCGCCGGCGGTGATCTTCTCGCGCATTGGGCTACTGCTTCTTCAGGCGGTCGCGCCGCAGTCGATTCAGGCGCCGTCGGGTGATCTGCCGGTGCAAATGGGCTACCGAGTGAGCCCGGATACGGCGCTGATCGGCCAACCCTTCAATCTTTTCATCAAAGTCAACGCACCGAAGGGAGTGCGGTTCGAGTTCCCAGCTGGACCTGACACGAGCACGCAGAACGGCATTCGCCCAATCGAGCTCCGCGGCGAAAAGCTCGTCTCCATGCTCGGAGACACCGCTGTCGCGCTATACCGTTTGGTCGCCTGGGATGTCGGGGTTCAGCC
>JANMMF010000257.1:0-5812 GCA_031372985.1 Gemmatimonadota bacterium
GGCACGCCGGAATAGGTCGCATCACGCAGCGCCTCGAACTCGGCGCTCATCACGCGCGCCCAGGCAAGATAATCTCCACGGGCGCCCAATGCGGGCGTCCCGTCAGTGCGCTGATTCTCGAAATCGAGCTGGTGGGCGAATTCGTGGAGCACGAGGTTGTTGCCGTCTGTCGGCGCGGCGGCGCCGTGACGCACCGAATCCCACGCCAGCACCAGCGCTCTCAGCTGCTGTCCGGTGTGGCCGAGCCGGTCCTCGCCGCCCTCCTCCCAAATGCCGCCGCCAATATAGCGCTCCTCATTCGCGGTGTAGCCGGACGGGTAGACGATTATCGACGTCAGCTCCGGGTAGTAGTCCGTCTCGCGATGCAGGAGCAGCAGGCAGGCCTGGCCCGCGATTGTGACACGGATCTCGTCAGTCAGCTCGAGGCCGCCCGCTCCTTCAAAGTGTTTTTCGGAAAGGAAGACCGACGTGTGTCCTAGGAGCTCTTTCTGGTCAGCCTGCGAGAGGCGTGTGAAGACCGGGAGATTCTGCTCGAGGATCGCGCGCCTGGCAACGGGCGCAGTCTGGGCACGCAAGCGAGCCCGCCGGCGCGATTTGAAGAGATCGAAAACCATCGCTGAAGATTAGCGGCCTGTCCGTGCTCCCGCGACGAACGGTCGTTCACCTCTGCGGTTCTGCCCAGAACTTATCTATGGGCGCGCTTCGAATTCCGTCGGCTTCTGAGCTGATTTCACCTCTGCCTGATCGACCCTAATCTGCGGCTCGTGAAGAACGGGAATGCTGACGGAAGCCGCGATGAAGCACATGTCGTGCGCGGTCTCGTGCAGTTCCATGGCGCGCTTCTCGTCACCGCCGGCCGCGATCGTCACCTTGGGGCGCAGCGTCACCGTCTCGAACTTTCCGCCACCATCAGGGCGAAGCACCATCGTGCCGATCGCGTCGTCCTCGTAGGCGATGACGTTGATCTTGCTCCGCGCACACAGCGCGAGGTACGACAGCAGGTGACACGACGACAGCGAAGCGACGAAGAGATCTTCCGGGTTGTAGATGTTGGCGTCGCCGCGGAAAATCGGGTCCGCGCTGCCCGTCAGATCGGGCTTGCCGTCGAACTGGACGCGGTATTTGCGTCCGTATCCCGTGTAGGTCGATGTGCCTTCGCCCAGGTTTCCATCCCAGACGAGACGGGCCTTGTAGTCGTGCGCGTTCTTCCTTTGGCTGGATGTAGACATGGTGATGGGCTCCTTGTCAGGTTTTCCGGTATAGTAGCAATCAACCCACTCTCTGTTCTGTCACGCTAGCGTCGCTCTCGTCGCAGCAGCGAGCCGGCTTCCGCGGCGCCAAGCGGCTCGCCGGCCAAGGCGAGTGCTCGCGCCAATACCGGGTCTGCGCCAGCGGCCAGGTCGCTCGCGGTTGGGATTATCAGCTCGTCCGGATTGACTCCGGCTCTTTCCAGGCGGCCGCCGTCAGTCATCACGAGATCGGCATCTGTAACGCTCACTCCGTAAAAGACAGCGATCTCCACGCCCTGTCTAAGCCGACGAAAGGTGCTCCGCCTTACCGCACCAGCTGTGCGGTCGCCGAGCACGTGGCCGCGTTGAGTGAGCTGCACCACGCGAGCAACGACTTCGGACGCGGAGCCGGACCGGCTATCGACCAAGACGAGGAGCCGGCCGGTGAAGGCTTTAGCGCCGGTTCCTTTGGCGATGAGCGCGGTTTGCTTGTGTCGCTCTCGCTGCATCCCGAGGACGACACTATCCCTATTGAGCCCCCCAACCAGTGCGATGAGGGACTGAACCGGTCCGCCGGAGTTGCCGCGGAGATCGAGCACGAGGGCTTCTCGTGAGCGCGCACGCTTGACAACGTCCTGGATATCCTGGTTCGAGATCGCAAACGTGGGGAGCTTCCAGATCAGAACTCTGTCGCCGTACTCCATGACGACGGACTTCAGCTCCTCATCGGCTTTCTCCGCATCGCGAATGAGCTGCGCGATATCCCCGCCCAGATCGGTGAGACCGATGATGCGCCTGCGTTCGCGCACCGCCGCCAGGAGGTCCAATCGGCGGGGGAGAGCACCAGGCGAACGCACAACGGTGTTGAGCCCGGGCTGGGGTCGAACCGCGCGGTACACATAAAATATTTGCCACACGTTGTCGCGCGTCGGCGTGAGGCCATTGACGCTTAGAACGAGGTCACCGCGGAGGAGACCTTTGCGCTCTGCGTCGCTGCCGGGCGCAACGTCCAAGACGAAACACGAGTCGCCGACCATCGCCATGTCCCAACCATACGTTACGTCCACGGTCCACTGTGGTGGAATGAAGAACGTGTGAGGGTCGTGCAGATCGAGGGTAAATTGCGCCACTGCCGCGAGCGCCCGAGCGAGGGTAGTCGACGAGCGGATGCGCGCTGAGGCACTATCGTACGCAGCCTGTAGGTCGATGCCGTTAAACCCGGGATCGTAGTACCGATCTGCGATCTCCTTCCGCACGCGATCCAACATTATTTGTGTCCGGTCCCGATCGAAGGCGGTGAGACCCTGCGCCTGACCGACCGTCGGTAGTAGCCAGCCCAGAGCGACGCACGCCATCGGAAGGCAGGACCCTAGGCGGCGGCGACGCATCGTAGCGCTCATTAGACGGTTATTCTCCCGTCTCTGACCTTCATCCGATCCAGGCGCATCAATCCGGGCGGAATATCAGCCTGGCGGGGAACAGCGAGTATTGTCTGCCCAAGCCCGCGCTTCTCCAGCATCAGCAGGATCTTCGCCGCCCGGTGGATGTCCAGCTCGGCGAAAGGATCATCGAGCAACAGCACCGGCTCGGCACCAGCGTGATCGCGCAGAGTTGCGGCCTCGAGCATCTTGAGCGCGAATGCCGTGGTGCGCTGTTGACCCGCTGAGCCGAAAAGACGCAAATCGCGGCCATCCAGGGTGAGCTCGAGGTCGTCCCGGTGCGGGCCGACCTGGGTGATCCCCCGCCTCATATCGAGCGGCCGTTTCTCCTCGAACGCTGCCAGCAAGACATCGTAGCGCGCCTCGCACTCGGCGAACGGACTCACATAACGTATCTGCGCTCGTCCTTTCTCGCCAATTGATTCCGAAATCTCCGCAAACTCGGACGCCGAACCCGCAACCCACTTCTCGCGCGTCTCGATCAGGCGCGATCCGTGCTCGGCCAGCGCCGGCTCCCAGACCGAGACCTCGGCGTCGCTCGCCCCGCGCTTGCTCGCATTCCGTAGAGCCGCGTTGCGGCGGGCGAGATTGGCGCGGTAATGCTGGAGTGCGTGGAGGTAATTTCGGTCCGTCAGAGCCAACACCAGATCGAGGTACCTTCGCCTCTCGCTCGGCGCTCCGCTCACCAGCTCCAGGTCGCGCGGTGAGAACATCACGGAGGGAAGCGAGCCGAGCGCGTCGCTGAGTCTGCGTGGCTGGACACTGTCGATAGTGACTTTCTTCCGCTTCGTGGCGCGCTCGAAGCCGACGCCGATCTCGTGCTCGTCGGGCTCGTACACCCTTGCCGCGATGTGAAATCCGGCAGCATCGAATCGCGTGAGATCCTGATCGCGTGCATCGCGGATGGATCGCAGGATCTGAAGGTAGTAGATCGCTTCGAGGAGATTCGTCTTGCCGTGACCGTTGTCGCCGATGAGCGCGACGCCGTCGTCGGGAAACTCAAGGTCAACGCGTTCGAGATTGCGGAAATCACGGATCGCAATACTGGCAAGACGAATGCGCGGCTCGGATACCTCGATGTCAGGCTCGCCCGAAGCAGTGTCCACCGTCTGGGTGATCACTTGCCCTTGAATGCGGGCACGCGCTTTTCCATGAAGGCGCGGGTGCCCTCGCGCATGTCGTCGGTCGCGGCCAGCAGTCCGAAATGATTCGCCTCGAGAATGAGGCCTTCCTCGAGCGACATCTCCAGACCGCGATCGATCGCATCGATGCACAGCGCGACGGCGAGCGGGCCGTTGGCGAGAATCGTCTTCATCATTTCTCTCGCTGTATTCATCAGCTCGGCAGCAGGCACGACCTTGTTCACGAGACCGATACGATACGCCTCGGCGGCGTCGATCATCTCGCCCGTGATAAGGAGCTGAATCGCGCGTCCCTTGCCAACGAGGCGGGGAAGTCGCTGGCTGCCGCCGTATCCGGGGAGCAGTCCGAGCTTGCTCTCGGGCTGGCCGAACTTCGCGGTATCGGATGCGATGCGAACGTGGCACGCCATCGCCAGCTCGCACCCGCCGCCCAGCGCGAATCCGTTCACGACCGCGATCACCGGCTTGGGGCAGGTCTCGATTCTGCGGAACACATCCTGGCCGGCGCGCGCGCGAGCCTTCGCCAGAACGGGTACCTGGCTCGATAATTCCGAGATGTCCGCGCCGGCGACGAATGCGCGTCCGGCACCGGTGAGGAGCACGCCGCCGATCGAATCGTCCACGCGAATCTGATCGATCGCCTGGCCCAGCTCCGCGATCGTCGCGTCGTTGAGGGCGTTCAGTTTGTCGGGCCGGTTGACCGTCAGAGTGGCGACGCGGTCTTCGACGTCGAGCGTCAAGAACTTGAAAGGCATGCGTAGCTATTTGTTGGTAGATTCACGGCGGCCGGTGGCGTTGGACCCGGTACCCGCGACGGCAGCAGTTGGCTGCTCAAATCTACCCAGAAAGTTTCCTCTTGGGCGACGGAATAAATGGCGCGAAAGTGGATCGTTCGTGAAGGCTCGAAGACGAAGGGATTTCGCTACAAGGGTCCAGCCGGCCGAGTCATCAGCGACCGGACCCAGCTCGAGCACATCAATGCGCTCCGGATCCCGCCGGCGTGGCGAGACGTGCACATCTCGACCGATCCGAGAGCGGCGATTCAGGTGTGGGGGTTCGACGCGCGCGGCCGCAAGCAGTACAAGTACCATCGGCGAGCAGTCGAGAAGGGCGAGCTCCGCAAATACTACCGAGTGCGGCAGATGGCCCGCGACCTTCCGGCCCTTCGCGCGAGAATTCAGCGCGACTTTCGTCGCAAGGGACAGACGAAGGAGAAGGTCTGCGCGGGAATCGTGCGGCTCATCTCCCACGGCTTCTTTCGCGTCGGCAGCGAGAAGTACCAGAAGGAGAACAACACCTTCGGCATCACTACGATGCGGAAGTCGCACGTTCTCGTATTAGACGACACGGTGGAATTCGAGTACCGCGGCAAGCGATCGATCACGCAGCGCAACGTGGTCGTCGGTAAGGATCTCGCGCGCTTCGTCAACCAGCTGCTCGAGACGCCGGGGCCGCGGCTTTTCCGGTATCTGGAAGATGGTAAGTGGCAGGATGTGGATTCGGGCGACGTCAACAACTACATCGAGAGCATCGCGCAGTTCCCGTACACCGCCAAGGATTTCAGAACCTGGGGCGGCACGCTGCGCGCGGCGACGGTGCTGGCCGAGCTGGGGAAGGGGAAGAGCCAGAACGAGCGGAAGAAGAATGTCGTCACAGCGGTCCGGCTCGTTGCGGCCGAGCTTGGCAACACCCCTACTATATGTAGGAAGTCCTACGTGCACCCGGTTGTAGTGATGAAGTACCTGCGGAGCGGGCTGACTATTACTCTCCCTAAGCACCTCGGCTCCTCTGACAATGGGATTGGACATGCCCCGGAAGAGAGCGCGCTCATCGAGTTTTTGGATGAGTACTTTCCGGAGCGACGCAAAGAGCAGAGGGTGGAATAATGGGAACTGCAACTGAACACTACCGGCTAGGGGCTGTGGGCGGAGCGGCTTGCGGCTTCGGGCTGTCCCTCAAGCGCGTCAAGTTGCAGCCCGTAGCCCCCAGCCGCTCCGCCCAC
>JANMMF010000365.1:0-2796 GCA_031372985.1 Gemmatimonadota bacterium
CCACGTGCAATCTTTCGAAGCCCGCATCTGCCCAGCGGACGGCGACGCCGACCGGATCAGTGATGCGCACGCGCTCATCCGCGTACGAGCCGCCGACCAGCTGGACGCAGGCGCCGTCGCGCAAGTCGATCGCGGGAATCACTTGCATTGAAGGAGCTCGTCGATGACACCGTTGACGAAGCTACGACCGGAAACGGAGCTTTTCTCGGGGTGGAATTGCACGCCGACAGTGTTCGCCGTTCGTACGACCGATGCGAACCGCGCATCCTGATGCGTGGTCCAGGCGAGGACGGTCGAGTTGTCTTCCGGCCAACAGACATACGCGTTGGCAAAGTACGCGGCTCCCATCTGTGCTCGCGGCAGCGCGTTTCCCAGGTCCACCCACTCGATCTCGTTCCAGCCCATGTGGGGGACCTTGGGCGTAAGGAGCCGAGTGACTTGTCCGGGAATGAGGCCGATCCCCGAGTCCGCACCCGGTGTCTCCTCGCTGGCATCGAAGAGCATCTGCATTCCCAGACAGACACCGAGACACGGTTTCCCGTCGACGAGTGCGGAGCGGACGTATCCTTGCGCGCCGCTCATCGCGGCGACAGCGGCGCCGAACGCTCCGACGCCGGGAAGAATCAGAATGTCGGCCTTGAGCGATGAGCGAATGTCGGTGTCGACCGAAACGCTGCGGCCCACGCCTTCAATCGCCTTCACCAGCGAGTGCAGGTTGCCTGCCCCGTAGTCGAAGATTCCGATCCGAGTCACGCCACGGTACCAAGCGCGTCGAGACAGCGCTCCATTAGATCCCACGGTCCGATTCCAATGCGCACAGCATCGCCGATACCTGGCAACGCGGGCAGCGCACGCACACCGATTCCCAGACGCCGCAGCTCCCCGGCGACCGCGGCGCAGTCTTTCACCGGGACGAGAACAAAATTCGCCGCGGACGGAAGCGAGGTGATGCCACGCAGCGCGAGCTCCTTGCGGAAGCGTGCACGGTTCGCGACGACGTCCGTCACGTGCTCGTCCACCCACCCCTGGTCGTTGTGGAGGACCGCCGCTGCAGCGCGCTCTGCCAGCGCATTTACCTTGTAGGGACCTCGCGCTTTCATGATCTCGCCGACAATCTCGGGCGAGCCGATGCCATAGCCGAGCCGTAGTCCAGCGAGGCCGAACGCCTTGGACAAAGTTCGAGTCACCAGGACCGAGTGGCCCTCTGACACGAGATCGATGAAGCTCTCGCCCCCGAATTCCGCGTACGCCTGATCGATGATCACCAGTCCCGCTGCTTGCCGGACGATCTGTTCCACGCTTTCACGGGAGAACGCTTCACCCGTGGGATTGTTGGGTGAGCACAGGTAAGTGATCCGTGCTCTTGTCTCGAGCATGGCCTCGGCATCCGCGTCCAGTCGTGCAGTGAGGGGCACCTCGACCGGAACGAGACCGTTTGTCCGCGCGAACACCGGGATCATGCTGAATGAGGGCGCGGGCAGACATAGAACATCCCCCGGCTCCGCGAAGGCACGGATGGCTGAATCGAGAACATCATCCGACCCGCACCCCGGCACGATCATGTCCGGAGACACTCCCGCATAAGTTGCCAGCGCCTCCCTGAGCTCCGGCTCGAACGCCGTGGGATAGCGCGTCACGCTCTCCTCGGCCGTCGCGCGCAACGCGCGCAAAGCGCTGGGCGGCGCGCCCCACAGGTTGGTGTTGTCGCTCAGGTCAATCGCGCTGCGCTCTTTGGGGGTCGAGTACAGCGGAATGTCGCGATAGCTCGCGCGCTTGAGTTCGGCGATTCCGACCGTCGGAGGTTTCGTCGTTGCGCTCACAGTGCGCTCCAGCGGAGTGCCGCTCGCGCATGACCCGGCAGACCTTCGGCGTCGGCCAGAATTGCCGCATCGGTAGAAAGCCGGCGAGCGGCGTCGCGACTTACCTTCTGATAGTTTGTCCACCGCACGAAATCGAGCGGACCAAGGCCCGAATAGCTTCGCGCCAAGCCGCCAGTGGGAAGAACGTGGTTGCCACCCGTGATGTAATCGCCGAATACCACCGACGACTGCTCGCCGATGAACACGCTGCCGGCATTGCGGATCTGCGGTAGAGCCGTTTCGGCGTTTCGAGCGGCCAGCAATAAATGCTCTGGTGCAAACTCGATCGCGAAGTCCACTGCCTCGCTGACCGAGTCAGCGGAGAGGATCGCACCGTTCTGCTCCAGCGCCGCGCGCACGACCTCGGCCCGGGGAGAGACGGCCATCTCCTGCATTATTGCATCGATGATCCCGCCGAGTGCATCTCGACCGACCGAAGTGACGACGATGCACGCATCAACGTCGTGTTCAGCTTGCGCTACCACTTCTCGCGCGATCGTCTCGCTATCGGAGCTCTCGTCGCAAAGGATCATCAGCTCGCTCGGCCCAGCCGGCGAATCAATCCCCACGTCTCTGCTCACCAGAAGCTTCGCCTCGGCGACGTAAGCGTTGCCGGGCCCGACGACTTTGTCGACGCGTGGGACCGTCTCGGTGCCGTACGCCATGGCCGCGATTGCGCCGGCTCCGCCCACAGCAAAGACCCGATCCACCCCCGCGATCTCGCACGCCGCGAGCACCACCGGCGCGGGATAGCCGTCGCCTCGCGGAGGAGAGCATAGGACGATCTCTGATACTCCGGCCACTCGCGCGGGAACTGCGGCCATTAGAACGCTGCTCGCGTAGGCGGCGCGACCACCGGGGGCATAGATGCCGACACGCCGCAAAGGATCCGGCCTTCTGCCGACGACGACCCCGGGCTCCGTCTCGACCTCGACTG
>JANMMF010000366.1:0-3877 GCA_031372985.1 Gemmatimonadota bacterium
TCCGCCCACAGCAAAGACCCGATCCACCCCCGCGATCTCGCACGCCGCGAGCACCACCGGCGCGGGATAGCCGTCGCCTCGCGGAGGAGAGCATAGGACGATCTCTGATACTCCGGCCACTCGCGCGGGAACTGCGGCCAGTAGAACGCTGCTCGCGTAGGCGGCGCGACCACCGGGGGCATAGATGCCGACACGCCGCAAAGGATCCGGCCTTCTGCCGACGACGACCCCGGGCTCCGTCTCGACCTCGACTGGCTGCGGCGGAGACGCTGAGTGCACGGCGGCGATGTTGCGAGCCGCGCGCTCGAGCGCCTTTCGGACATCGCTATCGAGAGATGCGAGCGCTCGTCGCCTGACATCGCTCGGGACCTCGAGCGACTCGAGCGCGACGCCGTCGTATTCGCGAGCCATCTCGAACAGTGCGCGATCGCCGTCGAGCCGAACGCGCCGCAGAATGTTCGCAGTGCGCTCTCGAACATCGCTGTCAGATTCTTTCGCTCTCCGGAGAAGCGAGTCGCGGTCCTGAGCTGCCAGGTCGCTGATAGCAGATGCGTACCTGAAGAGTGATTTCTCGGTGGCGAGGCTCACGGCATCAGGCGCTCCACTCGCGTGACGAGGATGCCGCTGGCATCGAGTGCCTTGAGCGCCCCTATTGTCTTGAAGACCGTTGCTGCATCCACCACGGCGTGCACAGCAACGCGATCCCCGCCGTTCATGATGTCGATCACGGTCGGTCCATTGATGCCGGGGATGATTTTCTTTACCGCCTCGAGTGAGCGCCGTGGGACGTTCGCCATCAGGTACCGTGTGCCACGGGCGCGGACCACCGAGTCCAACGCCATGATTAGCGAGTCCACTGCCTCGCTTTTCGCTGGCTCGAACACCGCGTCGGATCTGGTGACGAGCTGCGCACGTGAGGTGAGAAGCGTGCCGAGCTCTCGCAACCCGTTGACCTTGAGCGTCGAGCCAGTAGACGTTATGTCGACGATGATGTCGGCAATACCGAGGAGCGGCGCTATCTCGGCGGCGCCGGATATCGTCACGACCTCGACGTCCTGTTCCCGCTTCTCAAAGAAATCCCGCGTGATGTTCGGGAACGAAGTCGCGATCCTGGTTCCGGGTACGATCTGCTCGAGGGTGGTGATCACACTATCTTCACGCGCCGCCGCGACCAGCCGGCACTCGCCGAACCCAAGGTCGAGTCGCGCCTCCACGCGACGCCCGGCTTCGCACACCAGGTCCCAGCCTGTCACGCCAGCATCCGCCACTCCGTCGGCGACGAATTCGGGTATGTCCTGCGCGCGAACGAACAGCGCTTCGAACTCGCCGCCGAGCGAAGCCGACAGCGCGCGGTCACCTCTCGTTCGCACCGGCAGCCCGGCGTCCCCGAAGAGCTCGCGCGTGTCGTCCGAGAGTCGTCCTTTGTTTGGTAAGGCGATCTTGAGCATGAGATGAGTGGTTAGAAAACGAAACTGCGTACGTAGATGAGGGCTCGAAAACGAAAAAGCCCGTCCAGGAAAGGGACGGGCTGCGGAAGCTCTGTGAGTGGAGTCTGACTAGTCGACTATAGTCTGACGTTCACGCGCAAAAGCGCCCCGCGGCCCGTAAGGCCGTGGTGGCTATGCGCATGGTGCATGGAAGTGAACGTCATTGTTTCAATCCTATACGGTCCGCGGCCCGGGCGCAACAGTAACTGGAGTCGAGGTCGATTACCGCCACCGCGCCAGCTTCAGAACGTCATTAAAGACACCGGCCGCCGTCACCGCGACTCCCGCCCCGGGACCTGTGATGACGATCGGATTCGCCCGGTAGCGCGTCGTCGTGATCGCGAACTGATTGTCCGTGCCCGTCAGCGTCGCAAAGGAGCTCGATATATCCACCGCGACGAGACCGACGCGTACACTGTCCGCGGTGACGGTCGCTCGATAGAGGAGCACGCGGCCACTCGCCCGAGCCTCCGCTACGCGACCGCGCCAAACGGGATCGAGCTCCTCGATCCGCGCCAGAAATTCCGTGACGGGCACGGAGCGCAGCTCCTCGGGCACGAGTGATTCCACCTCCAACTTGTCGAGCGTTCCCTGGTAGCCAAGGAGCTGCGCCAGAATGAGCGCCTTGCGCGCGACGTCCATCCCCGACAGATCGTCGCGCGGATCGGGCTCAGTGTAGCCGAGCGCCATTGCCGCGCGCAGCGCAGCCGAGAACGGTGTGCCGCGCCCTATCTCGCCGAACAGGTAGCCGAGCGTGCCGGACGGACAGCCCTCGATCGCCAGCACCTCGTCACCCGACTCCTGGAGCTTGCTGATGGTGTCGAGCAACGGGAGGCCGGCGCCGACGGTCGCTTCGTGCAGAACACGCCGCCCGTGCGCCGCCGCATGGCGCGCGAGTCCGCGCGTGGCGTCACGCCGGTCGGCGAGCGGTCGCTTGTTCGCCAGCACGACATCCATTCCCGACTCGATCGCTTCCTCGAGCTCTGGTGTCGTGTCGCTCGCGGTGAGGTCCACGAGAATCGGTCGAGAGAGCTTGAGCCGCCGTATCGATGCGAGCGCCTCGGATGCAGTCGCTCCTACACCGGCGGGTGCATCGGCCAGCGAGATTCCTGCCTCCTTCGAATGCGCGAGAGTCTCGAGGCGCGTCCCCGAAAGTCCATCAGGGTCGAGGACGAAGCCGCTGCGATCGATCACCGCAGCGACGCGCACCCCGCTCCGTCCCGTCGCACCATCGAGCTGTCGAGCAAGCTCGCGCCCGATGCGCCCGTAGCCGAGGATGACGACGTCCGCCCGCGCGTTCTGCGCTGTTCTGGGCTGCGGCCGCTTCCCATTAGCAGTCAGTATTTCCCGCAGCAGCGCGGACACCTGCTCTCCCTCCAACAAAAACCCATCGTGCCCCTTGGGCGATTCGATCTCCCGGTACTCGGCGCCCGCGGCCTCGGTCCAGCGCCGCACGTCGAGTGGATCGTAAAGGAGATCACCCGGAATTCCGACACCGATGATCTTCCCCTTCACCGGACGCAGCGCGCTCGCCACACCACCGCGGCCGCGGCCGACGTCATGGCTGTCCATCGCCGCGAGCAGCGTCAGGTAAGTGTGCAAGTCGAAGCGGGCGCGGAGCTTCTCCCCCTGCCGCGACAGGTAGCGCTCTACGGCGTACCCACCGGCCTCGTGCTCGACGCGGCCGAACCGATCGGCGAGCTCGCCCGCCGTGCGATAGGTCATCATCGCGATCATGCGTGCGATCTCGAGTCCCTCCTCGCCCGCAGCGGCGATCGCGCGCCGCTGGATGTGGCTCCACGCGATCGCGGACGCCGGATGCTCGGCCGGCGCAGCCAGCACGACGGCGTTGCGCACGAGTGCGGGGTATGTGGCCGCGAACTCCATCGTCACCATTCCGCCCAACGAGCCGCCGATCACTAGCGCTACCGACGGTACGTCCAGCCATGCCACCAGTCGCCCCGCCAGGCGCGCCATGTCGCGCGTCGTCACCTCGGGAAAAGGCCGACGCGCCGGATCGGACGGACCAGTTGTCCCGTAGCACGACCCGAGAAGGTTGGTACACAACACGGCGTAGCGATTCGTGTCGATCGCGCGGTCTGGACCGACGACGTCGCGCCACCAGTCGCCCACAGCGTCGGCGGAGCCGGTGAGCGCGTGAAAGACGACGACAAGATTGTCGCGCGCCTCGTTCAGCTTTCCATCGAGGAAGTAGGCCTGCTCCACATGACGCAGCACCTCGCCGCTCTCCAGCTCGAAGCGGTCGAGAAGCTGCACGCAGCGGTAGCGCGCCCGCTCACCCGTTCCCGATAGAAACGCGTGTGGCGCACGCTCTGGCGCGTCGGCATCGAGAACGGTCGGGCCGAACGTCATAGTCCGAGCGCTCCCCG
>JANMMF010000377.1:0-4872 GCA_031372985.1 Gemmatimonadota bacterium
ATCTCGAGCTTTCCGTTGTTCTCGATGTAGCGAAACTGTTCCGGCGATGCATCGTCGAACACCAGGACGACCGGTGAAAGCCCGCGCGGGAGATTGAGCTTCTTGTCCAGCACATCGGACATGTTCACCGGCCTGTAACCGCGGTCGTACAGAAGCTCGAGGTCCTTCCGGAACTGAACACGCTCGCGCGAATAGGCGCTGTTGCGATCACCTATCAGGTGATACTCCAGCACCATGATTCGCCCCATTTCGTTGGGAACCCTGTTCGGATTGGGAGTGCCTGATATCGCGCCGCTCGAGACAGCGGGCCCGGCGGATGGCCCGGCGGGTGCAGATGCTCCGCCTGCCGAATTGGCGGCGGAACCCGTGGACGGGATTTCCGTAGTGGAAATTGGACCCGCGACAGCGGCTCCGGTGTCTGATGTCTGGGCCGCCACGGGCGTGCTCGAGGCGACGCTGTTACTCTTTGCGGCAGATGCTGCATTCGCCCCGCCCTTGCAGGCGACCGCGAAGAGAACGATTGAGACGAGGACTGAACGATACATTTTTCCCAACTGCTGTTAGAGATGAGAACGAGACGCCGCGCGATCCTGCTCAGCGTGCTCGCAATAAGCATTCTAGCGGTTTACTTCACCGACGTGTGGCTGGCCACGTGCGGATTCGATCGCTGTCCGTCGCCGCGGGAGATTCAGACCTTCCAGCCCGACCAGGGCGGTCGCATCCTCGACCGGTACAACCGCGTCATGGGACGACTGGAAACCGTCAGGCGTCTCAATGTTCCGCTCAGCGCGGTTCCGGAGTTCGTTCAGCAGGCGTTCATCGCGACGGAAGACAGGCGCTTCTATCAGCACGACGGGCTCGACTGGCGCGGATTCTTTCGCGCCCTCATTACGAACGTGAAGGCCGGGCGCACCCGCGAAGGATTCAGCACCATCTCGATGCAGGTCGCACGCAACACCTTCGCGGTTCGCAAATACCCCGCTAGATCGCTCCGACAGAAGCTCACGGAGCTCAGGCTGTCGCGGCTCATCGAGCGGTCGCTCACCAAGCAGCAGATCCTCGAGCTCTACTTCAACGTCATCTACATGGGAAATGGTGTGTACGGCGTCGAGGCAGCGAGTCGAGACCTCTTCGGCCGGAGCGTCAATCAGCTGAACCTTCCGCAAGCCGCGATGCTTGCCGCGTTGCCGAAAGCTCCATCTGCGTACACCCCGCGACGGCACCCGGATCGCGCCCTCGCGCGACGAAACCTCGTGCTGAACCTGATGGTGAAGGAAGGATACGTTTCGGCGAACAGACTGCCTGGTCTGCAGGCGCAGCCTATGCGAATTGCGCGCGACGAGTACAGACCGCAAGATCCGAACGATTCGTACGCGCTCGACGCCGTCCGCGAGCTCGTCGATTCGATCATCAAGGGCGGATCGGCGGACATCGTCGAGCTCACCGTCCGCACCACGCTGGATCGGAACGCGCAGATCGCGGCAGATCGCGCGATCCGGCGGCGCACGGCTGCGATACAATCCGAAACGGGTCGGCGTGCTCTGATTCAGGGCGCGATGGTCGCCATCGATCCGCGGAACGGCGACATCCGCGCGCTCAGCGGCGGGCGGCAGTACGAGCGCGGCACATTCAATCGAGCGCTCGACGCTCACCGTCAGCCGGGCTCTGCGTTCAAGCCATTCGTCTACGCGGCGGCGATGGCAGCCGGGTACACGCCCTCGTCCGAAGTAGACGACGATCCGATCGATGTCATCCAGGGACGGGATGTGTGGTCGCCGGCAAACTACGGCGACGATTACTCGGGCCGAATCACTTTCCGCCGGGCTCTGATCAAATCGGCGAACGCGGCGACGGTGCGCGTCAGTCAAGCTGTCGGAATCCCGCGGGTAATCGAAACCGCGAAGCGAAACGGTATCGTCAGCCAGATGCCCAACGTTCCATCCCTGGCACTGGGCACGCTCGACGTTACTCCGCTCGAGCTCGTCACCGCGTACGCTCCATTCGCCAATGGCGGATTCCGGGTGAAGCCGCGCCTGGTGAGGAGCATCTCGACCGCGGACGAGACTCCGATCTGGCAGGACGAAGACATACGAGAGGGAAATCATGTCGCGGTGATGGATCCGCGCGACGCGTATCAGGTGACATCGATGCTCCAGTCGGTCATCGACTACGGCACCGGTAAAGTCGTGCGCGACTACGGAGCGAAGGGACTGATCGCCGGAAAAACGGGAACGACCAACAGCGGCACCGACGTCTGGTTCGTTGGCTACACTCCGACGGTCGTCGCCGGATTCTGGTTCGGCTTCGACAATCCGGCGCCGATCAGTGGCGACGCGTCTGGTGGCCGTCTCGCTGCTCCCGCGTGGGCTGAGTTCTACATCAACGGGTGGCGCGAGAGCGCGCCGGCCACCGCCTGGAATCCGCCGGCAGGAATGTCGATGCGCATCATCGACCCAACCACGGGGTATCTCGCGACCGAGTGGTGCCCCGCGGCGAGGAACGAGTACTACAAGCCCGGAACGGAGCCCACGGTCCAGTGCCCAATGCATGGTCCCGACATGGGCGATGAGGAAAATCCGGCGTGGCCGGATCAGCGCGAGTGGTCGAACGACTTTGGCAAGAAGATCGGAAAAGCGATTGGGAAGATCTTCAAGTTCTAGTCGGGTGTGGGTTGTTGGAGCTCTGCGCACGATCGTCGACCGAGGGTGCTGCTAGGCGAGTAACTCACCCGCGCTCGCGGAACTCCATTCGCAGCACCCTCGACCGAACTCCCTTGGCGGGCGGGAAGCAGCGACGCCGGACAGAGGAAGCGAACGCGAGCCAACCGCTTGAGGTGCCTCAAGTCTCGAAGGCAGCTCTGCGCGGCCACCGAAATGAGCCCTTGCTTCGGTCTTTCTTCGGGTATACGTTTGGAGTCCGGCTAACTCCTGAGGCGCTTCAATGCCGAAGTCCGATTCCTTCTTCAATTCCGATCAGTACGCGACCGTCGCGGAGAGAATAGAGCTGTTTTACGCGCGCTTCCCAGAAGGCCGGATCAACACAGAGCTGGTCGGGCGTGAGAACGGGGAGGTCACGTTCAAGGCGCTTGTCTACCGCACCGCTGCCGAGACACTTGCCTCCGCGACCGGATGGGCGTCGGAGCGAGAAGGCGACGGAGACATAAATACGGTCGCGTGCCTCGAGAACACCGAGACCTCCGCCGTTGGCCGCGCCCTCGCAAACCTTGGCTTCACGGCGAGCACAAAGCGGCCCAGCCGCGAGGAGATGGAGAAAGCGGCACGTGTTCGAAGCAGCCTGGCGTTTCACGACACGAATCGAAAAGACGGCGCAAAGCTGCATTCCCAAGCCAATGCAGCAGATGATGTGCTGCAGCTTTTATCGAAAGCCGAAAAAAGGGGACTTCCCCCGCAACGCGCTGATATTCTGCGCAGGCAGGTGAATAAACGCCCCGGACTTCCTCCACAACGAGTGAGAAGAATCGAAGTTGCCCTCCGATCCTGGATTCGCCGACGAGAGATGTAACACCCTGGGGTGCATCTACGAGAGGAGTGAATTCTGGACCATCGATAGTGCGCGGAGGTGCCACTTGGGAGGGCGCGATGACAACACGCTTTCGAGCGCGAGAGACAGTGGCAATCTTCAATCGTCCCGCTATCCAACGCAGGTCCGGCTGATCGCTGCGATCCACCGTGGCGAACAGGCTGCGATGCGTGAGCTGTTCGTTCTGTACGCTCCGCTGCTTCGCGACCAGGCGCGGAAAATGAGCGTCCCTCCGGCAGATCGGGAGGAGCTGGTAGCAACGCTTCTCGACGACGTGGTGCTCCACTTGATCGAGGTTCAGCTACCACCCAGAGAGCTTACACGTTATCTGGTGAGCTCGCTCCGGAATCGTGCGCGGAATCGTCATCGCGATCAGAACCGAAATCGTTCTACGGATGAAAACGCGTATAACGAGTGCGGGGACACAGGACAAAGGATCGTGGCCGAGTGCCACTCCGAATACGGTATTCGCTCCGCGCTCCCATCGGACGCAGAGAATCAAGCTCCCCTCCGCACCGGGATTGCGAAGCTTGCCGCCAAATCTGCGAGCGAGTTAAGTCAGGAAGAAATCATCATGATGGTGGGACTCGGCCGCTACATACCGCTGCGGGATCTGGCAGAGCAGCTCGGAATGAGTTACGGGGCCGCGCGGGTCCGTCTGTCCAGGTTGAGGGAGCGATTCATCAAACTGGCCATGCAGTATGTCGAAACGCTCGAGAGCACTGAGAAGAGAGAAGTCGAACGCTTCTTCCGCCGCGCTGACGTGCGTCTCGACCCGAATGTCCAGGCGAAGAGACCTGATACCAAATCCCCGGTGCCGCGAACAATCTCGCCGCAGGAGAAAGACGATGACCAGATACGATGAAGACCTGATCGACGAGCTTATGCGTCTCGTCGCGGCTGATATCGAGGTAGCGGAGGGAAACAAGGCTTATCGCGACGAGCGATTTCTTTCCTGGCTGGCGCAGGACCTTCGGGCCGGAATGAGCGGAGCGGAACGAGCAAAAGACGAGTGCGACGCCAGTGCCTTCGGGCGGCGGGCGGCGGCACGTGTGGCGGCGCGCCGGGCGGAAGCGAGATTGCCTTATCGTGAACTCCGCCATCGGGCCGCGCCCGTCGTTGCGACTTTGTCGCGGGCGTTGGAAGAGGCTGCAAGAGAGAATTGTGTGACTCTGCTCGACCTCGCTGTTGCCGCAGGCGACGGGAGAGAGCTTTGGGACGAGCCGTGCGAGCAATGGCTCGATCTTCCCGACGACATCTCGCCTTCCGACCGCTATCTGGCACTGAGAGTGTCTGGCGATAGCATGTCCCCTGTCCTCGAGCAGCGCGACG
>JANMMF010000390.1:0-2080 GCA_031372985.1 Gemmatimonadota bacterium
CGGCCGCGGAGTCCCGATTCCTTGACGACGTTCACGATATCGGCCGGCGTCATCCCGAGCGCTTTCTCGAGGGCCTTGTACCCGCCCCGCTTTTTCCAGCCCGCGAGCGTGCGCGCTTCCGCATCGCCGAAGTACTGTGACAGGACCGCCGTCTCCCTTTGGTGCGGCTGGTTCGGATAGCCCATTATGCGAGTCGCGCGAGAAGGTCCGGAACTTTGTCCGGCGTGACTGATTCGATGAACTCTTCGTTGACCATCACCGGGGTCGCGAAGCCGCAGGCTCCGAGACATTCGACCTCGATCACCGTGTACTTCCCATCGGGAGATGTCACGCCGAGCTCGCCGGTGTTGGTGTGACGCAGGAACGCGCGCACGACATCCTCGGCGCCACAAACCCCGCACGGCGAAGTCGTGCACACCTGGATGAAATACTTTCCGACCGGGTGCTGGTGGTACATCGTGTAGAATGTGACGACGCCTTTGACATAGGCGGGCGTCAGATCGAGCAGGCCGGCCACTTCTGCCATGGCGTCTTCACTCACCCAACCGTGGACGCGTTGCACGATCCACAGCGCCGGCAGCAGCGCAGCCATCTTCGTCGGATAGCGCGTAAGGAGCGTGTCGAGCTCACGGCGAGCTTCGCCTGTGAACACGGGAGTGTATGGCTCCCCGTGCGCTGCCTTGTCGTGCGACGCGTAGTCAGGCGACTCCAGACCGCCAACCAGATCGGCCGTCAACGGTCGATCTCTCCCATGACGATGTCTATGCTGGCGTTGATCGCGATGACGTCGGACAGGAGATGCCCTTCGACCATCTTCGGGATCGCGGCAAGGTTCACGAATGAGGGCGGACGGATTCTCCAGCGGACCGGTTTGGCCGTGCCGTCCGATACCATATAGTAGCCCTTCTCCCCCTTTGGACTTTCGTTCGCAACGTACGACTCCCCGATCGGTGGACGCGGCCCTTCCATCACCACTTTGAAGTGATGGATCATCGATTCCATCTCGCTGGTCGCTTTCGATTTGGGAGGAAGTATGATGCGCGGATCGTCGATGTTCACGGGTCCGTCGGGCAGCCGGTCAGCCGCCTGCTGGAGAATGCGCACCGACTGGCGCATCTCCTCGAAGCGCACCAGGTAACGATCGTAGACGTCGCCGTTCGTGCCGACCGGAACATCGAAGTCGTACGTCTCGTAGTCGAGATACGGGAAATCCTTTCGCACATCGTAATCCACTCCGGAGGCGCGAAGCATTGGACCCGACAATCCCCAGTTCACGGCTTCTTCCGGCGTCATCACGCCAAGCCCGACGGTGCGGCCGACCCAGATCGCGTTCCGGGTCAACACGCGGTCGATCTCATCCAGTGTGTGCGGGAATGTGCGGGTGAATTGACGCAGTCCGTCCATCCAGCCGCTCGGAATGTCGGCGGCCATTCCGCCGACTCTCGTCGCTGACGTCGTGAGTCGCGCCCCAACCCACTTCTCGATGAGGCGATAGATCTCTTCGCGACGCTGAAACGCCCAGAGGAACGGAGTGAAGGCGCCGATGTCGATGCAGAACGTTCCAAGCCAGACGAGGTGCGACATGATGCGCGACAGCTCGCACGCGATGACCCGCAGCACCTTGCAGCGCTCAGTGATCTCGATTCCGAATAGGCGTTCGGCACCTAGAGCAAAGGTGACGTTGTTGCCAATGGAGTTGAGGTAGTCCTCGCGGTCGGTCCAGCAGATGATCTGGTTGTACTGCCGGTACTCTCCAATCTTCTCGAAGCCACAGTGCAGATACCCGATATGCGGAATGCACCGCACGACGGTCTCTCCATCGAGCTCGAGCACGAGCCGGAGCACTCCATGTGTCGCCGGGTGCTGCGGCCCGATGTTGATGAGCATGTGCTCACCCTCGAGATCGGGCTCGATGCTCGGCGGTGGCTCGAGCGCGACTGCGGTTCCCCCATCGTTGGTGACGAGGGGAACGCGCTGCGGCCTCCCCTGCGCGTCGAGGCCCGAGGTCGAGAGCTCTACTTCAATCGTTCGCTTCGACATTACTCGCCCGTCCTCTCGCCTTTGTTCAGGCGGTCACGCA
>JANMMF010000398.1:0-5504 GCA_031372985.1 Gemmatimonadota bacterium
GGGTCGAAGTAGCGGTCGTCGTGAAGCTCCGTCACACGACGGGTTTCCACCGCGGGTCATACTCGCGCGACCAGAGCCTCCCCGCTTGCTCGTCGCCGAGGATGTGCCCGGTGTGCGGATCAGTGGTGAGCTTGCGGCCAACCTGGTGAGAGATCGTACCGAGGTGGCAGAGCATCCCTGTTTTCGCTCCGTCCTCGATCGGCGCGCTGAGTTTGGTGCCGGTGCGAACCGCGCTCGTGAAGTTGTCGAGGTGAAGCTGCGTCAGCCAATCGTCCCCCACTGTGTTCAGGGCGTCCCCCTTCGGCGCTGCGGTCACCTGTTTGACGATCTTGTTCTTGAGGTCGTAGATGACGTAGCCGTCCCGATCGACCACCACGCTACCGTTGGTGCCGAGGACAGCCGTGCCTCGGGAACGTCCGTAGAGATCGAGGCCGTTGCAGCTCTGCCCCTGCCAGATGATGCTCCGGTCGCCCTCGAAGACAAACGTCGCTTCCTGCGTATCGGGAAACTGCCAGTCGTCGGCGTAATGGAAGCGCCCGCCCGTCGAGCTGACACTCGTCGGGTAGTCGACGCCGAGCATCCACCGACCGACGTCGATCTCGTGCGTTCCGTTGTTGCAGATCTCCCCGGTTCCCCAATTGGTGAACCAATGCCAGTTGTAGTGGATGATGTTGTCGCGGTAGGGAGTGCGCGGCGCGGGTCCCTGCCACAGCTCATAGTCGAGATTCGCCGGCACGGGAACCACTTTGCCCTTCCCTATTCCCGTTCGGGTATTGGCATACCAGGCACGGGCGAGGTACGGCGTTCCGATCTGGCCACCCCGAATCGCCTGCAGCACCTCGATGAAGTGCGGACCCGAGCGCGCCTGGGTGCCGAGCTGTACCTGGAGCTTGCCATGCTTGCGCGCGGCTGCGACGATCAGCTCGTCCTCCCGCGCATTGTGCCCACTCGGCTTCTCGACATAGACGTGCTTGCCGGCGTCGAGCGCGAGAATCGTGGCTGGCGCATGCCAGTGGTCCGGCGTGGCGATCACTATAGCATCGACGCTCTTATCCTCGAGCATTCGGCGAAAGTCGACGACAGCCTTGGGTCGCGTTGTTTGGAGCGTCGCGACGTCGGCGGCTGCCTTCGCGAGGACCGTGGAGTCGACATCACAGAGATAGGCAACGGTGGTGTTGGCGCCTCGCGCAAACGCGCGCGCGGGTACCATGCCGCGCCCGTTCAACCCCATCACGGCGACGACCATCCTCTCAGACGGCGATCCCTCGAGTGCGAAGAGAGGACCGGCGCCCCGGGACACAGCCAGCGCGCCGAGCCCGGTGACGGAGGCTTTCTTCAGAAAATCGCGACGGTCCAGAGACTCCTTTCCTTTCATGACAGCTCCCGAGCGTTACAAGACACGAATCTTGATGTTCCGGAAGAACACTTCGTCTCCGTGATCCTGAAGCACGATGTGGCCAGCGCGTCGCTGCGCGAAATTCCTGATGCTGCGGTACTTGCTCTGGGCGAGAGCCGAGTCCATCGCCGGTGTCCCGAGGTCGAATTCGACGATCTTGGTCCGGTTGAGCCAGTGCTCCCCGTGATTCCCACGGAACACGAGCCTCGAGCTGTTCCATTCGCCCACCGGCTCGAGTGTCTTACTTGCGTTCGGAGGGATGAGGTCGTACAGGGCGCCCGCGCGATGAGATGGCACCTTGTTGTCTTCGTGGAGACTGTCGTCGAGCACCTGGTACTCGAATCCGAGTGCCGCGTGGTTTGGCGCGGCCGCCATCGAGATCTCCGCGGACACGTTGTACTTCACGCCGCTGTTTCCAGCACGGCTGATCTTCCAATCCCAGGACAACTCGAAGTCACGGAACGTGTCCGTGGTCATCAGGTCGCCGCCGACGGCCGGCTGTCCGTCAGCCTGCCGTGGAACCTGGCCCTTGGGGATCTTCCTGATGGCGCCGCTGTCGATTGTCCAGTGCGCGGTGGGCACGCTGTCGTAGCCGAGGCCGCGCCAGCCATCGAAAGTCTCGCCGTCGAACAGCAGACGCCATCCATCGCGTCGCTCCACGTCGGCCAACGTGTTCGGCGCGGGACAGATCTCCTTAATCCTCTCGCCCGAACTCGTCACGCCAAACAGGAGACAATCGGCCGTCGTTTCGCCGCTACGCGCGCACGCGGCGGCTACGAAGGCGCAGGCGAACCAGATTCTATAGTAGCTTTTCATGTCTGCCTGATTGCGAGACGCGCCGGCTCGAGCCGCGGCGCAAGCAGATGTATAATCGTCCACGCGGTCACGTACGCAAGGCCGCACACGACGAATATCGGCGTGTAGTCGCTGCCATTCGCCTGAAGAACGCGCCCGGTCACCCGCTGGAAGACCACGCCGCCCATCGCCCCTGCAAACGCGCCGATGCCGACAACCGAGCCAACGGCGGACTTGGGGAACATATCACTCGCCAGCGTATACACGTTCGCCGACCACGCCTGGTGCGCCGCCGCGGCGACACCGACGATCAGGACTGCCGCCCACATGCTCGGCGCACGCGATACGAACGCCGTCGGCACGATCACGAGGGCCATTGCGAGCATCGTCGTCTTGCGCGCGCGATTCACCGACCAGCCGCGCTTGATCAGCGCGCTCGAGATCCAGCCGCCGCCGACGGAGCCGACGTCCGCGATGAGATACACGACGATAATCGGCGCCGCGACCTGCGCGAGCTTCACGCCGTACTTCGCGTCGAGAAATTTTGGCAGCCAGTAGAGGTAGAACCACCAGATCGGATCGGCCATCAGCTTGCCGACGATGAACGCCCACGTCTGCCGATGTCCGAACAGACTGACCCATGGCACCCTCGCGGCGGTGAGCGTTGTCTCACTTCCCGGAGGGTTCCGATACAGCGGAATCCAGAGCAGGAGCCAGAGAAGGCCGAGCGCGCCCGTCACGACGAATGCCGCTTGCCATCCCCAAGTCAGCGCAATCCACGGCACCAGCAGCGGCGTGAGAATCGCGCCCGTATTCGTGCCGGCGTTGAAGATCCCGGTCGCCAGCGCCCGCTCCCGCTGCGGGAACCACTCGGCGATCGCCTTGATCGATCCGGGAAAGATTGCTGACTCGCTAACGCCGAGCATTGCGCGCGCGATCGAGAATCCAGCGGCTGTTTTGGCGAAGGCGTGCGCCATCGCGGCGAAGCTCCACGCGACTACGGCCGCGGCCAGCCCCCGGCGCACACCGATCCAGTCCATGACGCGCCCGGCGATCAGAAACCCGAACGCATACGCGAGGCTGAACCACGACACGATGTCCCCGTAGTCGGCCTCGGTCCAGTGAAGCTCTCGCTGTAGTGTCGGCGCGAGGATGCCCAGCACCTGCCGGTCGACGTAGTTGATCGTCGTCGCCACGAAGAGCAAGGCGCAGATAGTCCATCTGTAAGACGATGGGCGCTCCATCTCGGCGGCGTTGGTCACTGGGTGATCCTGTCCCCTGTGACTCCTTCCCACAGCCCATGGAGATACATGGCGCCGAGCGCGCGATCGTGCAGCCCGTATCCCGGCTGGCCCTTCTCGCCCCAGATCATGCGCCCGTGATCGGAGCGTATCGGGCCCGCAAAGCCGGTTTGGTGCAGCGCTTCGAGCACCGAGCGCATGTCGATGTCGCCAATCCCCGATGGATGCGCGGTCTCCTGAAACGAGCGCTCACCGGTGCGCTTGATGTTGCGGCAGTGCGCGAAGTGGATGCGACCTTTTGTCCCAAGACTTCGAATGATGGCAGCGAGATCGTTCTTCGGGTTGGCGGCCAGAGAGCCGCCGCAAAATGTGATGCCGTTGGCGGGATCGTCGACGATGCTGGTCACGCGCTCGAGAGCCGCGGCATCGGTGATGATGCGTGGAAGTCCGAAGATCGACCACGGCGGATCATCCGGGTGCAATGCCATGCGTACTCCGGACGAAGCGGCCACAGGAACTACTCGCTCGAGGAAGTACGCAAGGTTGTCCCAAAGTCCGCTCTCGCTTACTGAGCGATAGGCGTCGAGAAGTTTTCCTAGCTGGTCCGCCGTATACGCCGTCGCCCAGCCGGGGAGGTCGGCGGTGCCACGCGAGAGGTCGATCCTGGCCAGCGCCGCATCGTCGTATGCGAGCACCGTCGATCCGTCATCGAGCCGGCGCGCCAGGTCGGTGCGCGTCCAGTCGAATACCGGCATGAAGTTGTAGCATAGCACTGGCACGCCCGCGCGCCCCATGTTGCGGACGCTCTCGCAGTAGTTGTCGATGAGCGAATCGCGCGTGGAGCGCCCGAGCTTGATGTCCTCGTGAACGGGGATGCTCTCGATGACCATTAACAACATTCCGTTCCGCTCGACTTCCTCACGAAGCGCGGCGATGCGATCGACGGGCCACGCCTCGCCGACAGGAATGTCGAAGAGGGCGCTGACGATGCCGCGGACGACAGGAATCTGCCGAATGTAGGTGAGCGGTATCGGGTCGCGCGACCCAAACCATCTAAAGGTGATCACCGCGATACGCGCAGGGTGGCACCGCGCAGGAGCTGCTCCACTTCGCCGCGAGTCACCAGGCAGAAATCGCCGGGGATGCTGTGCTTGAGGGCCGACGTAGCAGTCGCGAAGCGGACAGCGTCCTCCCAGCCTGTATTCTCGAGTCGACTCACGATCAAACCGGCGCTGAATGCGTCGCCGGCGCCAATGCGGTCGACGACCTCCACCTCGTAGCGCGGCGCGCGGTGGATCTGGCCCGAGGCCGCGACGATCGCGCTCCAGCTGTTCGACCACACTCGCGGATTTTCGCGCAGCGTGACTGCCACCGCACGAAGGTTGAATCGCTTCTCGAGGGAGCGCGCGACGTGTGCGTACGACTCGGCGTCCACGTGCTCGTAGCCATCCTTCCCCTCGGCGCCGACACCGAAAACGACTCGGGTGTCCTCCTCCGTCGTGATGAGGACGTCCACGTGCTGCATCAGCGGCTCCTGAACCGCGCGCGCCTCCTCGGCGCTCCACAGCTTGCTCCGATAGTTCAAATCGTAGCTGACGGTGAGCCCCGCTTTTTTGGCCGCGACCAGCGACTCCGCTGTCACCACGGCGGCCGATTCACTCAGCGCGGGCGTGATCCCACTGACGTGGAACCAGCGGGCGCCGTCGAACACGGCCGCCCAGTCGATGCTGCCGGGTTTGATTCTGCTGATTGCTGACGCCGCGCGATCGTACAGAACGCTGCTCGCGCGAGGGGCAGCGCCGAGCTCGGCGAAGTAGAGACCCGCCCGATCGTCTGTGGTCCATTCGATGCGCACATCCACGCCCTGCTCGCGGGCGCGATTGGCGATCATCTGGCCGAGCGGATTTTCGGGGAGGCGCGACACCCAGCGCGATGCGACACCGAGCCGCGCGGCCGCCACGGCGACGTTCAGCTCGCCGCCCCCGACGTAGACGTCGAAGCCCCGAGCCTGCTCGAGCCGCTGGAAAGCCGGAGGCGTGAGCCGCACCATCGCTTCGCCGAAGGTGACGAGA
>JANMMF010000406.1:0-36772 GCA_031372985.1 Gemmatimonadota bacterium
ATGGTCCGGGCCAGCGGCCACTCGAGGGCCGTGTACGGCGTGCCGTCACTGTGAAAGCCTATCAGCTCATGATAGCTCTTGAGATCCGCGGCCGGCTTGAACGACGTGCGAAAGATCGCAGTCATTTGCGCATTGACGGAAACGAGCCGTCCGGACGGTATGTCCGACACGATCACGCCCACCGGCATCTGCTGCTGGACGGCATGGGCCAGAGTGCGCTCGGCGATGAGCCGGATCTGCATGTCGTGCGCGGCCCGATCGGACAGTCGACGCTGGATCTCCGACATGACGCCGGTGGCGAGCGCGCTGAGAATCGCGACATCCTTGTCGGTCCACGTGCGCGGCGCCCCGTCGATAACACACAGAGCGCCAAGGACGTGTCCGTCGTCGGTCGCGAGCGGAATACCCAGGTACGCCCCTCGGGTTACGCCTCGCTCCAGGAGCTTTGGCTCGCTTCTCACATCGCTCACCATGAGTGGCTTTCCGGTGGTCACGACGTCCTGGCAGAAACTCGTCTCGAGCGGGTTCCAGCCGGCAAGGGGCCCGCCGTTGGAGCTGGATGCGCTCTTTAGGTACTGCCGCGCGGAATCGACGAGGGAGATGAGCGACGTGGGAACGCCCAGGATCTGCGCAGCGAGCCTCGTAAAGCGATCGAAGCGCTCCTCTTCAGGTGTTTCGAGAAGTCCCGTCTTGTGGAGGGCCGCCAGCCTCGCCGGGTTGGCTAGCGTTTGAGAGTTGGGCAATGACTGGGGCCGAGGAGGATTCGCACAGCATTAGACGAGTGAGGCACGTACCTGGCCACTAACTGCAAGTGCAAACTGAACGAGGTCTCAGGGGCCACACCATGCCGGTTGCTGTACGCCCGTCAGTCAGCGTGCGGTAAGGCCGCCGCTTTCGGCTGGCGTCGGGGAAGGGGCCAGGGGGATGATGACCGTGAAACGGGATCCGACGCCAATGTCGCTCTTGAGCAGAATCTCACCGCCCATTCCGCGCGCGAGACCACGGCTGATCGCGAGGCCGAGTCCGGTGCCATCGTTGGTCCTTGTCAGCCCGCGGTCGAGCTGCACGAAGGGCTCGAACACGGCCTCTTGCTGGTCGCGCGGAATGCCGGGGCCGTTGTCTTCGACGTGAATCGAGACCGATCCCTCATCAAGGCTACAAGAGACGCGGATGCGTCCACCTTCGGGCGTAAACTTCACGGCGTTGGAGACCAGGTTGATCATGATCTGTCGGAGCTTGTCGGGGTCGGTGCGCGCGTAGGGGTTGCCGGACGGCGACTCGCACTCGTACTCGAGCGATTTTGCGAGGGCCAGCGGGCTTACTACCGCATCAAAATCGGCAATCAACGCCCGAACCGGCACATCGATGATGTCGAACTTGAGCTCGGTGGCCTCGAGGCGGGTGAAGTTCAGGATGTCATTGATGATGCCGAGCAGGTGTTGCTGGCTGCGCTTGATGCGTCCAAGGTCGGATCTCTGCGAGTTGTTGAGCGGTCCGCGGAGCTCCATCTCGAGGAGATCGACGTAGCCGCCGATCGAGTTGAGTGGAGTCCGCAGCTCGTGACTCATGACAGCGAGGAATTCCGCCTTGGAGCGGTTGGCGGCGTCGGCTGCGGCCCACGCCTTTTTCGCTTCGCTGATGACGGCGCGGAGCTCCTCGTTGGTGAGGGCAAGCTCGTGGGCGAGCTCCCGAGCTTCGGTGGTCTGGTGCTCGAGCTGGCGCGCCTGGGTCTGGAGGAGGTGATTGCTCTCTTCGAGCGCTGTCATGCGCGCAGCGGCCACCTCACGCTGGCGAGACATCCTGACAGCGCGAATCACCGCGTTGACCTTTGAGAAGCCAAATGGCATTTTCGCGCCCACAATTCGGGTTACTCTGAGGACGACTTTGTACTGTAGGCGACACCCTTCGACCCCAGACGCCGGGTGGGGGTGCCTCCAGCCGCGCTTAGTGCAGATTTGTGATATCGTCAGGTTCCCTGCCAGCGGCTCCGCGCAATGCCGCTTCGACCGCGTCCTCGCCCCTCGATCCGCGTCGAAAGGCCGAGGTTCGCTCTTCGCGAGAAGCAGGGTGCTTTCGCGCTTTACAGGATTGTTCGAGGCCGACCGGCCGAGAGACTCGGAGTCCTGCCGTACACGCAAGCGGACTTCAGCGTGTCGAACGATGGCAAGCACGTGGTGGCGTTCGGTTACAGCGACAAGAAGGACGTATACATGATCCGGAACTTCGGGAAAATGTTACGACGATGACCGCCCCCGCCGGCACCGCAATTCGCGCGGGTTGTCTAACTTGTTTAGCAGTGTGAAGTTTCGATGTTTCCGATCCGGTAGCTCAGTTGGTAGAGCAACGGACTTTTAATTCGACGCAGGCGCATCGCGATGTTCTGCGATTGTAGTCGATGTTGATGACGCTACTGCGGTTACAGAGGGGCCGCCTTCGCGACGGCCCCTCATGTTTGACGGTGTTTCGCGCGTGTGTGGGCACATTTCGGGCACAGGGACCGCGCGTCTTTCTCGGGCGCGCATGTCGCGCTAGCTGTCAATCCGAGGAAGCCGGCCGCTCTGGGCTTTGAACGCATCCACTTTGGTTTTCGCCACGGAAACTCGAGGCCGAGCGCGCAAGGCACCTGCGTGGCTCGCACGCCCGCACGCAAATGGACGGAAGCAGGGGGGGCGATCCTCGCCACACTGGCCGAGATGACGCCCGCGAAGATGGCAGAGGATGCCGGGATTAGTCGGGAACTCCTACACGCCTACGGTTCCGCGAGTCGTCCGAAGCTTCCGCCCGCTGATGCGCTCCGCGCCGTAGCTGACTACCTCGACGCGCGCATCGCGAGACTTCGCCCCCTGACCCGACGACTCCGCGCACAGGCCGACAAAATTGAAAGAGAGGGTGCTTGACCCCCCACCCGCCCCCTCTATAGGTGAGGGTACACGGCCGCCCGGCGCGGCGGCCGAAATGCTGGTGTGATAACGTTTACTGTCTGATACTGGCCAGCGCTTGTAAGTCGCGGCGATGCTGGAAAGAACTGAAAGCCGCGCGTCACCAGTTCGATTCTGCCCCTGGCGACTGTTACAAAGAGCTTGACAACTCCATTCTCGCGCGTACATTCGAGCGCGTGCGAATGTACGACCGCCGTTGGATCGACGCCGGCCTCCAGCGCATCCCCACGCCGCCGGCTCGACGCCCCTTCCGGCCCCGAGACCGACTAAGTGTCGGAAAACTCATCTCAGAAGGAGGGCGGCCATGAATCCGCGCATCTTCGCACTCGCCGTGGTCGGGACGTTGTTTGTCGCGTCGTCATGCGACAATCCTCAGCCCCTCGCACCGTCTGTGCCCCACGAACCGTTATTCGCACAAGCGCCGGCCGACGGCAATGGAAGCAAGCAGATACTCGCTCTGGATTTCACGTTTCCCGTGGACTGCGGTGCTGAGACGATCACCGGGCACGCCCTCGGCTGGATCCAGATTCGGACTTTTGGCCGGCCGGACACCCGCAATGTTGAGGTCTTGGTCGTCAATCTCCTCTTCACCATGACGAACTCGGCCGGCGCGACGTTCGTCTGGCGTGAGGTCGGGATAGATCACTTCACCATCGACAAGAACGGTGACTTGCTACACGCACTTAACGGTAGAGCAGGAGGATTCGGAATCATCGGGCGTCTCGTCATTAACGAAGACACGGGCCTGCTCGAGTTTGTCGCGGGCAACAATGTCGGCAATGTCTTCGTGAATGCATGTGCTGAATTGACGTGAGCGTCCGGTAGGAAGGCGGCACAACACACAGCCTCGACGCGCCGCACGAGGCGACTGGCCGAGGCTCGCGCCCCGTGAGCCTTCAAAAAGGACCATAAGTAGACCCGGGAATCGCCCCAAACTGTCCGAATTCACTCAACACTCAGGACAGCGTTTCGGGTCCTCGCTTTGCTCGGAAGTGTCACAACCTGAGGCGTTTAGAATACTTCACCGCCACTCAACGATGTCGCGTGTCGCGGACTCTTAATTCGACTCGGGCGCGTCGCGATGTTCTGCGATTGTAGTCGATGGTGATAATGCTACTGAGGTTACGCGGGGGCCGTCGCTGAGACGGCCTCTCGTATTTGATGGTGTTTCGCGCGCGTGACAATTCGGGCACAATCCGGGGGTTGAGCGATCCGCGCTCGATTCTCGACAGACTGGTTAACTTGTTTCGCAGTGTGAAGTTTGGAGTTCCGAGACCCGGTAGCTCAGTTGGTAGAGCAACGGACTTTTAATTCGTAGGTCGTGGGTTCGAAACCCACCCGGGTCATTTCCTCTGATTTCCGCGTTGGGCTTGACTGATCCGAACACCTTCATCGTCTCGCATGGCGACGCCGAAGCAAAAAAGGGAGCCGGAGCTCTCTCGCGCTCTCAACGCGTTGCGCCGAATGGTGCGCGGTCTTCGCTCTGCCGCGGAGGCCGTCGAGCGCGAATTGAATATCAGCGCCGCCCAGCTGTTCGTTCTGAGGGAGCTGGCCCAGCTTCCCGATCAATCCGTCAAAGATCTCGCCGCGGTTACCATGACGACGCACAGCACTGTCTCGCAGGTCGTCAGCCAGCTGCTCGCGAAGGGCCTCGTCACGCGTACGCATGATGAGGCCGACGGGCGACGCGCAGTCCTTCGCCTAACGCGTCAGGGTGCGAGGCTTGTGAAAAAATCACCGCGCGTGATCCAGGCAGACCTGATCAAGGGCTTCGCGACTCTGCGCGCGCCGGAGCGGAGCGGACTGGCGAATGGGCTCGAGAAGTGGCTCGATGCCTCGGGTTTGGGGGGCGTGCCGCCGTCGATGCTGTTCGAGAAGCCCCTCCTCAATAACGGTCGATCTCGCTCCGGCAGCAAAAGGTCCGAGCGCCGCTAACCGCACGCTGGAAACGCCGCCTACACCTGCCCTTCGGGAGGCTTCGGAGGCGCGCCGGCTGGTGTCGGCAACGGGCCGCCCTTCTCGTCGACGGGTGGCGTTGAAGGGCCGGCCTTCTCGTCGACGGGTGGCGTCGAAGGGCCGGCCCCGTTAGCCGGTGGCAATGGAGAAAGCTGAACGCCGCGCTCGACCTTGCGCATCATCCTCACGAAAGCGGTCGCGGCGTCCGGCTCGAACTCCGCTCCCGCGCGCTCCTCGATGTAGGTGAGAACGCGCTCCGCCTCCCACGCGTCGCGGTACGGACGCTTCGTCCGCAGCGCGTCGTACACGTCGCAGACGTGAACGAGCTTGCTGGCCTTGTGGCAGTCGCGACGGTAGTGGCACGCCGGGTAGCCGTGTCCGTTGATCATTATGTGGTGTTCGTGGGCCACCGCGGCGGCGAGATCGAGACGGCGCCCGCTGTCGATTATCAGCTTCGCCCCGGCCGCCGGGTGCTGCTGCATGATCGTGCGCTCTTCATCGGTCAGCTTGCCGGGCTTGTTAAGAATCTCCTGGGGCACGTTCACCTTGCCCAGGTCGTGCAGAAGGCCGGCGATGCCGAAGGTGCGGACGTCATGCTGCGCCAGGCCCAGCGATTCTGCCAGCGCCATCGTCAGCACCGAGACGTTGAGGGAATGTGTCGTCGTGTACTCGTCGAACTCCCTGAGCTGCAGCAGCGGCAGAATCATCTCGGTGTCACCGTGCATCGCCATCGACAGCGAGCGTACGACGGCTTCTGCCTCGGCAAGCGGCAGCTTCCCCCTCTCCTGCACTTCCCGGTGCATCGACTGAATCGACGCCGCTTCATCGCCGAGCGCGTAGGAGATGGTGGCGACCGGCACTTCGGCCTCGAATGAGTCCTGCAGCGCTTTCGTGTCGCCGCGGATGCCCAGGGTGCCGACCTTGATGCCCGCTGCCCGAGCTGGCCTCGCTTCAGCCGAGTCGATGAAGGAGAGTGTGATGCGCGCCATCATCTCCTCCAGGAACTCCTCGTACTCTTCGCGGGTGACGTTGGCGTCGAGCTCCATGCGCTGGACCCCGGCGTGTGCCAGGCGACTTCCCCATTCCCAGTCGCCCAGCTCCCGGAGAGCGGTCTCCTGGTAGATGGTTTCCTCTCCCAGGAAGGAGAAGCGCGGATTCGGATCGAACTCCTGTAGATCGCGAAGACAGCGATACGATCGGTCTACGGCGCGCTCGCGCGCCGGATGGCCATCGTTGTAGAGGGCCATCGTCGAGACCGCCTGCCCGAAGGAGACGAGGAACCGAATCGGATCACTCATGCCTTAGCTCGTCTTCCGGTCTGTGACGGATCGGCTGCGGGCTACCTTTGCTCTCACTTCGGAATCCTTGCTTTGCTCCGCAAGGTTGAGGGCCCGGATCGCGGCAGGATCATCGGACCACCCCACCGAGATCGCACTCAGGGCGGCCAGCATTTCCGGACTGGACGGGCGAAGCCTCGGCCGGCGAGACCAGTGGGCCTCGGTGACGACGAACCCGAGAAGCCAGTCCAGGATTGCAGGCGTTCGCTGCTGTGCAACGATTCGGATCCCCATCGTGCGAAGCTGCGCATCGAGCTCGCCGCGCTCCACGCGCTCCCTGATCAAATCGAGCCCGGTCTGGGGGCAGCTTTCCTGCGCGGCGGTGAGTCCCGCGAAGACAACTCTGTCGTCGCTATCTGCCAGCGTACGCACGATGGTCTCCTCACGCGCAGCGGGATCGCGAAGCAGAAGCCTGACCGCTTCACGCCTTACCAGCGGATCGGCATTGCTGAGATACTCCTGAGCGGAAAAGCGCGAGGGAAGTGAGCTGAGGCGCCCGAGCAGCGCCAAAAGCTCCCGCTGAATGACGGGTGCCGCGTCGGGAACTCGTCGTGCCGCCACCGCGCCTACCTCCTCGCCCAGGGATTCGAGGAGCTCGTAGAACTGTGCGCGCGTCTTCGCGTCATCGAAGACCAGCGCGGAGTCGAGGAGAGTCGGCGCGGCGGAGGAGCCGAGTCTCCGCACGAATCGCGTCACGAGGGGGATGTCGACGCGGAGCTGCTCCAGCAGCGATTCGAGAACGCGCTCTCCCGTGAGGAAGTCCCAGACCGGCGCTCCGGCATCCGACGACGGTGCCTTCTCCACCAGATCGAGCAACACCTCCACCCGTCCCGCCTTGCACAGGGCGATCATCGCCGCGCGGACCTGCGGTCCCATGGCGCCAACTTCAATTGCCATCTGGACCATCCTCTCCGGCTCGCACTCGGTTGCGACGCCTTCCGCCAACGTCGCTTCGGCTATGCCCCGGGTGCTCGAGATGTTCTCGAGCACCCGGCGATAGGCTTCCGGATTTGGGTCGTCGAGGCTCCAGTCGTCGACGAGACGCCGCATGACATCGCGCACGTTCGGATCCGTCTTGGCACGCGGACCGCCGGAGGATGGGTGGTGCGCGAGCTTCGAGAGCATACGCAGCATTGAGTGCGACACGGTCTGACCCTCGGCGGCCGACGCCGCCTTGACCAGATCGATAACGGCCTCGACCGTGATTCCCTGCGACGCGTCGAGGAGAAACTTTCTCCGCTGCGCCTTGTCGCCGCCCATCTCGAGGAGCTTCTCGAGCGTCGACTCCTTGAGGGAGCCGACGAGGTGGGATACGCGCCGTTGGAGACCAAGGGTTTCGGCGCCCTCCGCCGTCTTCAGCTCCTCGCCGATCTGCAGGAGGTAGCCCACGATCACCTGGTCGTACGCCTCTTCGCGCTGGTGTTCGTCGATCGCGCGCGCGACAGTGGCAGGCTCGAGCGCCGTATCGTCGTCCTGCGCCGATCGCGTAGACTCCGGATTCAAAGTGTCGGACACGAGAGCAGCGCGGGCCAGGCCGATCCAGAGCTGTGTTGCCCGGCTGGACTTCATCTGGTCCGCCCGCGGCGGCTCGGCGGTCGGATCGTCCTCGATCAGCTGAAGGCGGTCGTAAGTCAGCGGGAAAAAGCGGACGTGGGGCCATAGATCGCCAACGCGCTCGCTGTCGAGGCCAATTGGCTTCTCGGACCTGATCGGATCGACGGCCAATGCGGCGAGAGCTTGAGCCAGCTCCTCGCGCCCGATCCCGCGCACGAACTTCACCGCGCCCACGCGGTGCTCGTGGAGCCGCTGCGCGAGCTCCTTGAGTACCGGATTCAGCGGATCCGTTGCTACCCCCTCGATGATAAGCTGCCTCCGCGCAACACCGATCGAGAGGGACTCGCGGTCGTCGACGAAGAGGAGCCCCAGGCGGTTGGCTACTCCGTCGACCGCCAGATCGAGGAGTGGATGGCTCTTCGGGTAGATCGCGTGCTTGTTCAGCGTGATCGAAAGCTCGACGAGAAAATCCGCAAGGTCACGTGAAAGAGTGGCTACCGGCTTCGCACCTGGCGAAGCCGGCGCGGCGGGAGGCGCAGAGGGGGGAGCTGGCTGTGACGGATGCGTCATTGGTGACGCGTGTTAGCGCGCCCCACTACGCAACGGTGGGTTATGAATTGTCGCAGCAGCATTCGAGTTACTCAACGTGGCACCCGCCACCGCAATGTCGAAGTTGGGGCGATGGGAGGGTAGTTTTTTTGCATGTCAGCTGACACACACTCGACGCGTTGGCGGGTCCTTGCGTTACTAGGTTTCGCCGAATTGCTCGGAATGTCACTCTGGTTCGCGGCGAGTGCCGTTACCCCCCAATTGCGGGCCATCTGGGGGCTGACCACCTCGGAGGCCGCCTGGCTGACGACGATCGTTCAGCTCGGGTTCGTCTGTGGGACGGCCGTCGCCGCGGTATTCAATCTCCCGGATCTGATTCCCGCCGGGAGGCTGTTCAGCGGCGCCGCGTTCCTCGGCGCGGCGGTCAACGCGGCCATTCTTGCCGCTCCCGGGTACCGATCCGCGCTCGTCCTCCGGTTCCTCACGGGATTCTTTCTGGCGGGCGTCTATCCCCCTGCGATGAAGATGACCGCAACCTGGTTTCGCTCGCAGCGCGGCTTGGCGATCGGCGTGATTGTCGGGGCCCTGACGATTGGGAAGGCTACGCCATACCTGGTACGCGCCATTCCTCACGTAGGCTTGAGGCCGGTAGTGCTCACGGCGAGCGTTGGAGCGGTCATCGCGGGCCTCCTTGTTCTGGGTGGTTACCGCGACGGACCGTTCCCCTTCGCATCGCGGCCGTTCTCGTGGGGCCACGTGCGGGACATCGTTCGAATACGCGAGTGGCGCCTTGCGACGGCTAGCTACCTCGGTCACATGTTCGAGCTTTACGCGTTCTGGACCTGGATTCCCGCATTCCTGGCGGCGAGCGTCGCGGCCAGCACCGGCGGGCGATACCGCGCACCACGCGTCATCTCGCTCCTCGCCTTTGCGACAATCGCAATCGGAGGGTTCGGTTCCGTCTGGGGTGGGATGTTCGCGGATAAGCGGGGCAGGGAGAGACTCGTCGCAATCTCGCTTTTCGTGAGCGGCAGCTGCTGTCTACTCAGCGGATTCCTTTTTGGCGGACCGATATGGGCGCTCGGCGCGCTGGCGATGGCCTGGGGGTTCTTCGTGATTGCCGACAGCGCCCAGTTCAGCACGCTCGTCACTGAATCCGTGCCGGCTCACGCCGTTGGGACCGCGCTCACCGTTCAGACTTCACTGGGATTTCTGCTGACAATGCTTCCAATGCAGATCGTCCCGGTCATTGCGCAACGGATAGGCTGGCGGTGGGGCTTCGCCATTCTGGCACTCGGACCTATCGCCGGAATCGCCGCTATCCGTAGGCTGGCGGCGATCCGGTCGCCGGCCGAACGCGGTAGCTTGTCAGTCTCATCCTGAAAACTTTCACGGGGATACAGGCATGGCCATGATCAAGGAATTCAAGGACTTTTTGTTGAAGCAGAACATCATTGCCCTGGCAATAGCGGTCGTCGTCGGCACCGCTCTCAACACGTTGGTGAAGGCTCTCGTCGACGACTTCATCATGCCGATCGTCGCGGCTTTGGGACCCGGGGGCGACTGGCAGACGGCGACCTGGAATGTCGGCTCCATCAAGTTCGGCGTTGGTGACTTCATTGCCGCACTGATCAACTTTCTGATCATCGGGTTCGTCGCCTGGCGAATTTCGAAGATCTTCGTCAAGTCCGAGGTGGAAGCCCCGAAGAAGAACTGCCCGTACTGCCGTATGTCGATCGATGCGGCGGCAACGCGCTGCCCGAACTGCACCAGCCAGCTGGCGTCGGCCTAGGGAACAGCCCGGCTACTTCGCGTAGCCGAGCGCTTCCCGTACTTCGGCGAGGAGGGTCTCGCCGGTGAACGGCTTCTGGAGATAGGGCGTGCGGTTAGCGGCTGCTTTCTCGGGGAATACGTCTTCCTTCGGGATGCCGGACATGAACAGGATCCGTATCTCGGGACTGAGCTCGCGGAGCTCCTCCACCATTCCCCGTCCGCCGAGGTTGGGCATCGCGACATCGGTCAGAACCAGATCGATCTCACCGACGTGACCAGCGGCAAGCCGTAGCGCGATGGCTCCGTCCGAAGCTTCGAGGACACGATAGCCCTTCTGGGACAGGATTCGCTTTGCCAAGCTGCGTACCGCCGCTTCGTCTTCTACGAGAAGGATTGTCTCGGCCACCCGCGGTCCCTTCTCGGCGGTCGCGCCCGCCCTCGTCGCAGCCGCGGTCCTCTTCTTCAACGCGGCTTCCGCAATACTCGGATCGAATGGCTCGAGCCGGGATGAGGCCAATAGCTGGCGGGCGAGAATGCACGCCCGTCTTGACGCGCGCTGGATATCGTCGAGCTCCTGCGCGCTGGTGGGGTCGCCTGCGGTCGACTCGAGCAGGAACTCGGTATTGATCTGAATTACCGTGAGGAGATTGTTCAGCTCGTGCGCGACGAAACCGGCTGTCTTGGTGGCTTCCTCGAGATCGTTAGCGCGTGCTGCCGCGTCGATTCTCGCCGACGGCGGCCTCTGCTTGCCTGAAGCCCGGGTGCTTTTCTTCAGAGCTGTGCTCCTCCTCAACTCGTGGAAGCGGGTGTTGTTGGACTGCTGAAGAAGCTAACGCGATGTGAGGGACTTTCGCCCCGTCATCAGGTAAAATTCGCTTTACACACGTTTGTTCCGCAACTCATATTGACAGATGCCCACGGCGCCAACGACCGCAACGACCGCTGATTATCGAACGATGATCGAAACCGCCCCGGAAGGCATCATCGTCTATACGCCGGAAAAGTTTCTGTACCTGAATGCGTTCGCCGCGCAACGGCTTGGTGGCGATCAGGCTTCGTTCGTTGGCAACCCGATCATGGAGTTTGTCCACCCGGAGTCGGTGCCGGCCGTCGTCGAGCGGATCCGCGGGTTGTCCGCGGCAACGCAGGCAGGCATGCCGCTGGACGTCCGCTTCGTCGCCAGAGACGGAACAGTAATCGTCGCCGAGATCGTCTCGGTTCCGATCGTTTTCGAGGGACAGAAGGCGATTCTCGGACTGATTCGCGACATCAGTCGGAGGGTAGATGCCGAGCAGGCGCTGAGAGAGAGCGAAGAAAGATTCGGAAACGCTTTCCACCATTCGCCCCACGGAATGGCATTCGTCAGTCCGGAAGGCCGGTGGTTGAAGGCGAACCGCGCGCTCTGCGAAATGCTCGGCTACTCGGAGGATGAGCTCCTCTCTCGGCCGTTCAGTGACATTACCCACCCCGAGGACGTTGCCACCGACCTCGAGCAGTTGCGGCGCCTGACGGCGCGCGAGATCAGCAATTACACCAGAATCAAACGCTACCGGCATAAGGACGGCCGCTTCATCTGGGTTTCACTCGCGGTCTCGGCAGTACACGACGCCGCGGGAATGCCGGCATACTTCATCGGGCAGATGCAGGACGTGACGCTCCAGAAGGAAATGCAGGAGCGGAGCCTCGAGGCGCAGCGAGTCGCCGGAGTCGCCGAGACGGCAATCGCGGTTCTGCACGAGATGAACAACATCTTGACCGTGCTGGTGATGAACGCTGAGCTGCTCTCGCAGGACGCGACGCCTGAGGAAATTCCCGAACTTGCCTCGGAGATTCTGTCGGCTACCAAGCGGATCGCGGACACGATACAGCGCCTCAAGAACGTCGCCAGTCTGAAGTCCATCGGCTACCTGGGCGAGACCAGGATGCTCGATCTTTCCTCTACAACGGCGTCAACGGGCTAGCTCGAAAAAAAGGCCGCTCGTACATTAGGTCGGCATGCCAAGGCCTGATGTTGCACCCCTCGTCGGCAGGGGCGCGGAGCTGGCACTTCTCTCCCGGACAATTGACGAGGCGGCCAACGGAGCCGGGCGCTCTGTCTTCATTGTCGGGGAGGGCGGAATCGGTAAGACGCGCCTCGCTGCCGCTGCATCCGAGCGCGCGGCAAAGCGCGGCTGGAGCGTCGCAGTCGGACGGGCCTATCCCGTAGAGACCGGCGTTCCATACGCGCTGTTCTCGGACGCGCTGCTGCCGATCGTGCGCAAGCTGGAGCCCGCCACGCTCTCGGTTCTCACGCGCGGCGCCGCGACGGATCTCGGTTATCTGTTTCCGAATCTTGGCGCGCCTGGCGATCGGGAGCGCGCGCTCTCGGGCGCCGATCCGTCGGAGATCAAAGCGCGACTGCTCTGGAACTTCACGCAGTTCCTCGGGCGACTCTCGGCCAAGCAGCCGCTGCTGATCGTGCTCGAGAATCTGCAGTGGGCCGATGCCTCGTCGCTCGAGCTCCTCCATTTCGTCGCGCGGCAGATCGAAGGTCAGAAGATCGTGCTGCTCGGGACGTACAACGATACCGAACGGGATTCGAACCCAGTCCTGCGCAGCACCGAGCAGTCGCTGCTTCGCATCGGCTCGCTCACGGTGCAGAAGCTGGCCCCTCTCGGGCAGGCTGAAGTCGAAGACATCGTCCAGCAGATGTTCGGAGCGGACAAGGCGTCAACGCGCCATTTCTCGGCGATTCTCTACGACTCGACCCGCGGCAACCCCTTCTTCGTCGAAGAGACGCTGAAGTCGCTCGTCGATTCGGGCGCACTCAAGCAGAGGGAAGGCCGCTGGACCGGCTGGGAGATGGAGACGCTTCAGCTGCCGTCGACGATTCGCGACGTGGTTAAAGCGCGCGTCGATCGCCTGTCGCTCAACGCCCGGACGCTGGCGAACCTGGCCGCTGTCATCGGCACGCGCGCACCGTACGACACTCTCGGCAAGGTATCGGGAATGTCGGAGAGGGAGATCGTCGCCGGGCTCGACGAGCTGATTGCCCAGCGTGTTCTGCAGGAGACTGGAAGCGTCGATGCGATTCACTATGACTTCACGCATCCGCTGCTGCAGCAGGTGATCTATACCGAGCTCGGTCAGGCTCGCGCGCGGCTCCTGCATGCCACGATCGCTGAGGCGCTCGAGGCCGCGTACGGCAACGCTGCGTTGGAGCACGCCGACGAGCTCGCGCTTCACTTTGCCCGCGCGCACTCCCAGGCGCTGGCTCGAAAGGCGGTCAAGTATCTGTATGCCGCGGGACGCGCGGCCATCGAGAAATACGCCAACCGCGAAGCGGCAAACTATTTGGCCGCGGCCCTCGAGCACCTGGACAAGGATCCGACGATCACCGACGTGCCCAGCGAGGAGATTCTTTACACGCTCGCACGCATGCGTCAGCGGTTGGGAGAGTACGACACGGCAATGCAGCTCTGGTCTCGGGCGCGCACGGAGGCCGCCAGTCGAGGGGAGAAGGAAACGCTCGCGGACATTGACCACCGGATGGGCCTCGCCTGCTATTGGAGCGGAAAGTACGCCGACGCACTGGCGTACTACGAGGCGGGACTCTCGGAGGCATCCGCATCGAGCGATCGCACGACCACGGTTCGGCTGCGTCTTGCCAAGGGAATAGCGCTCCAGGATCTGGGGCGGTTGCAGGAGGCTCAGGCTGAAGTCGAGGCGGCGCTCGCATCGGCCGTGGAGGGCGGGATCAGGAACGATGCCCTCCTTTCGCGCGCGCACAGAGCGCTGCTCCTGCTCTATGCGTGGGCAGGGCCGCTCGACGTCGCGCACGAGCACGGGATGAAGGCGATCGCGCACGCCGAGGCAGCGGGCCAGCGAATGCTCCAGTGGACGGCGCATTGGGGAATGACGCTGCTCGCGGGGATCCTGGGGGACAGGCCGAACTTTCTGAAGCACCTCGCCGCCAGCGAGCAGCTCGCGGAGCAGATGCACTCGCCACTCCTCCCGCTCTGGTCGGGAGAGCTCTACGTGCAATACTGCGCCAGCGTCGGAGAGTGGGATACCGCGATAGAGACGGCGGAGCGCACCATCAGTCTCGCCAAGAGCTTCAATCAGCGCACGCTGCTGCCACGGCTTTACGTCTGGTCGGGTCTCATCTACCTCGCGCGCGGATCGGACGCGAAAGCGAAGCAATACTTCGACGAGGCGTGGAAGCTCGCTGGCGCTGAAAAAGCGGGGTCGCTCGAGGGTGCGGGAGAGCGCGCTCTCGATGTGCCTTCAATCGTCCCGGCGCATCTTGGCCTCGCCTCCTACTACCTCGCGAAGGGACATCCAAAGGAAGCGGTTCGCATTAGCGAAGCGGGACTCGCGATAGCTGATCGTACTGGATACATCGTGTGGGCGCTGCAATGGCTGCTCCCGATGGTGGGTGAAGCAGCGTTGACGGCTCGCGACTTCGATCGGGCGGCCAAGCACCTGGCGCGGATGAGGCGGGATGCGGGACGCTTTCAGCACCGGCTGGGCCTCGCATACGCGGACGCCTGCGATGGCCTGCTCGCAAGATTTCGCGACGGGGACCCTGCCCGCGCGATCGAGCTGCTGGAGTCGTCCGTCGAACAACTCGAGGCGCTGCCCTTTCCTGCGCAGGCCGCGCGCATCAGACGAAGGCTCGCCGGAGCGTTCGTCGAAGTGGGCGACCGCGAAGCAGGCATGCGCGAGCTCCGCAAGGCGCATGACGTGTTCGCGCGCCTTGGCGCGACCGTCGATCTCGATGGAACGAGGGAGGAGATGCGTGAGCTCGGAATAAGACCACCGCCCAAGTCGGTGACAGCCGGCGCCGGTGGATTGACCGGCCGCGAGATGGAAATCGCGAGGATGGTCGCTACGCGGAAGTCCAACAAGGAAATCGGAGGCGCGCTCCAGATCTCGGCGCGCACGGTCAGCACGCATCTCTCCAACATTTTTCTCAAGCTCAGTGTCGGGTCGCGCGGGGAGCTGGCGGATTTCGTACGCCAGAATGGGTTGCTCGACACCTAGCATCACGGCACGGCTGGGGATTGAACTTCAGTTGCAGTTGCACGGGTAGTATCTACCTCCACAAACTAGATTTGCGGCATGATTGACGACATCCTCGCCGAGCTGGAGTCGGATACCTCGCTCGAAGTCGGAGAAATCTTTGCGGGCGTGACGGCCCGCTACTTCGAGTCGACCCGCGGTGGCAAGGGCCAGGTCTCGACGCCGTGCTCGCCGGAGGAGCTGGCGCATCGGTTCGACGAGGAGTTCCCTCGCGAAGGGCGCCCGGTGTCGGAAATCGTCGAGCGCCTCGAGCGGGAAGTGATCGCGGACGCGAACAAGTACTACCACGCGATGTACATGGGGCACCAGACATCGGCACCGCTTCCCGTCGGAGTATGGATGGAGAGCGTGATTGGAGCGATGAATCAGTCGCTGGCCGTCTGGGAAATGTCACCGACCGCTACGATCATCGAGCACCAGGTCGTGGGATGGCTATCGAAGCTCGCGGGTTACGGTGATGGCGCGGGCGGGACTCTGACGTCCGGCGGGACCGAAGCGAACTTCACGGCGATGCTCGCGGCGAGAAACGCCGCCGTTCCGGGCGCGTGGGAAGACGGTGTGGGCGCTGATCCTCCGTTTGTGGTCTACGGTGAGCACGCCCACTACGCGGTGACGCGCGCGATCGGGCAGCTTGGCATCGGGCGCAAGAAGGGAATCTCGATCGCCTCGCGCGACTTCAAGCTCGACGTCGACCTCCTCGTGACCACCCTCGATCGCCTTCGCCAGGAGGGGAAGCGCGTGATGGCGGTTGTCGCGACGGCCGGGACGACCGCCACCGGCTCGTTCGATGACCTGGAGACGGTCGGGAGTCTCTGCGCCGAGCGGGGGATCTGGCTCCACGTCGATGGAGCACACGGCGCGAGCGCACTCCTGTCTGCGCGCCCGCCCCGCGCTCTGAAGGGTCTGTCTCACTCCCGATCGCTGGCGTGGGATCCTCACAAGATGATGCTTCTGCCACTGGCTACAGGGATGGTGCTGACGCGTGACGAGCGCGATCTCGAGCGGGCGTTCGCGCAGCAGGCGCCGTATCTCTTCCACGCGGGGAAGTCCACGCGCATTCTCGATCAGGGAATTCGAAGCTTTCAGTGCTCGCGCCGCGCCGACGTGCTCAAGCTCTGGTTTGCGATACACCGCTTCGGCTCGCGTGGGTTGGGCAGGCTCTACGATCATCTCTGCGATACCGCGCGGCTCCTGTACGATGCCATCGAGGAGCGCGACGACTTCGAGAATCTCCACGAGCCGGAATCGAACATTCTTTGCTTCCGCTATCTCGGCGCAGGCGGGAAGAAGCGTGCAGGAAAGCGCTCGGGCGCGGCCGACGCCAAGCGCATCGATGAGCTGAATCGCGAGCTTCGACCTCGCTACAACAGGGAAGGGACCGGTTGGATCACAGCGACCGTTCTCAATGGCCGTCCGGTGCTGCGGGTGACGATGATGAATCCACGCACCGGTGCCGAGCACGTTGGGGCGCTGTTGGACGGGCTCGTCGCCAAAGCGAAGGAAATCGAATCAGCCTGACAGCCGGGCCGGCCTGCGCGATCCGTGTTCGTCGTCAGCCGAATTCGACGGCGTGCTTCTCCCGCCCCGCCCACGCGATGATGGCGGCGCCCGAGAAAACCGTCACAGCGACGATGGCCATCGACTGCGCGTAGCTGGTGCGCGCGGCGAGCAGCGCCTGCAGATATACGACAGAGCTCGCGATCAGAATGCCGCACTGGTACGCGAAGCCGGGCAGGAAGCCGCGCACTGAGTCCGGCGACAGCTCCGTTATGTGCGCTGGTATGACGCCCCACGCCCCCTGAACCATGAATTGCATCGCGAAGGCCCCGATCACCAGGCCCGTAAGCGACCGCGAAAAGGCCCACAGCGGGATAAGCAGGATTGCGAGCACAAGCGCGATCACGATTGCGCGACGTCGACCGATCCTGTCGGAGAGATAGCCGAATGCAATGCCGCCGATGATCGCGCCGACCATCGAGAAAGCTGTGAGGGCGGCCCGCTTCTGCGGCGAAAATCCCCAGTCGCGCTGGAGGAAAGTCGGATACATGTCCTGCGTCCCGTGCGAGACGAATCCCATGCCCGCCATCAGCAGCGTCAGATAGAGAAAGAGCTTCCAGTGCGAGGTTATGCCGCGGAAGAGGCTCCTCCAGTCTTTGTGCTTCGTGCGCTGCCAGACTTCTGACTCCTCGACTCGAAATCGCACGAACAAAGCGAGCAGTGCGGGCAGTCCACCGATGAAGAACATCGGTCGCCACCCCCAGCGCGGGAACACGAAGAAATAGACGATCGCGGCCAGGAGATATCCCGTCGCATACCCTTCCTGCAACAACCCCGAAAGGATACCGCGCCGCCCCTTCGGTGCCTTCTCCATGGCAAGAGATGCCCCGACGCCCCACTCGCCGCCCATTCCGATACCGAACAGCGCGCGCAGTATCAAGAACGTCATGTAGTTGGGCGCGAGCCCCGATGCCACTTCGACGATCGAGAAGAAGACGAGGTCGATCATCAGGGGCAGCTTCCGGCCGTACCGGTCGGCCATCAATCCGAAGATGAACGCCCCAATCGGCCTGAACGCCAGCGTCACCGTGATGGTGAGCGCGACCTCGGCGTCGGTCTTGTTGAACTCTTTCGCGATCGCGGTGAGCGCGAATACGACGAGAAAGAAATCGAATGCATCGAGTGTCCAGCCCAGGAAGCTGGCGAGGACGGCGGACCGATGGCCGCGGGGAGCGGCGCGCGCGACTGAGGAAGGGCTGATCGCGTCGGAGCTTGCCATGCAAAAATATGCGTCAAGCCGAATGAGACAGGAATGGCTCGCGACGGCGGACGAGCGTTGGTTATTCTTATCGAATGAGACTCGCCGCAATCCTTCTTGGCGCATTGCTGCTCGCTTGCGCGTCAGCGCCGATTGCGAGCCCGCGGGCGCGGGTCGCACCGGCTGTCAACACGGCGGAGACGGAGGTTGCGCCCGACGCGGCCGCCGACACGCTCCTCACGGAAGTACGATCTCTCGATCCGACGATCGTTGTGGAGATGCGCTATGTGACTTCAAACAATTTCACGGGCGCGCCACTGCCGGGATACCTCGCGAACCGCGCGTATCTGAGGAGGGAAGCGGCCGCGTCGCTGGCGCGAGTACAGCGCGACCTCCGAAGTCGCGGACTCGGGATCAAGATTCTGGACGCGTATCGCCCCGTTCGCGCGACGCTCGCGATGGTGGAGTGGACCGAGCGCGTCAATCGGCCGGATCTCCTCAAGGACGGCTATATCGCGAGCCGCTCTCGACACAACCTCGGCCTTGCGATCGATCTTACTCTCGTCGACCTCACGAGTGGTCGCGAGCTGGAGATGGGCACCCCATTCGACACGTTCTCAGCAGCGGCTCACACGGCGAACGCGTCGGGTGAGGCGGCGGCGAACAGGCAGATGCTCCAAGCCGCGATGGAGCGCGAAGGATTCGTGAACTACGACCAGGAGTGGTGGCACTTCAGCTTCACCGCGCCGAACCCTCTGCGGTTCGATCGGCCGATCCGGTAGCTGGGACTGCGGGTGCGTCCGGCACCGGAGCTCTCGCCTGGTCCTCCGAGCGCCGGTGGGGGATCGTGAAATAGAACGCGGTGCCTTCTTCGTGGAATTCAGCCCAGGCTCTCCCGCCGAGGGACGTGACGGTATCGCGGACGATGCTCAGTCCGAGCCCGGTCCCCTCGATCTCGCTGTTGATGTCCTCGTGCGCGCGGAAAAACCGGCTGAAGAGCTCCGCGCGCTTACCTTCTGGAACACCGAGTCCGTTGTCGCGCACTTCGACCACCGTCTCGGGCGGTCCGCCATAATCGGGCGCTGTAACGTGGGCAGTGACTTCGACCCAACGTTTGTCCTTGGTCTGGTCGGAGTACTTTATCGCGTTCGCGAGTAAGTTCGACAGGCACAGCTCGAAAGCGGCCGCGCTCACATCGATCGCTGGTAAATCGGGATTGAGTCTGATTTCAACGCCGTGGGCGCGCGCAGACTCCCGGAGCTGCCGCGCCACTTCCGCTGCCGCGCTGGGCAGCGCAATGTGCCGCGATTGGCGCGCATCCTCGTCCACGCGCGAAAGCTCGACGAGGTTCTCGAGCGTCATTTTCATGTTCGCGCTGTTGCGAACGATCATGGACGTCATGGTTCGCTGCTGCTCAGGCGAGAACGTACCCAGCTCCAGTATCTCCGCCGCGCCGGAGATCGTTCCGATCAGATTCCTCAGCTCGTGGCTGAGGGCTCGATTGAATCCGCGAAGCCGTTGCTCGCGCTCGTTCAGTCGGTCCTTGACCAGGCTGAGGTAGTGGGTCAACGTCGCCTGCTGGATAAGGGCGACTGCCAGATAGAGGCGGTGCGCGCACGCCAGCAGCTCGCCCCTGCTGCAGGGCTCGTCGATTTCGTCGACGACGCGCGAGAGAAACGAGAAGAGGATCCCCCCAAAGATCTCGTATTCCTTGAGCACCTCGTATTCGTCAAATCCCTGCGCGAACCGGAGCTCGCCCAGCTCCATCGCCTTGGCGACGACGGGCACCTCGGCCAGGATCACCTTCTCCGGGTTCTCGATGTAGTCCGCTATCCCGAGGATCAGCAGTGGTACGTGATCGAGCAGCGCGTCGGTGGGAAAAATGCGATTGGGATCGAGCGAAACCCGGGCGCTGATCCGGTCGAGCCAGCGGCGAGTGAGCTCGTCGCTACTCGCACGCATCTTCTCCGCGAGTGCCTTCGCGAGGGTGCAATTCTCGAAGACTTCTGCTTCCCGAGCGAGCGAATCGTGTGATACAGCCATACAAACCCTTCGTAGGAGGCCCTGCGGGCAACTAAACCATACCAACGCAAGATGTGCTCCCGCCCGATGATCCAAAACACGGATCCATTGACATAGGGGAGGGGGGTATATTGATTGAGTAGTGGGGAGGACAAAATGACGGCTCAGCTGGTACCTGAAAAAGAAGACTCACTCTCGTTTCCCGTGACGGGGATGACGTGCGCCGCGTGCCAGGCGCGCGTCCAGCGGGCGCTCTCGTCCGAGCCTGGCGTGATCGACGCCTCTGTCAATCTCCTCACGAACAGCGCCGCCGTCCGCTACGATCCCGCGGCGGTCGGACCCAAGCGGCTGATCGAGGCGGTGCGCGCAACGGGTTACGACGCCGAGCTGCCGGCCGCGGATGCGAGCCCGCTCAGGCAGGACTCCACGCAAGACGAGGCGGAAACCCGCGAGGCGCGCTCGCTGACGATCAAGGCGACGGTCAGTGTCCTCGCCGGAGCGCTCGCCATGCTGCTGTCGATGCTTCTCATGGGGAATGCCCTCGTCAACTACGTGCTTCTCGCGCTCGCGACAGCAATTCTCGTGTGGGCGGGGCGCGACATCTACCGCCGGGCGTGGCGGGCCATCCGACACGGCTCCTCCGACATGAACACGCTCATTGCGCTCGGGACCGGGTCGGCCTTTCTGTATTCACTGGTCGCTACCTTTGCGCCGAGCCTGTTCACGCGGAACGGAATCGCCCCGGACGTCTACTACGAAGCGGTCATCCTCATCATCGGTCTCGTGCTCGCCGGCCGTGCCATTGAAGCGCGCGCGCGGCGACAAACGTCGGCGGCTCTCAGGAAGCTCGTCACGCTTCTCCCACCAAACGCTCGAGTAGAGCAGGGCAGCGCCTGGATCGAGAAGCCGCTGGACCAGGTGAGGTCGGGTGAGATCGTCGTCGTTAGGCCGGGCGAGCGCATTCCGGTGGACGGCATTGTGATCGATGGCGCGAGCGACGTCGACGAGTCCATGCTCACGGGCGAGCCGTTGCCGGTGGCGAGGAGCGTGGGCGATGCGGTCGTCGGCGGTACCGTCAATACGACCGGATCGCTGCGTTTTCGCGCGACGAGCGTGGGCGCCGACAGCGTCCTCGCGCGGATCGTAAGACTCATGCGCGAGGCGCAGAGCTCTCGCGCCCCGATTCAGCGACTGGCCGACAGAGTGAGCGCCGTTTTCGTTCCCTCGGTAGTGGGGATCGCGATCGTCACGTTTGTCGCCTGGTACTTTCTCGCCGACCAGGCCGCGCTACCTCGCGCGATCGCAGCCGCCGTTTCGGTATTGATCATCGCCTGCCCGTGCGCGATGGGCCTCGCGGTTCCGACCGCGGTGATGGTCGCAACCGGACGTGGGGCCGAGCTGGGCCTTCTGATCAAGGGTGGAGAGGTTCTTCAGCGAGCCGGCGATGTCGACACAGTGGTGCTCGACAAGACCGGGACCGTCACTGAGGGGGCTCCAGCTGTCGACCGAGTGGTTGCGCTCGGAGCGACGGACGAGCGCGGGATTCTGAGCGCCGCCGCCTCGCTCGAGCGACACTCCGAGCATCCAGTGGCAGCGGCTATAGTCCGCGCCGCGATCGAGAGGGACGTCCCACTCGAGCTCGTCACCAGTTTTCGTTCGCACACAGGCAGCGGAGTCACTGGGATCGTGCATGGACGCGACGTCGCCGTCGGTAACGTCCAGCTGATGCGCGAGCTGAAGTTGACCGTGGACACACTCGCTGAATCGGTCGACGTGGATCTAACCCGCGGCGCGAGTGAGCTCTACATCGCCATCGAGGGCCAGATCGCCGGGTTGATCGTGGTTTCCGATGCAATCAGGCCGTCGTCGCGCGAAGCGATTGAGAAGCTTCACGCGATGAAGATCGATGTCGTCCTCCTGACCGGGGACAGGCGGCCGGCGGCGGAAGCGGTCGCGACCAAGGTTGGAATCGACCGCGTCGTCGCCGAAGTTCTGCCCCAGGGCAAGGTCGACGAGATCAAGCGCTTGCAGGCGATGAAAAGAGTGGTGGCGATGGTCGGCGACGGGATCAACGACGCGCCGGCTCTCGCTCAGTCGGATGTCGGCGTGTCGATGCCGAGGGGAACGGACATAGCAATCGAGGCGAGCGACATCGCCCTGATGAGAAGCGATCTACGCGGAGTACCAACCGCGATCTCTCTCTCGCGTCGGACGATGACGACCATGAAGCAGAATCTGTTCTGGGCCTTCGTCTACAACGTCATCGGGATTCCGATCGCGGCGGGGGTGTTGTTCCCCGTAACTGGCTTGATGCTGAGCCCGATCATCGCCAGCGCGGCGATGGCGCTGAGCTCGGTGAGCGTTGTCACGAACAGCTTGCGGCTCCGGCGGGTCCGCCTGGATTGAACCGATAGGAGATGAGATGACGACGACCCCAAAGCGCAGCAAACGGATCGAGGCGAGCGACGGAGCGGAGTGCGGGTGCGCGGTTCGCGAACAGCCCAACCCGTCGCGGAACGCGGTCGCCGTCGACCCGGAAGTGAAGTCGCGGAACCTCAAGCGCCTGCGTCGCATCGAGGGACAGCTTCGCGGCCTTCAAAAGATGGTCGAAGAGGATCGGTACTGCGCCGACATTCTCACCCAGATCTCTTCGGCACACGAGGCACTGCGGGGGGTCAGCCGCGAGCTGATGCGGAACCATTTGAAGCACTGCGCGACGGGGGCGATACGCACCGGCGGCGTCAAGGCGGATTCAATGTACGATGAGATTGTGGATCTCATGTACACTCATAGCAGGTAACTCGGAGACTTCAGGCCTGTTCCGTTCGGTTAACCCCGCCTTCAGTTGCCGTTAACCCCCTGAAACTGGCCTGAAACCAGTTTCCCCTTGCGCCCGTATTGTACCAGTGTGATAGTACAAGCACACAATGCCAACTTTCGTCGTGGATTCAGCCAGCCCCACGCCGATCTACGCTCAGCTGGAGCGATCCATCAGAGCGGCGATCGCAACAGGGGAGTTAGAGCCGGGAGCGCAGCTCCCGACGGTGCGGCAGCTCGCAGTGGACCTGGCGGTGAACGCCAACACGGTCGCCAAGGTCTACCTCCAGCTGGAGCGCGATGGAATTCTGGAAACACGACGTGGAGTGGGCACTTTCGTTCGGGAATCTCCGTCGCCGCAGGCGGCGCGAGCGCACCGTGAACGAGAGCTCCGCGTCCTGATCCAACGCTTCGTTGGCGATGCCGCGCTGTTGGGATTCACATTACCAGAGCTGATCCACCAGCTCAGAAACGGGGAGAAATAATGCCTGGCATGGACGAAGTTCTCGCAGCACGCCGCGCCGCGCGGGCTTCACGGTCGCAGAGTCGTGCTAATGTCGTTTCAGTTTTCATCCTGCTCGTCTCTCTTCTCATCGGGGTCATCCTGACCGCCGGAAGTCAGAATCCAGGCTGGCTCGTGATCTTCTTGCTGGGCGGACTTTTCTTCTCGCAATCGCCCAAGATCGCCAAGCAGTGGGAGCGGGCCATCGTGCTTCGGCTGGGTAAATACACGGGGATGCGTGGACCGGGGCTCTTCTGGATCTTTCCCTTCGTCGAGACTATCTCGATCTATATCGACCAGCGCGTCATCACGACGAGCTTCGCGGCCGAAGAGACGCTCACGTCGGATACCGTCCCGGTCAACGTCGACGCAGTGCTCTTCTGGATGGTCCACGATTCCGAGAAGGCCGCCCTCGAGGTTCAGGACTACGCCCAGGCCGTCAGCTGGGCGGCACAAACTGGTCTGCGCGACATCATAGGCCGCACCTCGCTCACCGATCTCCTGCGCGGCCGCGAGAGAATCGAGACCGAATTGCAGGCGCTGATCGATCAGCGATCAAACCCGTGGGGCGTCACCGTGCAATCGGTGGAGATGCGTGACGTCGTGATCCCGACTTCGCTTCAGGATGCCATGTCACGCGAAGCACAGGCATCGCGTGAGAAGTCGGCGCGAATCATCCTCGGCCAGGCTGAAGTGGAAATCGCGCACCTTTTCTTCGAGGCCGCGAAGTCGTACGAGAACAATCCGACCGCGCTGCACCTGCGCGCGATGAACATTCTGTACGAAGGACTCAAGGAGAAGGGCGCCCTCATGCTGGTGCCGAGCAGCGCGGTGGAGTCGATGGGGCTGGGCGGACTAATGGGCGCGGCGGCTCTGCGGCAGCAGATGCTGAGCGAGGGCAACACCAGGACGACGTCTGCCCCCGCCTCCCTCCCCGCGGTGGTCTAACCCGAGCGTACCGGCTCGCCCGAACGCTGGCCAGCGCCGAGCATAGGTGCTGGCTGGCTTTCGGAGAGCAGCTTCGTGACGAAGCGCTGGCCCTCTGAGATCCGCTCGATCTCGAGAGCGATCGCGTCCACCGACCCTTCTACTCGCTCCAGACGCTGGGCCATCTCGTTGAAAACCATCGGCGGCGGCGCCGGTCTGCTCGCCCGTTTGAAGAGCGTCCGAGCGAAGCCGATCGCCAGCGGCCCGAGCACGCAAACGGTGAAGACGATAGAAAGCGCGAGTACCTGGCCCGACCCGAGCCCGGCGAGCATCGGTCCGGAGGATGTGGTCGCGATCAATCCAGCGGAAGCGCTCGAGAGCTGCTGCCCCGTCTGCGCAAGATCCGACTCCAATTGCAGCTGTCGCGCGTCGAGCAGTCCGAGTCGGTCCTGGAGCCCTTTGGTTGCCGTCGGATCGTCGGTCTGCCTGAGCTGACTGAGCAGTTTCGATCGCCGGCCATCGACAGATGTGAGCTGGCTCGACAGCTCTGAGCGACGCTCTTGCAGCGCATCGAGGTCGGCGGCGGTTCGCGGCGTGGAAATCGTGATCGCGTCAGACCCGTGTGTTCCGGGAATGACTATGACGGGTCTGGGAGGGGGTGTCGGTGTCGGTGCCTGCTGAGCGGGTGTCTGCATTGGAATCTCTACGAACTGAAGGGCCTCGGGGTTACAGAACGCGCTTGGATAAGATGCAACGGTGACGACCGCTAGTCGAACTCGAACTGACTCTTCGTCTGTTCGGTTCCGAGGCGGCCCGCAACGATGTCAGAGCGCGCGAATGATTCCGAGCGCACCGGGGCGTCCGCTTGCCGCCGCAGCATTGCGAGCTGTCCGACGTGGGTGAGCGAGTCGGCGATCGGACCCTGAAACAGTTTCTCGGCGGCGATTCCGAGCGGCGCGTCGGACGCGAGATACACGTCCAACGCTTCGAGCGACGCGTGGAACCGCGCCACCTCCTTTCGCCACTGCCGCGGCGGAGACTGTTTGTAGTCCCACTTTCCATTGACCATGCTGAGCGCCCAGTCAAATAGATCGGCCATGTGGGCTACGAGCTGGACGGGCGTGCGCGCGCCGTGTCCGATCTGGAAGTCGGCAAATGCCGGGGTCGCGTCACGCTCCGCCTTCGCCGCGCGATACGCGATCGTCGCCAGCGTGTGCCTCAGGAAATCGCGGACGGGATCTCTCAATGCCAATCGGGCTCCTCCTTCAACGTATCGACGTGAATACGGCGCGTTGACGCTCGCCCCGAGATCCGCTGCCATCCCGAGGCAGTGCCGGTGTGCGCCACCGCGATCTCGAAGCTATCGGGCGCGAACCAGCGGGCGTAGTTGAAATCCTCGTCGCAGTCGCAGCCGCCACCGCCCGGACCCTTTATCACCACTTCGCGCGTCGCGAGGTCGCGGACCATCCCATAAGTGCCCGCGCTCGCGGGGGTGGTATCCTCACCTACGTACGCGATGTAGCGACCATCAGGAGAGATGAGGACGTCCTTGTACGATCCCCAGACATCCTCGGGAATCGGGCTGGTCTCCACTCGATGCTGGCCGAGGCGGAGCTTGAAGATTTGTCGTCGCGGGGTCGACGAATCCTCAGAGAGCTGAACGAGCCCGATGACGAGACTGTCTCCAACGACGACCGGTGCCGGTGGAATGACATTACGGATGGTGTCAGCACCCAACGGGGACAGCACCTCGATTCGGTACACGGTCCCGGTGTCTTCCATCGGCTCCCAGGACTGAGTGTAGGCCGAGTCCAGCACCCGGATCCGCGTATTCGCCTCATCGCCTTCGTCGGTGCACGCGCCGCTGGAAAGGACCGCGCACGCGCCGGCGAGGAGGAATACGGAGCGCGCGCGCATGCGTGCTACCTGTCGACCTCGTCGTCGCCGGCGACTGGCGTCGACGCCGCTCGCGGAGAAGGTGTCCTCACCTCGTCGGTGCTCGGCACGATCGGCGGCAGGCTCGCTGCCGTGAGCGTCGCGTTGAGCGATGGGAGGACAAGCAGCGCACCGCGCATGGCCTGGAGCTGTCGGTCGAGCTGAGTCGACAGATCGTTGAACACGGTGTAGGACTGGCTCGTGGGTTTCGCAGTCGTTCCGCCAACAACGCCGGAGAGCGCCGCGATCTTGTTATTCAGCCTGATCGGATAGTTGAGCGGATCCTGGCTGGATTGGTTCTTCACCTGGTAGATCTCGCCTTCAACGGATGAAAGCCTCGCCGTGAGCGCATCTGCCGCGCTCGAGAATGCCGCGCGCTTGTCGGCGGGGATCCTCTTCGCGCGATCGGCGAGCTGAGCCTTGACGCTGCGAATCGTCTTCACCGCATCGTTTGCCTCGCTGGTCTTGTCGCGAATCCGCATCAGGAAATCGAACTGCTCTCGCAGATCGGCATCGGTGGCCTTGCTGCGTGGGTCCTTCACGATGACGAGCGGCTGCGTATAGCGCTGGCCGTTCACGTTCATGCGCACGGAGTAGCTGCCCGGCAGGGCGATGGGACCCGAAGTGCCTCCCGCCCAGAGAATCATGTTCTCGAACACCGATGCATCCGGGTAGCGGAGATTCCACGCGAACGTGTTGAGCCCCGCCTTGTTGGCGACGCGCGGCGGTGGTGGTCTACGCGCCGGCCCCTCTTCGCCGGGTGGGCTCTCTTCGCCGCGAGCTTCGGCGCGCACCGCGGTGTCAGGCGCCATCCCCGCGCGACGAAGACTGTCGTTGCGCGCGGTGCGGATGCTGTCGCCGAGAATGGAATCGACAGCGACGGTCGGATCCTGCTGACTGGTGAAGCTGCGAATGACTTTGCCCTGGCCGTCGAGAAAATCCAGCGTGACGAGCTGCCACGGCTGCGCCAGCAAGTAGTAAATCACTCCGCCCGATGGAGGATTGGCTCCGCTCGGATGCCCTCCGGCTGAACCTGCTCCGCCCCCACCCTGGAAGGCGGCGCGATAGGCCCGCCGCGGCTTGAAGAGATGCGCGGTGGTACGCGTGATCTGCGGGCTGAGCTGTTGGAGTGACGAGAGGTCGTCGAGAATCCAGAACGAGCGTCCGTGAGTGGCCGCGATCAGGTCACCTTCCTTAACCGCGAGATCGTGGATTGGAACGATGGGCAGATTCCGCCGAAGGGACTGCCAGCTGGCACCGTCGTCGAACGAAACCCAGACACCGCGCTCGGTGCCGGCGTAGAGTAGTCCGGCGCGCTCTGGGTCCTCGCGGAGGACGCGCGTGAATTCGGACGCTGGAATTCCGCTGGTGATCGGATTCCAGCTCGCGCCATAGTTGGTGGTCTTGTAGAGATAAGGCCGCATGTCGTCGAGCTGGTAGCGGTTGGCGGCGAGGTACGCGGTGCTCGCCGCGAAGCTGGAAGGTTCGATCATCGAGATGCGCGCCCATTCGGGGAGACCCGCCGGCGTCACGTTTTTCCAGGTCTTGCCCGCGTCACGCGTGATGTGGACCAGCCCATCATCGGATCCCGCCCAGATCACTCCGGCGGTGCGTGGTGATTCCGCGATCGTGAATACAGTTCCGTAATACTCGACCGAAGTCTGATCCCTGGTGATCGGGCCGCCTGACGAGCCAAGGGTCCGCGGATCATGCCTCGTCAGATCGGGGCTGATCGGCCGAAACGTCTGCCCCTCGTCGTCGGTCTGAAAGATCACACTGCTGCCGACGTACATCCGGCCGGGGTTGTGCGGGGAGATCACGATCGGGAAGGTCCACTGGAAGCGGTATTTCGCATCCGCCGCGTCGTGACCCATTGGATTGTCGGGCCACGGATTTACGTTCCGCTCGAATCCGGTTTTGATGTCCGTGCGCGTGAGCAGCCCGCCATACGAGCCGGCGAAAACGATGTCCGGCGCGTCTGGCCGCGCCGCGATGTAGCCGCTCTCACCGCCGCCCACATCGTACCAGTCACCGATGCCTATTCCGCCGTTGCTCCTGCTCGGCCCGCACAGTGTGGAATTGTCTTGCTGCGCGCCGCAGACGCGATAAGGGAAGTGATTCGTCGTGGTGACGTGGTAGAACTGCGCCGTCGCCTGGTCCTGCTCCGTCCACGAGCGGCCGCCGTTGAACGAAACGTTGGCGCCCCCGTCGTTTGAGTTGATCATCCGTTGCGCGTCGTTGGGCGCAATCCAGAGATCGTGGTTGTCGCCGTGCGGGACCTGGATGGATCGGAATGTCTTGCCGTCGTCGGTAGAGCGGTACATGCCGGTATTGAGGACGTAGATGGACTTCTCGTCCTTCGGGTCCGCATAAATCCGGGTGTAGTACCATGCCCGTTGGCGCAGCCTGCGATCAGTGTTGGTGCGGGTCCAGGTGGCACCGCCATCGGTCGACCGAAACACTCCGCCCGAATCCGCCTCGACGATCGCCCAGATCTTGTTCGAGTTGGTTGGAGAGATGGCGACGCCAATCTTTCCTATTACGCCCCGCGGCAGCCCGGGATTGCGGGTGTACTCGGTCCAGTGCTCTCCGCCGTCGGTCGATTTAAAGATCCCGCTTCCCGCTCCCCCCGACACCAGCTGCCACGGAGTTCGCCACGCCTGCCAGAACGCCACGTAGATCGTCTCGGGATTGTTCGGGTCGAGCACGATGTCCGAGATCCCCGTCGAATCGTTCCGGTATAGCACCTTTCGCCAGTTTTTTCCGCCATCGGTGGTCTTGAACACGCCGCGCTCGCTGCTGGGCCCGAAGACGTGCCCCAGCGCTCCCACGTATACGATGTCTGGGTTGGTCGGATGAACGCGCACCCGCGAGATCTGGCGCGTATCGGAAAGCCCGAGTGACGTCCACGTCTTTCCGGCATCGCTCGTGCGCCACATTCCATCGCCGTGTGACACGTTTCCGCGAATCGGATTCTCACCCCCGCCAACGTACACGATGTCCGGATTCGATTCGCTGACGGCGATCGCCCCGATCGTCCCGCCAAAATATTTGTCGGTCACCGGGACCCAGCTGATCCCGGCATCTGTCGTCTTGAAAACGCCGCCTCCAGTCGTTCCGAAGTAGTACTCGTTGAGTCGTTTGCTCGACCCAGCCACAGCCACCGATCTCCCGCCACGGAACGGTCCGATCTCGCGCCACCGCAGCGCCGCGATTGCGGTCGTGTCGTACGTCGTGGGCGTGGCAGGACTCGCCGGCTGGATCCGGCCGGGTAGCGGAGCACGCTGGGACTGAGCGCGGCAGGGAATCAAGAGGGCGATCGGCAGGGCTGTGGCGACGACAAAGCAAGATCGCGAATGAAGTGGAACGCCGACTTTTTGACACAGCGCGAACAATGTCACGAATCGTTCTCCGGGGGCGGGCGGGGCTGTTGGCCGCTACTATGTAGCAGACACGTGAACCGGTCGGCAAGTGCCGCCGCGCGACGAGGACCGATCCTCGGTTTCTGTGCGCGCTACCCGAGAAATCGCTTCTTCTCTCCCCAGTAGTAACCGGTTGCGCTTTCGGCGCTCCCGGTGTCGCCCGCCCTCGCTCCCTCCAACAGCGCTTCGGCAGCTTCGTCGTAGGCGGGGTCGCTCCGCGCGGGAAGGGAGTAGCGTTTCCCCGGATCGCCCCAGCCAGCATCTTCTTTTACGAATGCGCGCGACATTTCTCTCGCCCTCGACTAGAATGCCCCAATGTCGCAGCTTTCACGCCGCTATCACGAGACTTGCAGATAATTCCTGCAAACCGATTTGAGTGGAGGCTGGATGACACAGGAATCCTTTGAGGAGCAGCAGGAGGCTCTCGACCCGCACCGGCGCGAGGAGCGAAACGCAGCCGCCGTCGAGCTCGCGGGTCGGCTTCGACAGAAGGGCGTGCTCCTCACCGGGCGCGAGACGAGCGCCCAGCTCGATGACCTGATGACCGCGGTCGATCGCTTCGAGGCGGCCGTGATTGCGCGAGGGGGAGACCTTTTCGTGAACATGCCGACGTCGAACCCGCCCGAAGATCCGGAGTTCGTGGTCCCGCGGCGCGTGCCGGGAGAAGACCCCGAAGCGTACGCCGCTCGCATCAACGCGGCAGCCGGGCGGTTGGAGAAAGTCGATCTTTAGCTGGGTGGTGGCGTGATGAAAGAGGCGACGAAGAGGAGCATCCGGTGGGCGCAGGTCGGCCTGCTGACTAACGCAGTCCTCGTTTTCGTCAAGCTATTTGCCGGAATCATCGGGCACTCCAACGCACTTATTGCCGATGCCGTAGAATCGTCGGCCGACATCTTCTCCTCACTGATCGTGTGGATGGGCCTGAGCGTCGCGGCCCGCCCCGCCGACGAAAACCATCCCTACGGCCACGGCAAGGCCGAACCCCTCGCGGCAGCGGTCGTCTCGCTAATGCTGCTTGGCGCGGCTATCGGAATCTCAATTATTGCAATCCGGGATATCAGGACACCGCACCACCTTCCCTCACCGTTTACCCTGTTCGTCGCAGCAGGCGTGATAATCGTCAAGGAGATTCTTTATCGCCGCGTCGCGCGCGTTGCCAGGGAAACGGGCGGTACCGCGATAGTGGCGGATGCGTGGCACCACCGGTCCGACGCGATCAGCTCGCTTGCCGCGTTTATCGGGATCAGTATCGCGCTGATAGGCGGTCGCAGTTGGGAAGCGGCTGACGATTGGGCGGCATTGGTCGCCGCGCTAGTCGTCGCCGTGAACGGCATTCGGACGCTCCGCCCCGCAATCTCGGGCCTCATGGACGAAGCGCCGGACCGTAGCGTGAAAGAGCGCGTACTTCATGCGGCAGCCGAGGTGGAGGGAGTTCGCAGCGTTGAGAACCTGAACGTGCGTGGCTCAGGCCTTGGATTCTACGTCGACGTTCACGTGAAAGCGGATCCCAAGCTGTCGCTGGAAGATGCGCACGAGATTGCCGCGAAGGTCAAGTACGCGATTCTGGAAGCGGTGCCGAGCGTCGTCGGAGTGCTGGTGCACATGGAGCCGTACAAGGTGAGCAAGCCACTGACCGAGGATCCGGTGCTCAGCCTGCCTCCAGTCTGACCGGTCTTCATTTAGTCCGCAGGCCGCAGTTAGTCCGCAGTGCGAAGTTAGTCTCGCCTCCAGTCTCAGCCTTTCCCGCCCCGCTTCTCGACCAGACGAACTCCGGAGATTTCCATCCCTCGGTCGAGGGCCTTCGCCATGTCGTAGACAGTTAGCAGCGCAATGGCGACGGCGGTGAGCGCTTCCATCTCGACCCCCGTTCTTCCCTGGGTCGCGGCCCACCCCGTTATGCGGAGACCGGGCAGAGAGTGATCGACCTCGAAATCGACGCCAACATCGGTGAGCGGAAGCGGATGGCAGAGCGGGATGAGCTCCGCCGTTTTCTTCGCAGCCAGGATGCCCGCGATGCGCGCTGTCGCGATCACGTCTCCCTTGGAGACAGTGTTTCGCTCTATCGCCGCGAGAGTCTCGCCGCTCATCCTGATCGAACCCGCGGCCCGTGCCGAGCGCGCGGTCTCTGCTTTGCCGCCGACATCAACCATTCGCGCTCGCCCCTCGGCGTCGACGTGAGACAGATCCTTCATTTGAGTGTGCTCGCCAGCTCTCTGATCAGTCTTGCCGCGATGATCTGTGGGCTCACGTTTCCGCCGGCCGAGGTCTGCGCGCGAAGAACCGCATCGACTGCCCGGCTGGCCGACGCGGCGCTCGCCTGGTCTTTTCGATGGAGCGCATCGCGGGTCCGCTCACCAAGCAGCTCCACGAGGGCGTCGAGCGTGTCCGTGAAAGCACCGCGAGCGCCGGCCGCGCCCTGAGATAGGGCGGTCGAGTAGAATAGCGCACGGCGTGTGCCCGTCGCAGCGTCCATGATTTTCCGGGCGTTGACAGTCGCCCTCGCGTCCACCGCACCGGTGAGAAGCCGGCCAGGCGCGCCTGCGGCGACGCGCACACGTTCCGCTGTTCCAGACTTGCCCTCCTTGTCCAGCGCCATCTTGACGACCGGATTGTCGACGAACGCGCGCACGGCGGCGTCCGGGACGAGTGGGACGCGCACGGTGACGACGCGAGAGCGGATCGTCGGCAGCAACGCGCCCGGCTCGCTCGAGGTGAGAATGATTGTCGTGTCCGCTGGAGGCTCCTCGAGAAGCTTGAGGAATGCGTTCGCCGCCATGTCCGCGCCTTCTTGCGGAACCATGCGCTCGGCGTCTCCAACGATGAAGACTTTTCGCGTCCCCATGGCCGGCGCCATCACTGCGCGCTGCACCAGCGACCGGACGGTAGCAACGTAGATGCCTTCGGTCCCGGAAGGCCCGGCGTAGAGACCGTTGTTGGCCGCCCGCTCGGCGGTCGCTTCGCCATAGTCCTCCCGAACCTGCTCAAGGTCCGGGTCCGAATCCTTGAGGCGCGGTCGGGGAAAGACCCAGTGAAGATCCGGATGGGTCAGCTCCCGCACGTACCGACACGCCTTGCAGGCTCCGCACGGCGCGTTCGTCTCGGTGCACAGAAGCTGTTCCGCGAGCCAGAGCGCGAGACGCTGCTTTCCTACTCCCCGGGGTCCCTGGAGGAGAAGACTCGATGGCAGAGTTCCGGCCCGGATGCTTTCCGACAACCGCTGGCGCAGGGGCTCATGCCCGTAGAGGTCGATGATCGGCACCTCGAAATATGGTCATTGTGTCGTCACCGGTCAGGTGTCGTGACATCGGCCGGTTGTGGCACAATTTCTGACCTTGATATCGCATTCGAATCAGACCCGAACCGATACCGGAGATTGTTATGTCCAGCCCGCTCAAAGGGCGCAAGGTCGCGTTCCTCGCCACCGAAGGCGTCGAACAGGTCGAGCTCACCGCGCCATGGAGTGCCTTGAAGCAGGCGGGTGCCGAGGTAAAGCTCATCTCCGACAAGCTGGGCGAGATCCAGGCGAGGAACAAAGGGCACCAGGGCGACGAATTTCACGTCGATGCGGAGGTATCGTCGGTCAGCGCGCGTGATTTCGACGCTTTGGTGCTGCCCGGAGGCGCGCTCAACTCGGATAAGCTGCGGGCGAGCAGGAACGCGGTCAATTTCGTGCGGGAATTCATGGAAGCCGACAAGCCCGTGGCCGCGATCTGCCACGGTCCCTCGCTGCTGGTCGAAGCCGACGCGGTTCGGGGCCGGACGATAACGTCGTGGCCGACGCTCGAGGCCGACATCAGGAATGCCGGCGGCGCCTGGGTGGACAAGCAGGTCCAGCTCGACCAGAAGCTGTTGACCAGCAGAAAGCCCGAAGATCTTCCCGCGTTCTGTGCCCAGCTGGTGGAGCTGCTGGCGACGGCAATCGACGAGCGGCGGCTGGACAAAATGGTGGAGCAGAGCTTTCCGGCGAGCGACCCGCTGCCCGGACCGATCACTTTGGGGTAATGAACGACCAGGGCGGGGCCCACTCTCCGCATACTTTGCATCGCAAAGTACTTGACAGTCGTTAGCTCGAGGCATAATTTCGACCCATGGCATCCGTCACGCCCCTTCACCGCCCACCACCCCCGGAACCTCCCGCGCTTCACGTGCGGGCGATGGACAACCTCGCCTTCATTCGCGACACGATGGAGGCCGCTGGATCGTTTACGGCGGTTTCTGGGTGGGGGATGGTCGCCGTCGGGATAGTCGCGGCAGTCGCTGCCACCATCGCTGCGGCGCAGCAATCGGTGCTGCAGTCGCTGTTCGTCTGGATGGCCGCGGCAGTTCTGGCGCCCGTGATAATGCTATGGGCAATAGTCAGGAAGGCGCGTCGAGCGCACGTGCCGTTGCTGTCGGGGCCGGGCCGCAAATTCGTTCTGAGCTTCTCGCCTCCAATACTGGTCGGGGCTCTACTCACGATCGTTCTGTATCGGGCGGGTCTGGTGCATACGATCCCGGGAATGTGGCTGCTCCTCTATGGTACGGCCGTCGTGGCCGGCGGTGCGTTTTCGGTCAGGATCGTGCCGGTGATGGGAATCTGCTTCATGCTGGCCGGCGCGCTTGCCCTGTTCACCCCGCCTTCGTGGAATCCGTGGATCATGGCGGCGGCTTTCGGAGGCCTCCACATCGGGTTCGGAATTCCGGTGGCCTGGAGGCATGGTGGCTAAGCACGGAACCGCGCGCGATGACCGGCGGCCAAGCGTGAGCGGCGATCTGCGGACGCGTCGCGGGAAATCGGCTTCAAACCCGGTGTCCTCGCCTCGCGCCGATGCTCTCGACAGGCTGATCCACGAGCGCCTCCGCCTCGGAATCGTGAGCGCCCTCGCTGTCAACGATTCGCTCAGCTTCAGCGATCTCAAGAAGCTGATGAAGACGACCGACGGCAATCTCAGCGTCCACGCGCGCAAGCTCGAGGAAGCTGAATACATCACGTGCACCAAGTCGTTCGAGGGTCGCATGCCGAAGACGGAGTACAGGCTCACGCCCGTCGGCCGTCGCGCACTCGAGCGTTACCTGGATCACATGGAGGCGCTCATTCGCGCCACACGGGAGCGCTGAGAAGTGTCGCATCACCACAGCGTGAAGCACACGCACACTCACGCCCGGGTGCCGCAAACGACTTCGTCGCAGGCCGGCATTCACGTCGCGATGATCATGGACGGCAATGGGCGCTGGGCCAATGCGCGTGGGCGGCCGCGTACGGCGGGTCACATTGCCGGTGCGCGCGTCGTGCGGAAGATCGTCGAAGCGGCACCGGACTGCGGAATCGGAATGCTCACCCTCTACGCATTCTCGGCGGACAACTGGGCGCGTCCATCGCGGGAAGTCGCGCTACTGATGCGTCTCTTTCGTCGCTATCTGGTGGCTGAGACCGACCGTTGCGTGACGAACGATGTGCGGATGCGGATCATCGGACGCCGCGACCGCATTCCCTCGGAGTTGCTGCGCGCCATTCACGCGGCCGAGGAAGCGACGAAGCACGGGACGCGGCTCGATCTCCGGATCGCGGTCGACTATTCCGCGCGCGACGCCATGGTGAGAGCGGCGGAGATCCTTCGCGCTACGCCCGACCGGATCACCCGCGAGGAGCTGGCGCAGGCGATGTCCAGGGTCGATCACTGGACCGGCGATTGCCGGGATGTCGACCTCCTGATTCGCACCGGCGGCGAACAGCGGCTCAGCGATTTCCTCCTCTGGGAGTGCGCGTACGCCGAGCTGTACTTCACTGATCGTCGCTGGCCGGACTTCACGGCCGCCGATCTCGCGCAGGCAGTAGCCGACTTCCACTCGCGCGAGCGGAGATTCGGGACGGTGCCCGAGGCAGCAGCCGGCTAATTCCTGGTCGACTCCGCTTCTTAACGCCGCGAGGCTGTCAGGCTGCCGTACACGATCGTCAGGAACTGTTCCGGCTTCAGGAACCCGTTTCCCCACTGAGCGTCGACATCTGCCAGCGGTTTCGCGTCGAGAACCTGCTTGAGCGTTCGCCGCTGCGCTACTAGCCTGCCGATCCGCTGGCGAACGGTGATCAGCATATCACGATACCGTACGAGGTCCGCGCGCGTAGCGAGGGGCCCGTGCCCGGGAATGAAGCGCGTTCCCGCGTTGGTCATCGCCAACGCCTGATTTGCGGCTGCTATCATCCCCGACAACGAGCCGCCAGTAGACACATCTATGAACGGGTACATTCCGTTGAAGAATGTGTCACCCATGTGAACGACGTTCGCTTTGCGGAAGAAGACTATCGCGTCGCCGTCGGTGTGGGCGTTCCTCACGTGAAACGTGCGGAGCGTGTCGTCGTTAACGTAGAAGCTGATGGTGTCGGAAAAGGTGATCACCGGTAGCGCGGCAGGCGGCGAAGCTGGAGTCCGCATGTTGAAAGCTTCGAGAAACTGCTCTTTGCTCATTCGCCGCCTGACGTTCTCGTGGGCGAATATGATAGCGCCCGATCCGGCCATCGCTTCGTTGCCACCGGTGTGATCGCCGTGCCAGTGTGTGTTCACGACAAAGCGCACGGGCTTGGGGGTGACCGTTGCGACAGCAGCTTTGATCTTCGCCGTCATCGGTGCGTACTGATCGTCGATGATGAAGGCGTCGTCCTTGCCGACTGAGAGTCCGATGTTTCCGCCCATGCCCTCGAGCATATAAACGCCGGGCGCGACAGGGACTACCTTGACGGTCACTTGCGACGCATCCGGCGGATTCTGGGCTTCTGCGGACGAACCCAGAAGCAACGCAAGACCAATCGAGAAAAGGCGCGCGGTTGGGCGGGTGAAGGAGAAATCGGACGACATCGAGACCCTCTCGTTTGTGATTGATTCGGGAGGGGAGAAACTACACCGTGTTGTGCGCGAGGCCAGGTATGCGATACCCGAGGCCCGGTGCCCGAGGCCCTTAACGCTTACCGTACTGGCGCGTCTAACTCTGCAGTAAGCCGCCCGCATTCCCGCGCGCGGCGCTCAACAAGTTGTGGAGGTTTGAAATGTCGACAGTTCGAACTCTGGCGCTTGGGGCATTGCTGGTCGTCGGCGTAGCGGGTGTTTCCGCGGCGCAGGCATCGGCAATCCCGAAGCCCCGTGCGGATAGCGGCGAGCATCGTCGTGGTCATCGTCCCGATGGCCAGTTTCGCAAAGGCCCGGGTGATGGTCGCGAGGGTCGTGGCTTTGGCCGCGATCTCAATCTGA
>JANMMF010000426.1:0-3057 GCA_031372985.1 Gemmatimonadota bacterium
ATCACTGGCGGCGCGCTCGACAGTAACGAAGGGGAGCCAGGCCCGATATATCTCCAGGGCGATCACGGGCCGATCGACTTCAGAAACATGGTTCTCACGCCTATCAGGTGATCGGTTTAGCCACACCTTGCCGTGGACATCGAGTATTGTGGCGTTTGATCCGGTGACGGCGCGGGCGTGGGAGTGGGCGCCTATGCCATCGAAATCGGCGACCCGATACCGATCCTCCCAAGGCGGCGACGTGCGGCTCGATGCCCGCTCTTCGGATCGAGAGTCAAGTCGCAGTTGCAAGGAGGAAAGCCCCCAGAAAGGCGAGGCTATGATGGCGCGCCGAACGGCGGGCTCGGGTCGGTAAAGCACGGATCGGAGTATATCTTGAGGGCGCGGCAGCCGCGACATCGCCGCTCTTGGGCACGGAACTTCGTGGAGATCGACCGTATGCGTTACCCGCTACGCAGCTTCTATCGGACGCTGGTGAGTGCCCTCGCGCTCATAAGCGCAGGCTGTGGCTCACCAGCCGCAACACGCACCGCACCGCCCGACGGCACGCCGCCGCTGGAGTGGAAGCTGGCGTGGAGCGACGACTTTGACGGACCGGCCGGCGCGCCGGTCGACGGGACGAAATGGGTCGCCGAAACAGGGGGAAACGGCTGGGGCAACCAGGAGCGCGAGTACTACTCGTCTCGCCCTGAGAACGTCGCGCTCGATGGTGGCGGGCACCTAGTCATCACCGCGCTCTCCGAGCCGCCGAATTCGCCTTACAGTTGCTGGTACGGGGTCTGTCGCTACAGCTCTGCGCGCCTAAAGACCAAAGACAGGTTCGTGCAGGCGTACGGACGCTTCGAGGCGCGCATCCGGATCCCTCGCGGGCAGGGCCTCTGGCCCGCGTTCTGGATGCTGGGCAACAACATAGACGCCGTGGGGTGGCCGCAATGCGGCGAGATCGACGTGATGGAGAACATTGGCCGCGAACCGGCTGTTGTGCACGGGACCGTGCATGGGCCCGGCTACTCGGGGGCAAGCGGCATCGGCGGAGACTACAGGCTGGAAAGCGGGTCGTTCGCGGATGACTATCACGTCTTCTCGGTGGAGTGGAGCACGATCGAGATCCGCTGGCTGGTCGACGGGCGGGAATATCGGCGAACTTCGTCGACCAACCTGCCAAACGGAGCCACTTGGGTCTTCGACCATCCGTTCTTCCTGCTGTTGAACGTAGCGGTCGGCGGCGCCTGGCCCGGCGATCCTGACGCGTCGACGGTGTTTCCGCAGCAGATGAGGGTGGACTACGTCCGTGTGTACCGGCAGTGAAAACGAAGGCTAGGCCGTCAAGGCGGCGACACGTTCGCCTTCACGACGCGCAAGTTGTGGTCATGGACTACCGCGGTCGACGTGAAGCTTATGCTCAACGAGTAGCGCGCTGGAGCGCTTTGCGCCTGGAGACGTGCCGCGCCCGCGAGTGCTACCACGAGGACCAACGCTCGGATGGTCGCTTGCCGACCCAACCGCCGGAGGTCAAGCCACTTCGCCACCGGACCCACCGTCGCCAACGCGAGGAACGCCGGCGCGACGTTGAACGCCGTCGGTAGCGGCCATCCCCTGTCCGACGCGAACCGAATCAGCGTCTCCATCACCGCTATCAATATGGCGACGACGATCTGCCGGCGACGTCCCTTCACCACGGTTCGCGGATCAGTGATCATGAAGAAGATGAAGAGCTGATACATCGGCCCCGTGATCGGAGCGATCTCCGGCAGCACCGGTTGTCCGAGCGCGACGGCCCGCATCCCATTGAGCAGCAGGAAGCTCGCGACATATGTGAGCGTGATGTGCAGGACCCCGACGCGCGCGGCGATGATGAGCCCGAAGATCCAGATCACCAGGTTGGTCGTGATGTCGTTGCCGAACTGGTGACTCAGCACAGAAACGTGGTCCGGAGCGACGAGCAGCAGCGCGGCGACCGCAAAGTTGGTCGGATTCCACAGATGGTTCTCGCGATAGCGCAGGACGTATTTGGACGAAATCGCGAGGAATCCGCCGAGGACAAAGGGCCAGAGCGCGCCGCCCTGTGGTTTGAGGAGCAGTGTCAGGCTGATGCCGCTGATGTACGCGCTCAGGAGATTCACGACTTTGCCGCGGTCGAACCAGGAGAGCAGCCCTTCGGTCGCCATGCACACGCCCAGCGCGAGCACGAGACGGTCGTAGCTGCCCAGCATGTGGTAGCGCAGCTGGGCCACGATGAGTACGAGGGTGATGAGGAACGCGATGAGATACCGCGGATCGACCGTGCTGACGCGGTCCCAGGCGCGCACGACCGCGTTCCGCTCCGCGGAGGTCGAGAGTGGCAGGTCGCTCACGGGATCAGCGCTGCGGCTCGGTGACGGTCACAAAGCGATCGATCGCCGGGGCCTGCAGCACCTGCTGGGTTCCTGATGGCCAGTGGATGATGATTCGATCCACCCACTCCCGCGACCCGAGCCCGAAGTGCACACGGCGATCGTTCTGGCTCGCGAACCCGGATCCGCCGTCAACGATCCGTCTTTGCGTAAGATCTCCGGACTCGAGCACTACTTCCGCACCAATCGCGCTCCGGTTGCTGCGCGTACCGACGAGTGTGAGGGCGATCCAATGGTTGGCCGTATCGGGATAGTCGCGGTATAACACTGCCGGCTGGTTCTGGTTCGCGACGATCACGTCCTGTGCCCCACGATTCGAAAGATCGGCCAAAGCCACGGCGCGCCCATCGTAGAGATCGGTCACGCCGACGTTATTTGCCACGTCCGCCCATCCGGCGACGCCGCGATTGATGTAAACGCGCGATCGCTCGTAACCGGAGAGGCTCGCGTTCCCGAAGGCCGGCCAGGTTGCGGCGTCCTCGAAGAATCGGGCGTTGGCGCCGGCGATCTTCGACATCGAGTACCAGTAGCTCCTGGCGGAGTCCGCGGAGATGAACCCGTTGGCGACGAAGAGCTCGTTCGCGCCGTCGTTGTTGAAATCGCCGAACTGAGCGCCCCACGCCCACCCCGCGTCGGCGATCTCGCCCTGCGCGACGTTGCGGAA
>JANMMF010000132.1:0-5394 GCA_031372985.1 Gemmatimonadota bacterium
CGCAAGCTGAGCGCGCAGCCCAACGCCGGAATGCCGCGCGATGTGAGTGGACGCAGCATGTACATGGCGAGCCCCGAGTACATGGCGACCTACGCGCATCATCTGGTTCAGGCAGGAGCCAGGATCGTCGGTGGCTGTTGCGGCACGACGCCCGAGCACATCGCGGCGATGGTCGAGGGCGTGCGTCCGTTGTCACCGCGACAGCCGCGCGTCGCGGCGAGGGAGCGCCGGCAGGCGCAACCAGATCTTCCTCCCGAGGATCCGGGTGTACAACCCGTCCCACTGGCGGAGCGATCCCGATGGGGCGGCAAGATCGCGCGAGGTGAATTCGTCACGTCGGTCGAGATCGTTCCTCCCCGCGGCGTGGATGCATCGAAGATGCTGCGCGACACCGCGGCCTTGCGCGACGCTGGTGTCGATGCGGTGAACGTGCCGGACGGCCCGCGCGCGCAGAGCCGCATGGGGGCACTGCTCACGAGCGTGCTGATCGAGCAGCAGGTCGGAATCGAGACGGTCATTCATTACTGCTGCCGCGACCGCAATCTGCTCGGGATGCTGAGCGATCTTTTGGGCGCGGCGGCGGTCGGCCTCCGCAATCTCCTGCTGATCACCGGCGACCCGCCCAAGATGGGCCCCTATCCGAACGCGACCGCCGTTTTCGATATCGACGCGATCGGCCTGACCAATCTCGTCAGCCAGCTGAACCGGGGTCTCGATCCCGGCGGCAACGCCATCGGTGCGCCGACGAAGTTCACGATCGGCGTCGGCGTGAATCCCGCCGCGCTCGATCCGGCGCACGAGCTCAAGCGCTTCGAGTGGAAAGTCGAGGCCGGCGCGGAGTACGCGATCACCCAGCCGGTGTTCGACGTGAGCCAGCTGGAGAAATTCCTCACGACGATCGAGCACACCCGCATTCCAATCGTGGCCGGCATCTGGCCCCTGGTATCGTTGCGGAACGCGGAGTTTCTGGCGAACGAAGTTCCGGGCGTCGTCGTGCCGCCGAGGATCATCGAGCGTATGCGTGCCGCGAGCGCCAAGTCTAAAGAGCACGGAGTGGCCGAGGGAATCGCGATCGCACGAGAGATGCTGGAGCGGGTGCGGCCACACGTTCAGGGCGTCCAGGTTTCGGCGCCCTTCGGAAAGGTCGAGCTCGCCCTCGAAGTATTCCGCGATACTCTCACCGCCGCGACAGCCCGCGCGAGCTGAAAATGATCGCCGCCGAGATTTTCATCTCCCGGTCGCGTTACTGGCTGACCAAGGAGTACCCGATCAAGCTACGCCACTGTGCCAGCGCACTGCCGCGCGAGGCGGTGTGGGCGCGGCCCAACAAGGGCTCGAACAGCGTCGGGAATCTGCTGGTTCACCTCACCGGGAACGTCACCGAATGGATTCTGGGCGGCGTTGGACGCCAGTCGATCAAACGTCATCGGGCCAGCGAGTTCGCGCAGACCGAAGGCGCGGACGCTGGCACTCTGCTCGACAATCTGGAAGCCGTTCTACGCGACGCGGATTCCGTCCTGGCCGGATTGACCGTTGAGGATCTCGAGCGGTCGATTGTGATCCAGGACCGCGACACCACTGTCCTGGGAGCGATCTACCACGTGGTCGAGCACTTTTCCATGCACACCGGCCAGATAATTCTCATGACCAAGGTCCAGGCGCCCGGGGAAATCCGGTTCTACGAGGACGCGGATGGGCTGGCGCGGCCTACCTGGCACCACGGAACAGCGCTCGACGAAGCCGCGCACTAGTCGGCGCGAGTCCATCACCCCATTTTGAACAGATGAAGGGAATACTCATAGTAGACCACGGCTCGACCAAGCACGAAGCCAACCACATGCTGGAAGGCATGGCCGAGCTCATCCAGACGATGGCGGGGTCGGACGTCGTCGTGCGCTGCGCGCATATGGAGCTCGCGGCTCCCGACATCGCGACGGGATTCGCGAGCTGCGTCGAGGGCGGCGCGAACGACGTCACGGTTTTCCCGTACATGCTTTCTCCCGGCCGCCATTCGACGTCCGACATCCCACGAATGGTCGCCGACGTTGCGCGCGCATTTCCGCGGGTGAGCTTCAGCGTGACACCGGCGTTCGGACTACACGAGAAGCTGGCCGAGGTCGTGCTCGAGAGAGCGGGCGTCGGCATCCATGCCCACTGACACCAGCCCTTCGACTTCCGCGCTGACACTCCTCTCCGAAGAGGAGGTCATGTTCCGCGAGGCCGTCGCGGCGTTCGCGGAAGAGGAAGTGCGACCGCGTGTCACCGAGATGGAGAAGGCGGGCAGGATCGATCCGGCTCTCCTTCCCAAGTATTTCGAGCTCGGACTGATGGGCATCGAAGTACCGGAAGAATACGGAGGGGCTGGTGGCTCGCTCTTCATGGTTACGCTCGCCGTCGAGGAGATCAGCAAGATCGACGCGGCCGCCGCCATCGTCTGCGATGTCCAGAACACGCTCGTCAACTACCCGATCACGACCTACGGAACAGACGCGCAGAAGTCCAAGTACCTGCCGATGCTCACGTCAGAGGTAGTCGGTGCCTACGCACTCTCTGAATCCGGCTCGGGCTCCGACGCATTCAGCCTGACCACAAAGGCGGAAAAGCGGGGCGACCGCTGGATACTGAATGGCCAGAAGCTCTGGATCACCAACGGGGCTGAGGCCGGCGTCTTCGTAGTGTTCGCTAACGCAGATCCGTCAGCCGGCTACCGCGGCATCACAGCGTTCATCATCGAGCGCGATTTCAACGGATTTTCCGTCGGCAAGAAGGAGGACAAGCTCGGCATCCGCGCGTCGAGCACCACCGAGCTGCTGCTCGACGATTGCGAGGTCCCGGAAGCGAACGTCCTCGGCCCCGTCGGTCAGGGTTACAAGATCGCGATCAACACCCTCAACGGGGGTCGCGTCGGCATCGGGGCGCAGATGATCGGCGTGGCCCAAGGCGCGCTCAACGCGACGATCAAGTACCTCAACGAGCGCAAGCAGTTCGGGAAACCGCTCGCCGACTTCCAGGGCGTCCAGTTCCAGGTCGCGCAGGCAGCGACGGACATCGAGGCCGCCCGGCTCATGGTCTACAATGCGGCGCGCCTCAAGGACGCGGGCAAGGACATCGCCCGCGAAGGGGCGATGGCGAAGCTCTTTTCGTCGCAGGTGTGCGAGCGCGTGACGTCGCTGTGCGTCGAGCTATTCGGCGGATACGGCTACACGAAGGACTACCCCGTAGAAAAGTTCTATCGCGATGCGAAGATCGGAACCATCTACGAGGGGACCTCGAACATGCAGCTCCAGACTATTGCCAAGGCGATACTGAAATAGTCTAGGGTCGGGTTATTCCGCGCAGGATCCCGTCCCTCACTCTCCGCGCCTTCGCGGAGGCACGCGGATCTTCAGCCAAACGGGATTCCACCCGCGATAAGAAGCGGAGCCGCGCCTCGAGGGTCTGCTCGCGACCATTTCTTCGCAGCAGGATCGGGAGCGTCGTTCCCTCTGGCAACCGCGCGTACTTCGACCGAAACATCGCTGACCAGCTCGGATCCGCCGCGCTGAAGCCGCCCACTGCGAGCAGAAGGTCGCCGACCTGCACTCCCGCTGCCTCGGCCGCGCTGCCGGTCACGACCTCCGTCACGTGAACTCCGGTGCTGTCCTGGACTGTTCCGATTCCAACCCGCGGCTCGTTCAGCGTATTACGAGCGAGACGCATTCCGGCCAGCGGCAGCACCGCATCCCACTGATACGGCTCGCGGCCATCGATGTAACGCGCGTAGAAGTCGGCGAATGATTTGCCGTTCGCCGCCCGGCTCACGGCGCTCCACCATTCCTCGGAAGTAAATCCGCGATCGTTCTTGTAATCGGTGTTGTACAGCTCGCGCATCACGTCATCGAGCGAACGCCGGTTGTCCGAAGCGTCGCGGATGATGATGTCGAGGAGAAATCCGGCGAGCGATCCCTTGGGGTAATAGATGTATTCCGTTCCATCGCGTGGATGGATCCAGGTCGACAGCGATGCGTCCTCGAGGGCCGTCGGCGGAAGGTCGGCGACCTGCGAGATCTTCTCGTCGGTCGCGGAATAGAAGCCCGTCGCATTGATCACTCCGCCCCGCACCTCGGCGAGGTCGGCGTAGTAGTCCGTGATACCTTCGCTGATCCACAGCAGCGGCGTCGGCTGCTCCTGGTCGTACCGGTATGGCCAGAGGTCGTTCGGCCGCAGCCGCTTCACGTTCCAGGCGTGAAAGATCTCGTGCGCGTAAAGCGACAGCAGGACCGGAGAGCCCAGCATTCCCGGACCCAGCACATCGACGTGCGAGTTCTGGTGCTCGAGTCCGGAGCCGCCTCCGTACGAAGGATCGGCGATCTGGAGCACGCTGTAGGTTGTCCACGGCACCTCGCCGAACACCTTCACCTCGGCTGGTATCACGCGCTTGAGCGCCTCCCAGATGGCGATTCGCGCGCCACCAGTCACGCTGCCCGATGGATACGTGGCGAAACGGACCCAGGTGCTCGAGATCTGCGCGCTGTCCAGATCGAACACCCCCACGAAGAAGGGCATGTCGACGAGGTCGTGATAGTTCGACGCGAAGAACCTCCGCGGCCCGGTCTGGGTCATGCCGGTCGCGATCTTCCAGCTTGCCTCCGTGCTAACGCTCACGGCTGCCGGAAATCCGAATCCCCTTCCCTCGGGATAAAGGAAAAGGTTCGTCCCGTTGAAGAGCAGAAAATCGGGACGCGACCAGGCATTCGCGTTGTCCAGACTGTCGGCCTGATAGTCGAACCGCACCGTCACCTCGCCCGCCCCTCGCGGACTGATCCTCCAGGTGTCCGGGTCGATTTTGTCCCAGCTGAGCGAGCTACCCGCCTCCTCCGCCGAGAAGCCGACGATGTTGCGAGCGAAGTTGGAGATCTCGTAGGCGCCAGGTGTCCACGCGGGGAGCGACAGGATCACCGGCGCGCTTCCTCCCACGGTAAAGGTCATCGCGGATGACACCACCCGTCGCGCGGCGTTCACGCGAGTAAACGTCACCTCGTAGCGAATGTCGGTTAGTGGTGCGGAAGTCGCGGCACTTTGGGCTGACGCTCGAGGCGAGGGGACACACAGCGCAAGCAGAGTTGCGACCACCAGGCTGATTTGTTTTCTCATTTCTGACCCCGGACTTGCAAGAGTCGTTCGCGCGCGGTGCGAGCGCCGCGGGCCGAAGTGCTATATTCGAGCGTCTCGCATCGACCTTTTGCCGCGTTAGCACAGCCCACCGCACACGACCTGATGATCTCTCCCGAGTCAATTTCCTTTCTCAAGAAGCTCCTCGATACGCCCGGTCCATCGGGATTCGAGGCCGCGCCGGCGAAAGTATGGCGCGAGCAGGCCAGGCAATTTGCCAAGGTTTCGGGTGACGTCGCAGGG
>JANMMF010000147.1:0-8965 GCA_031372985.1 Gemmatimonadota bacterium
CAAGAGCGGCAACATTGTCATCTACTCGCAGCGCTGCCTGATCCGCCTCGCTTCCGGCGCAAGCGGAAAAAGCTCGGTGGCTTGACGCGCATAGTACCGGGCGACCGAACAATGCCCGCGCCGCGAGTAGAGCTGGGCAACCCGCAGGTTGATACGGTAACTGCCGGGATCCCACATTGCCCCCGTCACCCAGCGTGCCGTCAGTCCACCGCGGCCAACGACCGACATCGCCATCGCCTGGGTCGCGCTGCGAACGGCGGAAGCAAGCACTACCAGGATGATACCAGCGGCCGCAAGCGACAGTACCCTTCGAGAGGCTTTCACCTCCCGACCGCGTCGCGCTCCGCTCGCCGAGCGGATTCCGCTCGTTGTTCCGAGGACGCTCCACACCAGAAACGATGGCGCCGCCAGGAGGAGCACGACGTCGAATGCGCTCACCACCATCGTCGCCACGATCGTTCCAGCCAGAACGCTTTGGGCCAACACGGCGTCCGGGTCCTTCAGCTCACTCCAACGCCTCAGCGCTCCAAAGAAGAGAACCGTGAACGTTGCCAGCAGCGCCAGCGCCGGTACGAACCCTCGCTCCGAGACGAAAGCCACCCAGTCGCTGCTCGGCCACGGATTCGCGGTCATGCCATCGTCGGCGATCGAGCGATCGCCCGGCGGCGCGAATCGCCCGTATTCGACTGGCCAGTTCCCCGGACCGACGCCGAACACCGAGTTCGCAACCGACATGCTCAACGAGTTCCTGTACTGGTCCACACGCCCGCGCCCACTCCCCCGCTTGTAGTCGACGACGCCGCGCGCCGAATCGAGGTAAGGCGACTCGCTCTTCCAGTTCAGCGTGTTCGGCAACGCGATTACCGCCAGCCCGCCGATCACAGCTGCAAGGGTCAGTCGTGCGAACCGTCCGCCAACGTTTCCGCCACGCCAGTATTTCCTGGACGCCAGCATGGGCACGGCCAGGATCACTACGGACGCCAACACAGCGAGCCAGGCCGCCCTCGATCGCGATAGCACCAGCGCCGCCGCAAGCAGGGCCGCCCCGAGGGAGCCGAGCAGAGCGCCGACGGGACGGCGGGCAGTGACGGTGCACCAGACGAGCGACGGCAGGCCAATTACCGCCATGTGAGCCACGAAATTCCTGTTCCCGAACGTGCCGCCGGGCGCACGATTAGCGCTGAAGTACTCCGTCTCGAGTCCATAGGCCTGCGCGAGCGCGAAGCCGGCGGCCAGGGCGGCGGCGACCGCCGCGGCGACGAGAATTGGGCGATACAAGCCCCCTTCGGCGACGGATCGCGCGCCCCAGAAGATGACTGCGCCGGAAACCGTCACTCCGAGGGAGCGCTGTGCGACCCAGTGGTTGGTGGCAAAGAGTGCGGATGCCGCACTCCAGAGGAGGAAGAGAGCCAACAGCCCGTCGGCCACATCGAACCAGAGCGACCGCCGTCTCGCCACGAGTAGTACCGCGATGCCGAGCGCGGCGACGTTGAGGACCAGCTCTTTCGCCACGAAGTAGCGATCCAGCTCGAATATCTTGTAGGGGAGAGCGGCAACTACCGCGAGGATGACTCCCGCCTGCAGGAGAATCCGGATCGTTCGATCGGCCATGCCGGAAATATGGTCTCCGCGCGCCCCGCAAGAAAAAAAGCCCCGCTCGGCATCGAGCGGGGCTTTTTCAGGGTGAAGTCGTTCAGGTGCAGACGATTGCGCCAGTGGAATTGTTGCATGTCTTCGACGACTGCGCGTGAGTCGCGCTGGCGGTCCAGCTCTGAGGCGGGCCGGCAACGATCACCGCAGTAATGGTGACGTTCTGCGACGGCGTGAAGCCGTTCAGAGGCGCCACGGTCGTCGCGGTGCCGGCGAAGTAGGCGCCGTTCTGGTCGGCAGCGTACTGCTCTTCATAGGTCGCAAGGTTACGCAGGTCGGACTTCATCGCCGCCACGTAGGCCTTGTCCTTGGTGTTGGCAAACTTCGGAATCGCGATCGCGGCGAGAATGCCGATGATGACGACGACGATCAGAAGCTCGATCAGGGTAAACCCTTTTTTGTTGTTCATCGTTGGTTTCTCGGAGATTTGGGTACGCACCAAACATGCTTGGCCATCCATCACGGATTCGTGAAAACAGAATGACAAACTCGTCGAACTCGAACGACATCAGGGTTAGCCACGAGTGACCAAAAAAGCCCCGGCATCGTCATGCCGGGGCTTTTTTCGACGCCGCCAAACCGCGCGCTGTCAGCAGCGCTGTTTGCTCAGAAACGGGACGCGGTGAGGGTCACGTCCGCGTCGGTCCAGGCGTTGGCGAAACGTTTCTCGACCGCGGCCGCCTCCGCCGTTTTCCCCTGCGCTTTCAACGCGGCACCGAGTCCGTACAGCGACCACCCATTCTCGGGGAATCGCTTCAGGTCGTCGCGATAGATCTGCTCGGCTTCCGCGCTCCGGCCGGCCTTCAGCAATGCGGCACCGAGCGACTGGCGAATCGGGTAGTACCATTTTGGCGGTTCGAAGTAGAGACCCTTGTCCTCGATGGCCAGCGCTTGCTGAAAATGTGCGACACCTTCGGTCGCGTTTCCGCTTCGCGTCGCGATCTCGCCCATCAGCGCGTGCACGGCGATCGAGATCGGGGCTTTCGCCTCGGCGTTCGCGGGCGTCGCTGCGTCGATCGCCTTCACTGTGTCGAGCTCTACTCTCGCGTTGGCAAAGTCTCCCTTGGCAGCGTACGCTACCCCGCGCGCGTAGTGCGCCATCGCGGTGGGGAAGCGAATGTCCGCCGGTGGGAGCGGCTCCGCCAGCACATCGTCCCAGCGCCCAAACGTGGTAAGAGTGAGCGCGTAGTACGGCACCATCTCCTGGAGCATGCCGACACTTCTCGCGACGTCCATGTTCACCTTCGACTTCAAGGTCTTCGCGGCTTCGATCGCCTGGGCGCTCTTACCGGCCATGCTCGACACGAAAGCCAGAAAGTGGATGTTGTGTGGATAGTAGGCGAGCGAGTATACCGTGGGCTGGGGTTGTCCTTCGATGAACGTTTCGTCGGTGTGAATCGCGTGGACGTTGCTTGCCGCGGCATCCTTGTACCGGCCGACTCGCACGTAGATGTGCGCGGGCATGTGCACCATGTGGCCTTCACCGGGCATCAGTCGCGCCAGGCGCTCCGCGCACGGCACCGCGAGCTGCGGGTTCACCGCCTCGACAGCGTGGATATAGTAGTGACACGCGCCCGGATGCTCCGGGTTGCGAGCGATGACCGACTCGAGCAGCCGCACGATCTCGTCCGAGCCCGGGTAGGGTTTCCCTTCCGGCGTCCAGTAATTCCACGGTCGCAAATCCATCATCGACTCGGCCGCGAGCGCAGTGGCATCGAGGTCTTTCGGGTATCTCCTCGCGACATCCCGCATCGCGCGTGAGTACGCCGAGTCGAGACTGGCCCGGTTTGCCGGAGGGACCGCGGCATACCGCGCGGCCACAGCACCGATGTAGGCTCGTTGCCAGGGCGCCGCGTTGTGGCCGAGCGACAGCGCCTTCTGCGCCGCCTCGTAGGCCTTCACGCCGCTGGCTGAATCCATGCCAGCATTCACGTGCGGGCCGTACGCGTAGGCGATTCCCCACCAGCACATCGCGCAAGCCGGATCGAGCTCGGTCGCTCTGGTGAACGACCTGATCGCTTCAGCGTGATTGAAGCCATAGACCAGCCTGAGGCCCTGGTCGAAGTACTTCTGCGCTTCGGGGACTTTGGTGCCAACCGCTTTTTGGTGGGTGCCGAGATCGGTGTACAGTGGTACGCGGCTCTGGGCCGGGAGGCTCGTGGCCAGGAACAGCAGGGCGGGTGTGAGGCGACGGATCATTCCAGCTCCTCGTTTTTTCGTCGCCTCACGTTATCTCAAAACAGATACCGCGCAAGGGCGACCCGATTAGCCCCGCCTGAACAACGCGCTCAGCACACCGCCTGAAACCCCGCGGGCGGTGTTCACGCGCCGGAGCTGGTCCAGCTCGCCGCGGTCGAGCCAGACCCCGCCACACTTCGGACATTCGTCGATCTTCACGTTCTCGACGTGCTGTTCCTTTAGATCGGCGCCGTCGCGCGGACATTTGTTGAGATGAGCGGCGCTCTCAGCCCTCTCCGCCTTCTTCCGCTCGGCGTCAAGCTTCGCGCGCATCTCGCGGATCTGCTCCTGGTTCTGCCTGGCGAAGTATTCGTCTTCGTTCCTGCTCGGCTTTTCGTCTGTTGGCATCTCTCGTGACCGTTGGCTTTCCCGAAATATATCGGCAATTCATGGTCTCGGAGTCCAGACATGTCTGCAGATCTGGGCCGCCGAAACATCCCTGTTGCGCCCCCGACGGAGATGATATATCTGCCCATTGCAGTTACCCTGGATCCCGTTCCTCTACCCGTCGGAGGTTCCATGAAATCCAATGCACTCGCTGTTGCCGCAGGTCTGCTGCTTCTCGGCGGGCTTGCCGCCACGAACACCGCCTCTGCACAAGCCGCTACACGCGCCTACCGCGAGGGGCCGATCGTGGTCATGTCCTATATCAAGACGAAGCCGGGCATGTTCGACCGGTACATGGCGTACCTGAATGGGCCGTACAAGAGCCAACTCGAGGCCGAGAAGGCTGCGGGAGTCGTCCAGGATTATGCGATTCTCACATCCGAAGCCCGCACTCCCGGCGATCACGACGTCATACTGGCCGTCACTTACCCCAACTGGGCTGCGTTGGACAATCTCCAGGACCGGACCGATGCCATTGCAACCCGGGTGTTACAGAACACGTCACAGCAACGCGATCAACAGTTCATCGACCGCGGGGCGATGCGGGACGTGATTGGAGGTCGGACCTATCAGCGACTGATCCTGCGCTGAGCAGATCCTGACCGGGAACAAGAGCCCCGCCAAATGGCGGGGCTTTGTTTTGACTGCGGTTGAAGTGTCGCACTTCGGAGATCGCCGAGTTATCTCGCGGGTCGGAGAAGGAGTTACTGCTTTTTCGGAGCGGTCGACGCCTTGTTGGGCGTAACGACGGGTCCCGTGCCGCGTGGAGCGTTCATATCCAACAGCGGCTCCCCGGGTTTCCCGAGAAGGGACGCGGGGGCTCTGTCGGGGTTTGGGTTAGGGTCAGTTTTGGGGTCTGGACCCCGGAGCTTCGAGAGATCGTCCTGGAGCTTCGAGAGCGTTGCTGCGGGGGCGCGACACGCAGCGTTCGGATCTTTTTCGAATTCGAGTACGAGATTCCGCGACTTGTACAGCTCGTCGGACGTTCCGCGCACGGTGATGGCCGAGATTCCGGAGCTGGGGATGTAGTAGGTGCTGCCGCGTGAGCGAACGTAGGGGTTGATGATGTCAGCCGCCTGCTGCGGCGAAAGACAGGTAAGCGGTATTGTTTCCGTGTGCAGCGTTCCCGCGCTCGGAGAATACCTGCTGTCGCCATCCTCCAGAGCCGGCACGACGATTGTCGCCCCCACGATCCAGAGCGTAACGACGAGCGCGGCTCCACTAATCATCACGGCCACGCTCCCAAGCCGGCGTCGTTGAGCCGTGCTGACAGCCCTTTCCGCGACCGTCAAAGGATTGCTCATTGGCGGAAGGCTGTTGAGAATCGTCGCCGTCTCGTATTCCCTTTCTCGCAGCGCGGTCGTCACCCGCGCGCAGTCCGGACAGGTCGCACAATGCCGCATCACTTCGGAGTCGGGCGTCATCTCTCTGAGCGATTCCGTGCCGAGAGCCGCGAGGCAATCTTCGCAAGTCATTTCAGTCGCTCACTGTAGCTTGGGTGCGTTGCGAGGAATTTGGCGCGGATCGTTGATCGCGCTTTGAACAGGTTCGCGCGCACCGATACCGGCTTCATCCCGGTTCGCTCGGCGACTTCCGCCGGAGTAAGACCCTGCAGATCGATGAGGTCGAAGATCTCGCGCTGTCGCGGTGGCAGCTCCGAGAACATCTCATGGATCAGCGCGGTCGCGCGCTCGCGGTCGACGCGCCCGCCCGGATCGGTCGTATACACTTCGCGAGCGGGCCGAGCCCCCGGCGAGAGCGCGAGCCGGCCCCGGCGTTTCTGCTTGCGCCGCATCTGATTTGCGGTGCGCCGGGTGATTGCGTAGAGCCAGGCCTCGAGGGCACCATCGGAGCGGTACTGCGATAACTGGCGGTATGCTCGCACGAAGACTTCCTGCGCGATGTCCTCCGCCTCGTCCGGATCGCTCGCGAACATCAGCGACCACCGGAACACTGCCGGCTGGAAGCGAGTGACGAGCGTCGTGAACGCTGACTCGTCGCCGGCGGCCGCCGCCGACGCAAGCTGCGCATCGATGGCGTTTGCCGCCTGCTGGCCATAGGATGGCATCACGGCCGGAGCCGCTTCGTCACGTCGACGTTTGCGTGGTCGGTAGAATTTCATTGCCAGGCCATTATATGGTTGCGTCCGCATCGCGCTCGTCACCAGTGTCTCCATCCATCCTCCTACGACACTGATGTCACCACTTGCCGGCGCGTTTACCCGACCGGATCAGCTCATAGCAGCGAGCGGATCCAACCTCCATCGACCGCGATCGAGCTTCCGGTGATGTAGCTGGCTCGTTCCGACGCGAGAAATGCCGCCAGCGCCGCAAACTCGCGCGGCTCGCCCAGGCGTCCCATGGGAATCTCCTTCTCCCATTTGGCGAATGTATCCTTTGCCGAAATTCCCGATCTCTCGCCGGCGGCGCGCGCCAGCTGCTCGACGCGGTCGGTCCGGGTGTAGCCCGGCATGAGATTGTTCACTGTCACGTTGAAGGGCGCCACTTCGTTGGCGAGCGTCCGCGCGAATCCGGTGACGGCGGCCCTCAGGCTGTTCGAGAGCATGAGTCCTTCGATCGGCTGTTTCACGGCGATCGAAGTCACGTTGAGAATCCTCCCCCAACGACGCTCTTTCATCCCCGGCAACACGGCGCGCGCGAGTCCGACGGCGCTGGTGAGGAGTTGTCCCACCGCCGCATTCCACATCTCCGGAGTCAGGCTCTCGAACGGACTGCTCGGCGGGCCGCCTGAATTCGTGACCAGGATGTCGACCTTTCCGAATTTCTCCAATGCCGCCGAAGCGACGCGGTCGAGTCCGGCAGGATCCGAGACGTCCGCTACGACTTCGACGACCTCGACACCAGAGCGCTTCCTGATCTCACCCGCCGTCTGGCGTAGCGCTTCCTCTCCGCGCGCACATACGACGAGGTGCGCTCCTTCGGCAGCGAGTTCTTCGGCGACCGCGCGGCCCAGTCCGCGACTGCTCGCGGACACCAGTGCGACCTTGCCGCGGATGCCCAGATCCACGCCTAACGCCTCAGGTAGTCGTCTTTCTTGTCGAGCCAGTCCTGGCGTGGCGGGCTGAAGATATCGACATCCAGAGTCTCCTCCAGCGCCTCGGCCTTGTGGGGCACGTTCGAGGGAATGAGAAGCACCTCACCGGCCTGAACCGTGATCTCCTCCGCTCCGTCCTCACCGATCCAGAACTTGAGCGCGCCCTCGAGGATATAGGTGAGCTGCTCATTGTCGTGCGAGTGCCTGGGCACGATGCAACCTTTTTTCAGGTACACCTGCGCCAGCATCATGCGATCGCCGGTGATGAGCCGACGCTCGAGCATGTCCGACACGCGCTCTTTTTTCATCGAGTCCCAGCGGTAAAACGTGCATGCGTTCTTTGCCGCCATCATTGCTCCTTCGCTTTCAGTTACGGCCGAGGTGTCTCGGAGCGTTCACAATCGTCTAAATATCACGCGCTGGGCCACTTACGATAGGCGGGAAAATCTACGGGCCGCGCAATTATGGGTCGCAAGGAACTACCAACTGAGAGAAGACATAATGAGACTGAACAATTGTCGGAATGCGATTGTTGCCCTCGCCGGATTTGCGACAATGGCGACCACGGGGCGCCCTGCTGAAGCGCAGGTATCTCAATTTCACCCGTCGTTTTACGGCTCGGCCGAAGCCGACACACGCAACTCCCAATTCTATCTGCTTGGGATGTACCTCGGAGTCGGCGGACTGGGCTGGTCTCCCTACTTCAATGTCAACGGCTATTCGCTCCACTATCGTCTCGTTCCCGACCTGGCCAGCTCGGCCAGAACGCTCAACGCAGTTTTGCCAACGCTCGGCATGGCATACGCTGGGCGCAGGAGCGGTGTCTCGTTCGGGGCCGGCTACGCCTGGGTCAGCAACGAGGATCCCGGCGCGCCGGGAGCCGAGGGCGGCGGCAGTGATGGTGTGACCGCCAGCTTCGGCGCGTATCACAACGGATCGGGCAAACAGCCGCTCCACACGCAGCTCCTCGCGAACTACAACTTCGACAGCCCGTACATCTGGGCGCGTGGGCGCGCCTCGGTTCCCTTCGGCTACCTCGGACGGCAGACATCGCGCATTGGCGTCGAGCTGGTCGGACAGAGCGGCGGCGAGGGTGGAGCAAAGAGCAATTCCTTCCAGGCCGGACCAACGCTCGAATACGCCTGGACTCCCAATCTCAGAACCACCGGAGTCGTCGGCTACAAGTCGGTCGGTGGCGCCAGGTTCGCAAGCAGAGAGTCGGCGGCGTACTTCAAGCTGGAGTTCTCGTTCTCCCCGTGATCAGCTGAGTACCGGGCGCCGAATCAGCATCTTCTCCAGCTGCTGCTTCACCCCCGGCCATTCCTCGTCGAGAATGCTGTAGTAGATACTGTCGCGATAGCGGCCGACCCACACGAGCGAATGCTTCCGCAACACCCCTTCCTCCGTCGCTCCAATGCGCAGCATAGCCTTGCGCGACCGGGCGTTGAGGACATCGGTTTTCAGCTCGACTCTCACGCAGCCAAGCTCCTCGAAAGCGTGGGATAACATCAGAAACTTCGCTTCAGTGTTGATCGCCGTTCGCTGCCACGGAGGGGCGACCCAGGTCCAGCCGATCTCGATGCGACGATTGGCAGGATCGTAGTTGCCGAACCGCGTGCTCCCGACGATTCGTCCC
>JANMMF010000173.1:0-6916 GCA_031372985.1 Gemmatimonadota bacterium
GGTGAGCTCCAGACCAGGATGGATCAGGTCGGGATTCGGGATCTTGTCGCTGTTCGCGATGTGAATTGACTTCCACTTACCGGCATCGCCGTAGAACTGCTTGGCGATCTTGCTGAGGCTGTCGCCCTTCTTGACGGTGTAGGTTTTCCCCGTCACGTGCGTCGTAGACGACGCGCCGGCTGATACGTCTGAGAAGTCTGCTCCCCGTGTCGACTCCGGGTCAGCCGGACGTCCGGTGGCAGGTGCGTTCCTGGTGCTCGCGGCACCGCCGACGTCGGAGAAATCCGCGTTCGGATTGTTGTCAGCGCTTGTCATATTGTCCCTCACTCGAATGGATGCGGCAACGGAGCCGCGCAGCTCACCACTTGGCAGAAACTGTGCCCTATGGCTGCCGAGCTCGAGCGAGGGTCAACGCCTGAGGTTTAAACCCACCAGGGATCGAAGCAGTCGTAATTCCGCTGCTTGAAGATCTTGCCGTCCTTGAACTCCAGCCAGATCGATATGTGGGCGCGCATCTCCGAGTCGGCGGGCAGCGTGTCGACCGGCACCGCGAGGTAGCCGCTCCAGAAGACCTCGAGCGCCACGTTGTCGCCATCGACGATCGAGTTGATGACGTCGAACTTCTGGGCCCGAAGTACCTTCTTCCCCTTCTTGGCGCCGTCCAGAAGCGCCTTGAGATCGCGGTGAGCTCCGATCGGGGACAGGCGGTTCGGATACTCTTCCTGAACCACATCCTTGCTGAAGAATTCCGCGAGCGCGCCTCCTTCAGCACCATTCTCCAGCGCTTCGAGGTACTTGCGTGCGATTGCGAGATTGTCGGTTGCCGTCATCGTCATGACATTATCTCGAATTGGGGGGTGGGGCGTTATTGCGCGGATAGACTGATCAAGTGGCTATGGTTCGCCCGGTCTTCTCACTCGCGAATCTACTATGTGGGCGCGCGCTTCGCTGGGAAATGTTCGGGGATGCGCTTGAGGAAGCATCTCTCTGACTGTCCTTAGGGATTGGGTTTGGCGCGGGGGTTGGCATCCACAAAACTAAAGCAGGGAGCTCTACGCTTTGCAGCAGCTTGGCTGGGAGCTTTTCCGGCGGCGTATAGAAGGCTCGAATTACGGAACCTCCGTGCAGTGTCCGCGTCTTCCGTGTAATCCGTGTTCAAACTTCCTTCCTTGTAGCCAGTTCGCGCGTCCAGAAGGCGAGTATGGAAGCACCCGGCTGTTCAGCTGCAAAGCATGCAGCTCCCTGCTTCAGTATTCGATGCGCATTCGCAGCGCACGAACTCCAGTCTACTGCAGTATCGAGGCTATGTCTGCTCTCAGTGCGCGGAACGCATCGGCGTTGAATCTGTTGGCCTCGCGCTCCGATGGGCCGAGGAAGTCTCCGACCGCGGTGCCGCTCAATCGATTCAGGAATCTGAGAATGCCGCTTTCCTGAACGACGAGCGAGCCTCGCCGGTTGAGGAGAGTCTGCGATCCCGGATTGTCGCGGATCGAGATCCTCACGGGGATTCCCTGGCCCTGGAAAGGCCGGCGCAGTGGAGACTTGAGCAGCCGTCCCACTGCGAGCGGCAGCCGCCACTCCGGCTCCTTGGCGAATCGCATAGCCCAGCCGCGCTCGTGCGGAGTGTTGATGACGTTGAACTCGCCCGTCATGTCCCTCCAGCCGACGGTAAAGACCAAGATCTTCATCGCCAGATCGATGTGAATGGTCAGGGCCTCCGGCATCGGGCGCACCGCTCCTTCGAGTGGAGCGAAGTGTCCGCCTTTGCTCCGCACCTTGAAGCGCATGTAGTAGTTGGCCGCCGAGGCGTCGAACCACCGCGCTCCCGTCTTGTCGGTGAGCGTTATCCGGTACTGCCCCTTGCTGATGTACTTGTCGATGTAGGCCGCGTAGTGCGGCATCGTCGCCTTGAGGATCTCAGGAGTCAGCTTGATCGCGAGCTCGTAGTTCGTCGCTCCCTCGCCGTCGAGCGTGGCGCGGAGCGTATCGATCGTGAAGAGTCTGCCGAGCGCAGCGGTGGTGCGCGGGAAGTTCGCGGTGTAGTCGGCGCGGATCGTGGCGGGAGATCTCCCCTCACCGGCATCGAGCACCGCGGCGAGGACGTCGGCGATGTTCTTCGCGGCGATTCTTCCGAGTGCGACATCGACGTTGGTGTACCACTCGTACTCGCTCGGCGAGAGCTTTCTGAGGCGAACGATCTCGCGCGACTCGGTGAGCGCGTCGGGCGGAGTGTTCGGCAGCCTGCCGGTGACGACGTAGCGGTCGAACGAGAAGATGCCTTCGTTGCCGAAGAGCCGCGCGCTATCGGGCCCCGTGGCGAGCCAGACGCTGGTGTCGTTGTAGACGCCGGACGGCGTCAGCGCGTAGTGGCCGAACTGCTGGCGCGCGCGCATGATTTTGGGCGGCCGCTGGATGTTGGTGAAGCGGGATCCGATCGAGTAGAAGAATTCTTCGGCGTTCTGACGCGCGCCGGGGATGTTGGGGCCGAACGCGGGCGCGACCTGGCGGCAGGCGGTAAGAGCCAGAAAGAGTGCGGCCGCAGTGTAGTCCCGGTTATTCACCCGCGAAAGTTCAACGGTCGAAGGGGGTGGGGGAAGGGATGGCGGGCGGCGGATGGGCGCCGGCGAGCCCCTCTAGCGCCCCGTGTGTAAACGATTACATATTGAAGCGTTCCTGGTAGAGATCGGCCAACAGCCCGCACCCTTCCGGCGCCCGCCCTCGGTCCGCAATCAACGGCCCGAAGCCCGGGTCCCGTCGCGAGGATCATGGTCACGATCAAAGACGTCGCCCGTGAAGCAAAGATGTCCGTCGCCACCGTCTCCAGAGTCCTCAATGACAGTGGCCCATTCAGCGAGGACACTCGGCAACTCATTCGTGAAGTCGCCGGCAGAATGCGCTACGTCCCGCACTCGGGCGCTCGCAGTCTCATTACCAGCAAGACCGAGACGTTGGGGGTTCTCCTTCCGGATCTATATGGCGAGTTCTTCTCCGAGGTGATTCGCGGCATGGACGACACCGCGCAGAAGAACGGATTTCATCTCCTGATCTCGAGAGCCTACGCCGACCGGCACGGGATCGAGACGGCGATCAAGTCGATGCGCGGGCGCGTCGACGGCGTCGTCGCAATGTCACCCGATCTCGATTCTGACTCGCTGCTCAATTTGCCGAGCACCATTCCGGTTGTTCTTCTCTGCTCGGTAGCGAGGGGCAACGAGCTTGATTCTCTCACGATCCATAATTGCCGGGGAGCGAGGGAGATGGTGACCCACCTCGTTTCGCTGGGGCACAAGCGGATTGCCATCATCAAGGGATCGCCGCGCAACTACGACGCGGCGGAGCGGCTTCGCGGCTACCGCATGGCGTTGCGCGAAGCGGGCATCGTGCCCGAGGCAATCCTCGAGCGCGAAGGCGATTTCACCGAGGCGGGCGGCTACAGCGCGACGCAGGCGTTGTTGGCTATGAATCCGCGCCCAACGGCAATTTTTGCCGCCAACGACTCGATGGCGATAGGCGCGTTGAGCGCACTCCGCGAGTCGGCGGTGCAGGTGCCGAAAGAGATGGCCGTCGCGGGATTCGACGACATTCCGCTCGCGCGGTTCATGGATCCACCGTTGTCCTCCGTCCACGTGCCTATCTGCGAGCTCGGGGCGCGTGCCGTGGAGATGCTGCTCCACGGGATCATACACAAGAACGATCACCCGCGTCGTCGCGAACGGGTGTCGACGGAGCTCGTCATCCGGCGCTCGACCGGCGGCCAGCCGGCGGAGCGTCCACAACCAAGAACCCTAAATGGAGAGAAGGCTTCAGTCTGATGCGGGCACTAACGCAAATCATTCAGCATTACAACAACAAAAGGAGATGCAAATGAATACCAGAAAGATCAATCTTCAGCGAGTGAGGCAGCTGCTGTTCGCGGCGCTCGCTCTCGTGTGCTTTGTAAGCGGCAGTTTGTCCGGTCAGACGGCTACTGGAGCAATCCGCGGCTACGTAACTGGCCCGGGCGGTACGCCCATAGCCGACGCGCAGGTGGTCGCACGCCTGGCAGCCACTAACGAGACCCGAGGTGCAACCACGAACTCCGCCGGCTTCTACTATCTCCCGGGACTTCGTCCGGGGACGTACGAAGTCTCGGTTCGCCGGATCGGATTGCAGCCGCAATCACGCACGCTTGTCCTTCCCATCGGCCAGACGCTCGACTTGAATGTGGTGACGGGCCAGGTTGCGACGCAGCTCGCCACCGTTCAGGTCCAGTCGGCCCGAACGCAGGAAACAAGAACGTCCGAGGTTGGCACGAACATCTCGCAGGAGCAGATCCAGAATCTGCCGAACTTCGAACGCAACGTGCTCGACCTCGCCAAGCTCGTGCCGGGAGTGTCCGCCCAGGCGGTCAACAACACCGACAAATTCTTTGCGGCCGGCGGCCAACCGTCCGAGGCTGTCAACGTCTTCGTCGATGGAGCCAGCTACAAGAACGACGTCCTCCGCGGTGGCATCGTGGGTCAGGATGCAAGCAAGGGTAACCCGCTGCCACAGGGTGCCATTCAGGAATTCCGTGTCCTGACGCAGAACTACAAGGCCGAATACCAGAAGGCGGCGAGCGCGATTATCGTTGCCACCACGCGCAGCGGCACCAATGAATTCGAGGCCGAGGCCTTCGCGAACGGCGTAGGCAAGGCCTACGTCGCACGGGACGAGTTTGCCGTCCGCAATAACTCGGGGCGTCCGAACTACCAGCGCCTCCAGGCAGGAGGCGCGCTCGGTGGCCCGATCATGAAGGACAAACTGTTCTTTTTCGGAACCTACGAGCTGAATTTCCGCGATGAGCCGGCTTACATCCGGCTTGGTGGCGACACGCTTTTCGCTCCCGCGGCTCTGGTCACGCGGCTTCGCGCACAGACAGGTCAACAAGCGCAGCAGTTCCGCGAGCATTTGGCGCTGGGCAAACTGACCTTCAATCCATCCGAGACGAACACCATCGATGCCAGCTTCACCATCCGCAAGGACAACGATTTCCGTGGATTCGGCGGAGGAACGTCGTTCGAAGCGGCGGAAGACCTGGCGATCGATACCTACACCGGCGTCGCCAACTGGAAGCACTCACGTGGGAGTCTGCTGAACGAGGCTCAGATCAACACGCAGTTCTTCACCTGGAATCCGGTCGCCAAGAACTTCGACATAATCGGCGAGGATTTCTTCGGTTTGCTGCGGGTCGGCGGCAAGGATACGGAACAGAACTTCAAGCAGAACCGAATCTCGCTGCGGGACGACATCACGCTCGGCGGCGTTCAGATTGCCGGTGACCACGTCTTCAAGACGGGTGTCAACGTGGATTTCCTGTCCTACGACGGGGTGAAGAATTTCGTCGGCAACCCGATCTTCAGGTATCGCCGCGCTCCGGAGAATTGGAGCCGGCCTTTTGAGGTAGCGCTGGGGTACGGTGATCCAAAGATCAAGACGAACAACAAGCAGTTCGGGGCCTTCTTCCAGGACGATTGGTCGATCGGCCGGAAGCTGCTGGTCAACCTCGGTATCCGCTGGGATATGGAGACGAACGGGATCAACAACGATTACGTAACGCCGACCCCGTTGGGAGACTCTCTGCGCGCCGCGTATGCCGCCAACGCGCTGACGGTCGATAAGCCGAACGCCAGTGGACCGCCGACAGTCGTCAACGTAATTCAGCAACTTGGCGGGATCGAGAACTACATCACAACAGGCAGTGGCACCCGCAAGCGGTTCATGAAGGCGTTCCAGCCGCGACTTGGCGCGTCTTACGACATTAAGGGTGATGGATCCACCGTAATCTTTGGTGGTGGCGGTATCTACTTCGACCGCAACTACTGGAACACTCTGTTCGACGAGCAGTTCAGGCGTCAATTCAGCGTGATCACCATCGCATTCCAGCCGACATGCGCCCCGGGTGCGACCAACTGCGCAGTCTGGAACCCCTCGTACTATGACCCGGCAGCGCTCCGAGCGCTGGCGGTATCAGTGGGAGAGCCAGAGGTGTTCCTCGTCAAGAACGACATGGTACCGCCACGCACAATCCAGATGTCGCTCGGAGTGCGCCACGACCTCGGGGCAAACCGTGTGACGCTCAGCTACAACGGATTGCGCGGCAAGAACTACATGAACTTCATTCGCGGCAGCCCGTGGGGCGGCGGCACGGCACTGCCGTACAACACGGTCTTCGTTGCTGACGACCGGGTGAAGACCTGGTACGACGCTCTCCAACTACAGATTCAGCGCCCAATGCAGGACAGGTGGGGCGGCGGCCTCTCGTATACCCTTTCCAAGTCGGAAGAGCAGGGTCAGAGCCAGGACATTTTCTGGGGCTTCGACGACCGGTATCCAACGGTTGCCGATCGTCCGCGTTTGCGCGCGCCGAACGACCAGCGCCACGCAATCGTAGCGAACGGAATCGTCAAGCTTCCGGCCGATTTTCTGTTCAGCACCATTATCAATCTGGCATCCGGCATCGCGGTGAACGCGACTGATGCGAGCGCGGGCTTTGGCGTCGATCAGAGAAAGACTTACGTATTCCAGACACCGACCCGCGCGTTCCTCGGAATCGGTCACGTATTCGGCTACCAGAACATGGACGTGCGCCTGGAGAAGGGTTTCCGTCTGGCGCAGCGGTCGAGCGCCAGCCTTCTCATCGACGTGTTCAACGTCTTCAACAGCGACAACTTCGGATGCTACGACACCGAGATCAGGCCGCCCAGCAATCCGAATACAAACTATGGCCGGCCGAACTGTGCAGGACTCGGCCGACGTCTGCAGGTCGGACTTCGGTACGCAATTAGACCTTTGAGTGAGAGCCGCTGATAGTCCACGCGGTGAATACTGAGTCGATGCTGAACACGATCGGCGCTGGTTGCGGAGGACTGCAGCCAGCGCCGATTTTTGCTCTTAA
>JANMMF010000185.1:0-6526 GCA_031372985.1 Gemmatimonadota bacterium
ACAGGGTACGTTGGCATTGCTGTTCGCCGCCGCGTCGGCGACTGTGGCACAATCCCAAAGTCTGAGCGGCCTGCCCGTCACCTGCAAGGGGGAGCGCATCAGTCGCATCGACATTGATGCGAGCCCGCCCTTCCGCATCACGGGCAACACCGTGTGGCAGCGGGCGGGAAGATTTGCCGCCAAGCAGCACGTTACGACCAGAGAATCAGTGATCCGGCGCTACCTGGCGCTCCAGCTCGGGTCCCAGTGCACCGAGCTGCGGCGAGCGGAATCGGAGCGCATTCTGCGCGCGCAGCCGTTCATTGCCGACGCAACTGTGCTCGCGTACGCCGATGGCGCCGGCGGGGTGATACTCAACGTCACGACGGTCGACGAAGTCTCGCTCATCTTCGGCCTGGGAATAAGGGCAAAATCTCCCAATTTTCACTCGCTCAAGGTCGGTGAAGACAACCTCCTCGGCAGCGCCATCCACGCCGAAGGCCAGTGGAAGGCAGGCGGGCCTTTTCGCGACGTCTACGCGGGCAAGGTCATCGACTATCAGTTCCTCGGAAGACCGTACCAGTTTCGAGTGGAGGGAGGCCGGCGTGAGCTCGGAAGCGATTGGGCGACCGAGCTCAGCCACCCATTTTTAACCGACCTTCAGCGTCTGTCCTGGCGGACGACGGCCGGGAACACGAATGCCTACTTCTATTTCCGGAGACCAAACGCCGAAAAGGCGGCGCTGCGTATCGAGCGATCGTACAGCGATATCGGCGGTGTCCTCCGGGTCGGTCCTCCGTCCGGACGTCTGGCGCTCGTCGGCGGATCGATCTCGTTCGAGGAAGAGCGGCCGGGCATTCAGCCGGTTCTCGTCACCGACACGGCTCTCCTGCCTGATACGAGCCAGGCGCTGATCAACAGATACTCGTCGCATCACACGGCTCGGCTCAATGCGTTGTGGGGTGTGCGAAATGTCCGGTTCGTTCGCGTCAGCGGATTCGACGCGCTCGAGGGAACCCAGGATCTGAGAACCGGAGTGCAGGTAGCGATGCTGGTCGGCAAAGGGGCGAGGTTTCTGGGCGGAAAGGAGCGGGACATGTTCGGGTCCACCGACCTGTATGCCGGCATGGCGACGCCCATTTCCTACTCCGCGCTCAGCATCGCGGGGGAGGGCCGGCGCGACGACGAGGGCAGCTGGGACGGGATCCTCGCTCACGGGCGAGGCGCGGTGTATTTGAAGCCGTTCAATCGGCATACCTTCATCACCGACCTGACCTGGAGCGGCGGGTGGAAGCAGAGGGTTCCCTTTCAGCTGACATTCGCCGATCGGGACGGGGGCCTGCGTGGGTTCAGGACCGCCGACGTGGGTGGCGCGCGGAGGCTGGTCGCGCGGCTAGAGGACCGCTACCTGCTCGGCCGGTACAGGCAGCTCGCGAGCGTGGCCGTCGCGGGCTTTGGCGAGGCGGGAAAGATCTGGGCGGGGGATTCGCCATTCGGGGTGACTACTCCGGTTTACCTCTCTACCGGCTTCAGCATCCTGGCGGCGTCGCCCCCGCAATCGCGCCGCACAATCCGCGCGGATTTTGCGTTTCCGGTGAGAGGACAGCACAAACGCTCCGTCGAAGTGCGACTGACCGTCATCGACTTCACGAGAACGTTCCGGACAGAGCCGCGCGACATTTACAACAGCCGCGAGCGGTCCGTGCCCGCGTCGGTGTTCAGCTGGCCGTAGGCCGGCTTCGCTCTAGCGCGACGGACCCGCGACGAATTCCCAGCGGGCGATGAGCGTCTCGCCCCGTCCGTTGGTCGTCACCTCCGGGACGGTGGCTGATGGTGTAGGCGTCTGGGCGATGAGGCCCGACGAGAACGCGCAAGTCGACAAAGCCATCACGAGTAAACGCCTACGCATGACTCTCTCCATCAGCGATCTCCCGCGCGCACTCCCTTCATCATCTTCCCGACCGGGATCACCAGCAGCCCGCAAACGACCGCTGCGATGAAGAGGAACATCGACGTCTGCCGGAAAAGAACGGGCATCTGGTCGAGCTTTTCCGGATCGACTTTGCCGCCAACGAGGCCGGCGATCAGGTTGCCCAGCGCGGCGGCCATGAACCAGACTCCCATCATCTGCCCCTTGAACTTGAAGGGTGCGAGCTTGGTCATCGAGCTGAGTCCAACCGGACTCAGAGACAGCTCGCCGATGGTCTGCAGGAAGTAGCTGAACACGAGCCACCACGCCGAGACGCGTACATTGCCGCCCCCCTCGATCACGATGTTCGCGGCGAAAAGCATCACCACGAATCCGAGTCCGGCGAAGAACAGTCCCCACGCGAACTTCGCCACGCTCGAAGGATCCTTGCCGCGACGGCCGAGGGCGATCCAGACGGCGGCGAAGACGGGCGCCAGCAGAATCACAAACACCGAGTTGGCGGCCTGGAGCCAGAGAGTGGGCATCTCCCAGCCAAACACGTGTCGATCGGTGTAATCGCGGGCAAAGAGATTCAGCGATGTGGGGGCCTGCTCGAACGCCGACCAGAAGATCGCAGCGAAAATGAAGAGCAGGATGATGATGACGACGCGCTTCTTCTCCTCGGTCGTCAACCCGCCGCCGACGAACAGGTAGATGAAATACGCCAGCGCCGACCCGACGATGACGAGCGTCATCTTCTGCGCCAGAGAAACCGGATTGATGTGAATCATCCCGCCCATTGTCAGCGCAATCAGCAGCGCGATTGCGGCGACTCCGACCGCGATAGTCAGCTTGACACGGCGATGCTCGGCCGGATCAGTCGACGCCGGCGCCACGCCGATGTTGCCGAGGGTCTTGTAGGCCCGGAGCCGGTAGGTGATGAGACCGATCACCATACCGACGCCCGCGGCGCCGAAGCCAAGGTGCCAGCCCACGCGCTCGCCCAGATACCCGGTTATGAGCGGCGCGACGAGCGCACCGATGTTGATTCCCATGTAGAAGATCGAGAAACCCGCATCGCGTCGTGCTCCGCCCTCGGGATAGAGCTCGCCGACGATGGCCGAGATGTTCGGCTTGAGCAACCCTGTTCCCATGACGATGAGAACGAGGCCGATGAAGAACGCCGAGTGCGCGAAAACGAGAGACAGCGCAATCGACAGGTGCCCGAGCGCAATCAGGATTCCGCCGTACCAGATCGCGCGTCGCAAGCCAAGCAGTCTGTCCGCGATCCAGCCGCCGGGCAGTGATGCGAGATAGACGCACGCCGCGTAGATGCCGACGATCGAGGACGCGGTCTGCCGCTCGAAGCCGAAGCCGCCCTGCGCCATGGCGGCTGTCATGAAGAGCACCAGGAGCGGACGGATCCCGTAGTACGAGAACCGCTCCCACATCTCGGTGAAGAAGAGAGTCGATAAACCGACCGGGTGTCCGAAGAAGGTGCGTCCGCCCAAGCCGCGGTCGAATCCCGGGGGAGGCGCATCAGTGGTTACTGTGCCTTCAGAAGCCTGCTTGGGGACGTCTCTCGATTCTCTGGCCATTGTCTCGAAGAGTGAGGGTCGCTACGCGTGGACCGCCGCGAGGGGAAGATACCGCTCAGGGCGATGTACGCCACCAGAGAGCTTCTGTTCCTCCCAGCTGATCGTCGTGGGTGGTTGCTTGATGCATGCCGCAAAATGTCCCGGCGCCTTCTCCTCCAGCGGAGGAACGATCTTCGCGCACGCTGCATCCCTTGCCGGATGGTGGCAGCGCGGGTGAAAGACGCACCCGGACGGCGGGTTCGCTGGTGAAGGGACATCTCCCTGCAGAATGATTCGCTCCTTGCGCGCGTGCGGATCCGCGACCGGCACCGCCGAGAGCAGCGCCTGCGTGTACGGCATCAGCGGTTCGCGGTACAAATCGTCGGCCGTCGCCAGCTCCACGACCTTGCCGAGGTACATCACTGCAACCCGGTCGGCGATGTGCTCGACGACGGAGAGGTCGTGCGCGATGAACATGTAAGTAAGGTTATGTTCACGCTGCAGATCCCCTAGCAGGTTTATCACCTGCGCCTGAACCGATACGTCGAGCGCCGACACCGGCTCGTCGCAGACGATGAACTTGGGCTCGACCGAGAGGGCGCGCGCGATGCCGATGCGCTGGCGCTGCCCGCCGGAGAATTCGTGGGGATAGCGGTTCGAGTATTCGGGACGCAGCCCGACTTCCTGGAGCAGCTGCCGAACGCGCGCGTCGGCGGCGGCGCCTTCGGCAAGCTTGTGGATCGTGAGTCCTTCGCGAATGATCGCGCCGACGGTCATGCGCGGGTTGAGCGAGGAGACGGGATCCTGGAAGATGATCTGCATCTCGCGTCGCAGCGCGCGCAGCTCCGAGGTTCCCATCGATCGCACGTCCCGCCCCTCGAATCTGATCTCGCCCGATGTCGGCTCGATGAGTCGGAGAATCGCCCGGCCGGTAGTCGTCTTCCCGCAGCCGGATTCGCCGACGACGCCGAGGGTTTCGCCGCGCGCGACGTCGAAGGAGACATCGTTCACCGCCTTCACGGCTCCCACCTGCCGCGAGAATACTCCCTTCCTGATCGGGAATTCCTTTTTGAGATTCTTCACCGACAGGAGGGGCTCAGTCCCGTTCATGCTGCCGCCACCCCTTCCTGGACGACCAGCGGAGGGTGGGGATGGTTCCTGCGCTCGGGCTCGATCGCCAGGTGACAGCGCGACACGTGATCGACTCCCACCTGATACAGAGGCGGGTGCTCCTCGACGCAGAGCTCCCATGAATAGGGGCATCGCTCGCGGAAGCGGCAGCCCTGCGGCCAGTCGGTCGGCGAGGGAACGGTGCCCGGGATCACGTTGAGGCGCTCCTGATCGTGCCCGATGTGCGGCATCGAGTGCATGAGCCCCTCGGTGTACGGGTGGTGCGGTTTGGCGAACAGCTCGTCGACATCGGCTTGCTCAACGACTTCGCCGGCGTACATCACGATCACCCTCGACGTCGTCTCGGCGATCACGCCCAGGTCGTGCGTGATCATCAGGATCGAAGTGCCGATGCGCTTCTGCAGGTCGACGAGCAGATCGAGGATCTGCGCCTGGATGGTGACATCGAGCGCCGTGGTGGGCTCGTCGGCGATGACGAGCGCGGGCTTCATCATCAGCGCCATCGCGATCAGCACCCGCTGACGCATGCCGCCCGAGAGCTGGTGCGGGTACTGCCTGGCGCGCGCCTCGGCGTCGGGAATGCCGGTGAGGGCAAGCATCTCGACAGCGCGATCCCACGCATCCCTCCTGCTCATCCCCGCGTGCACCCGCGCGACTTCGGCGACCTGGTCACCGACCGTAAACACAGGATTGAGCGCCGACATCGGCTCCTGGAAGATCATCGAGATGCGATTGCCTCTGATGTCGCGGATCTCCTCGTCGCCCAGCGTGACGAGATCTTTTCCCTCGAATTCGATGCGACTGCCGGGCTCGATTCTGCCGGGCGGCTGAATGAGTCGCAGGATCGACAGGGCGGTGACGGATTTTCCACAGCCGGATTCTCCGACGATTCCGACCGTCTCTCCGGCGCCGATGTCGAAAGAGATGCCATCAACCGCGCGCGCGACGCCCCCTTCAGTGTAGAACCAGGTGCGCAGGTCGTGGACGGAGAGAAGTGGAGGCGTCATCGTGTCACGACCGCCGCTCGTACGCGTCGCGGAGTGATTCTCCCAGGATGTTGAGCGTCATCACCGTGAACACCATGAAGAGACCGGGAAAGAGTGACATCCACCACAGGGTTGCGACCTGGTCGGCACCGTCCTGAATGATGTTCCCCCAGCTCGCCTGTGGTTGTGGAACACCGATGCCCAGATACGAGAGTCCGGCTTCGAGAACGATAACGTGGGCGACGCCAAGTGTCGCCGCGACGACGATCGGAGAGACCAGATTCGGGAGCAGATGCCTCAGCAGAATCCGTCGCCGACTGGCGCCGAGCGCTCGCGCCGCGGTGACAAAGTCCGCGTGCTTCAACGCAAGAACCTGACCTCTGACGATGCGGCTAAGTCCAAACCAACCTGTAAAGCCGAGGAACAACACCAGCGCGCCAACCGAGAGTCGCGGCCACGCCACCAGAATCCCGATGAGAAGGAGAAGGCGTGGGATCGAGAGAAGCGCATCGAGCACGCGCATCATGATCGTATCGACCAGTCCGCCCGCGTATCCGGCGATCGCGCCATACGCGACGCCGAGCGTCAGGCTCACTACCGTAGCAAGCACACCAATCAGCAGCGAGAGGCGGGCGCCGTAGAGCACGCGGCTCAGCACGTCGCGGCTGTATGGGTCGGTGCCGAATGGGTGCGCGAGCGAAGGCGGAAGATCCTTGAGCGCGACAATATCCGGCTGCGCCGACGGATCGTACGGAGCGATGAGTGGCGCGAGCAAGCCGGCGAGCACGATGATCCCGAGCACGACGAGCGCAGCGCGAGAGGATCTCCAGCGCAGGAGCCAGCGCACTCCGAGCGCGAGAGGAGTCTCGCGCGGACGCGGCGGACTAACGGGCGCGAAGTCTTGGGTCTGCCCAGGCATAAAGCAAATCAGCGAGTAAGCTGCC
>JANMMF010000194.1:0-6957 GCA_031372985.1 Gemmatimonadota bacterium
GGCATCGCGCAGCGAGTGCGCCTCTCGCGGCCAGGTGAAGCGCTCGCACGCGTCGTCGACCGACAACCACTCGGAGCGCTCGTGCTCTTCCCCGAGCATGACCACGGCATCATCTTCCACGAAGGCAGCGAAGACCGGGCACATCTGGATCGTGCGCTTCGTGTGCAGGTAGAAGCTGTTGACCGTGACGTTGTAGAGCGCGGTCGGCTCGAGGCCGGTCTCCTCCTCCAACTCCCTCACCGCGGCATCCTCGGCGCGCTCTCCGGAATCTATTTTCCCGTAGACGGTCTCCCAGGAGCCAGGCCGTTTGGCATTGTCCGCGCGCTGGAGGGCGAGGACCCGCCAGTCTCCGCCGTTGTGACGAATGACGTACACCTCCACGACGCCGGCGACGATCTTGGTCTCGCTTTTCTTCACAAGCCTCTCGTAAATAATCGGTTTCGATAGATCATAGCCTGTGGCGGGCTCAGATGCACCGGCTCGTGCCCCTTCGGGCTCCAGGACCCGAACCAACTCCTGCGCGCTGGTGTTCCCGACCACGAGCTGCGCTGCTCCGCATCCCCAGAGCGATCGGGTTCCCGAGCTGCGAGCGGCGGCAAGGAGTCTGTCAGGCGGCTCGTTGCCCGCGATGGCGCGCTCGACCTCCGGAGTCGTCACGAGAACCTCCGTCACCGCGATCCGGCCCGAGTAGCCCGTCATCGCGCATTCTCCGCAGCCAACGGGGATGTAGATCATCGAGCTCTCCGGAACGGACCCCACGAGCCGTCGGGGAACGCCGGCGTTGGCGACCAGCTTGCACGTCGGACAGAGCCGCCGGATCAGACGCTGCGCGACGACTCCCTTCAGCGCGCCAGCGAGCTTGGCGCAATCGACACCCAAATCCGTCAATCGGGTTATCGAGCTGCATGCATCGTTGGTGTGCAGAGTTGCGAACACGAGGTGCCCAGTCAGCGACGCCTGAAGGGCTATCGCCGCCGTTTCGCGGTCGCGGATCTCGCCGATAAGGACGACGTCCGGATCTTGTCTCAGAACCGAACGAAGGGCCGACGCAAAGGTGAGCCCCGCCTTTTCATGGATCTGGACCTGCACGATTCCGGGAATCCGATACTCCACCGGATCCTCGACCGTGATGATGTTGACGCCCCGGTGCTGGAGCATCCGGAGCGCGGCGTAGAGCGTCGTCGTCTTTCCGGAGCCGGTGGGACCGGTGACGAGGATCAGACCCTCGCGCACCTCGAGCAGCTTCTGCATCCGGGGGCCATCCACCGGATCGAGACCCAGCGACTCCACCGATCGGAGTGCCGCGCGTGAATCAAGGATGCGGATCACGACTTTCTCACCGTGCGACGCGGGCAGAGTCGAGACGCGAAGATCGACACGCGCTCCATTGATCGCCACGCGCGCTCGTCCTCCCTGCGGGCGCAGGCGGTCGGCGATGTCCATCTGCGACATGATCTTGATTCGCGACACGAGGGGCACCCCAACGGCCTTCGGGAGAACCATGACCTGCTTGAGCATCCCATCGATCCGATACCGAACGGCGATTCCGCTCTCGCCCGCTTCGAGATGGATATCGCTCGCACCGGCGGCGATTCCTTCGGCGACGATGTGGTCGACCAGCTTGATAACTGGCCGCTCGACCTGCTTCTCATCCAGCTCGGTCTCGGTATCGTCCGCCTTTTCGATGACGTGGCGCACTGGTGAGTTCCCTGCGCTCACGAGCAATTGACTGACCCGCTCAACAGGCGCGTAGACCTCCTCGATCCGCTCCTGGATCCGGTGGGGTGAGGCGAGGCACATGCGCACCGTGCGTCGCGTGGCAAAGGCAAGAGTCTTCTCGCAGTCCAGGTCGTATGGATTGGAGGTCGCAATGTCGAGCGTGGATTCGGAGATGGCCAATGGAAGGATTCCGAATCTTCGGGCGAGGCGCTCGCTCACCTTATCTCGCGCCTGGGAGCTCACGAGGAGATCGGCCGCAATTCTGACGCGGGCTCGGGTCGACAACGCTTCGAGCAGCTGGTCGTCGGTCACCAGCGCTTTGTCGACGGCAGCCCGCCAATAGCTCTCGCCGACCGAGGGCTCGAGCGCCCGAAGCGAGCCCTCCGGCAGAATGTCGGAGAGAATCGGTACGAGCCACCGGTCGTTTGCGAGTGGATCGACGACTGAAGTCACACCGCAACCTAGGCAGCGTCATCAAGCGCCATATGGTCAAATCAATTCTCGTGAAATCGCCGTAAGCCGGTGACACAGGTTGTCCCACTTCGTCTCAGAGGTATGCACTTCCTCCTCTCACTCCTTGTCACGGCGGCTGGCCCCGCCCTGTCCCAACCGACCTGCTCAGCACTTCCGAGCGTACGACAGGCGATCGAGAGGGGATGGAGCGCGTACCGGGCAAACGACATCGCGGTCGCGGGAAATGAATTCAAGCGAGCGCTGACTCTTTGTCCGAGCGACCCTGGGGCGCTCACCGGCGCCGGCTACGCATCAATGCGTGAAGGGCGACTACCGGAGGCACAAGCATTTTTCGCTCGCGCCATCGCTACCGACCCACGCTCATACGATGCGATGGTTGGCGCAGGGATGGTCGCGTACAGGGCAGGTGATGTACCGGCGGCACGCCGCAGTTTTGAGCGGGCGCTCCAAATCGTCCCCAATGATTCGACAGCGCTGGCGTATCTGGCGCAACTTCCCGGTAAGATTAGGGAGGACGTGCTCGCGGCACGCCCACGCCCGGCGCAGACGACCATTGCGGCTAGAACCGGGCGGCGCGTCATAGAAGTCAGGAACGCTACCGGACAATGGTCGCCGATGTGGATCAAGGCCGTAAATCTCGGCGCCGCGCTGCCCGGAAAATCTCCATCCGAGTTTCCTCCCAACGACGGGACCTACGATAAGTGGATCGCACTCATCGCCGATATGGGGGCAAATGCGGTCCGAGTCTACACCATTCATCCGCCGCACTTCTACGCGGCTCTGCGAAACTGGAATCTCGCACACCCCGCTCGTCCAGTCTGGCTGATCCACGGAGTCTGGGCGGAACCGCCTCCTGGCAAGAAGGAGGAGAAGTATGACGATCCCCGATGGCTCGCTCAGTTTCGCCGCGAAATGCAACGCGTAGTCTCCCTCGTTCACGGCGATGCTACGATTCCGCCCGCACCAGGCCACGCCAGCGGAGCCTATCTCGCCGATGTCTCCCCCTGGACGCTCGGCTACATCATCGGCCGTGAGTGGGAGCCGTACTCAGTGGTCGCGTACAACGCATTGCAGCCACGAAAGACAAGCTATGGTGGCAAATACGTCGGCATTAGCAGTGGCAATGCCCTCGAGACCTGGCTGGCCGAGCAATGCGACTTCATGGTGTCGTTCGAGATGGAGCGGTACAACGCCCAGCGTCCAATCGCGTACACGAATTGGCCGACGCTCGACCCTCTGACGCATCCGACCGAAACGAGCATGCCGCAGGAGCTTGCGTTGCTGCGGGCCCGCGGCGAGGGAATAGTCGAGGTCTCGAAGGAGTACGACAACGATGCGGTTGGCCTCGACGCGGTAAAGATGCGAGCAACCGGTGCGTTCCCTGCCGGCGTGTTCGCATCGTACCACGCGTACCCGTACTACCCGGAGTTCATTGTGGTCGATCCGGGATATTCAAAAGCCCGGTCGCCAGAGGGGCCGAGCAACTACTTCGGATATCTGCGCGAGCTTGTGGCGCATCACGGCAACATGCCGCTCGTGATCAGCGAGTACGGGGTGCCCTCATCGCGCGGCATTGGACACTTTCAGCCGCAGGGATGGAATCACGGCGGCCATTCCGAACAACAGCAGGCGCTCGTGAATACAAGACTGACGCGGGATATCTACGCGTCCGGAGCCGCGGGAGCTGGACTCTTTGCACTCATCGACGAGTGGTTCAAGAAGAGCTGGATCGTCACCGATTTTGAGTATCCGCATACCCGAAAGCAGCTCTGGCTAAATCCGTTGGACGCGGAAGAGGGCTACGGTGTCATAGCGATGCGCGCCGGCAAGAAGGGCTCGAGAATCAAGATTGATGGTGACAGCGCGGATTGGAGAGGGCGACCGGTGCTGTACGTAGCGACTGAAGCATCGTCGAACGTTCCGACATCACTCCGCCTCAAGTCATTTCGCGTCGCTCAGGACGAGGCTTACGTCTACCTCCGGCTCGATGTTGGTCGAATCGACTGGGCTCGGGCTCATTACCAGATCGGAATCGACACCTATCGCCCAAACCTCGGGGACACGCGTCTCCCGCACACCGACTCGCGCGCGCCCATTGGGCTCGAGTTCGTACTCGTTCTCGGAGGGCCGGAACAGAGTCAGGTGCTGGTCGATCACCCCTATAATCCGTATCGTCCGGTGGTCATCCCGGCGAGCAAGCCGCAGGCGACTCAGTACGTATACAACCCCGCGGTGCGAATCGTTGCGAACGACCTTGGGCAGTGGGATTCCCTCGTCGTGGTCCCGAACCGACGACGGATTGGGCGGGACGGCAAGATCTATCCAGCGATCAGTTACAATCGTAATCGGCTTCGCCATGCACGCGAGTCCGATAATTCGCTCGCCGATTGGTTCGCTGATGCCGCGACCGGAGTGATAGAAGTGCGACTTCCGTGGGGAATGCTCCAGCTGGTGGACCCTTCGACTCGAAGCGTGCTGATCCGAAACACGACTGATGGATACGTCTCGGGAGCAGCGACAGACGGGTTCCGGTTTGTGGTAGAGAGCTACGACCCTGCGAGCCCGCGCTCGGGTGGAGACACCCTTCCGCGTGGCACTGGCTCCAGCAGGAGGTTCGCTGACATCCCGACCTGGACTTGGGCTCCCTGGGAGAGCCCGCAGTGGCACGCGGAGGTCAAACCGCTGTTCGCCGCGATGCAACGCACGTTCGGAGAGATTCCGGACCATCCGGGAGCGCGCTAGCCGCGCTCCCGGACCAACGATCCGAGTAGGCTAGAAGCCCACTCGCGCGCGCAGCGAAAAACTATAGTACTTGTATTCGCTACCGCTCGTCTGGCCTGGTGCGGCGACGTTGGCGTAGCCTCCGGAAGCACTGATCTCGTGAGCCGGGTCGAACCTGTACCCGGCCGTCAGCGCCGCTCGCTCGGCAAGCCGTGATCCGGCGCTCGAGCCAAAGAATTCGATCCGCTGCTGACCCAGGCCCACCTCGCCTTCGGCGTTCCAGCCGATATCTCCGCCGACACGGCCGCGGCCGCTACCCTCGGCAAGCGTGTATCTCTTGGGTGCAAAGTAGCCATCGGCAGATGCCGTATCGTATCCGAACTGACGCGCGCCGACGGCGAGGCTCCAGCGTCGGTTGTAGCTCCAGCGAAGCGTCGACGAGAAGGCGTTCCGCGAATTGTCGCGTGATCCGCCGGTGAGCCGGGCGTGACTCGCCGCGCCCGACAGGCTCAAGCGGGCGGGTAGCGCAATCTCCCCTTCTCCCGCGATCTCGGAGGCCACCACACCATTGGCGATCAGCAGCGCGGTCTCGTCGAATGGAGCGCGAGATGCGAGCAATCCGACGGTGAGGGTTCGACTCAGATTGCCGGACACACGCACGGCGCCATTTACAAGCGTCCGCTGAGGGGCTGGCGTCACCACTATCGAAGTGGAATGCCTTGTGACACCAACGTCAGCGCGTAGCTGCCAGGAACTAGCCGCAGGCTGCCAGCGACCGAAGAGATTCACTGCATCCGCGCGGGAGTCGACCACCCCGAAATTCGCCCAGCGCTCCGCGTATCGCGCGCCAAAGGTACCGTTCCATGGGGCTCGCCTGACGTAATCGAGCATGAAGCTGGTCGCGCGATTGTCGTCGCTGTCATTGGTGCTGAGTCCGCTCACCGTCACACTCGGCCTCAGATCGGCTTGTACCACCCGCAGCAGGGTGCGCGCATCACCGTAGGCCGGATTCGAGCGCAACGCGAGCTGGAGCGCCGACTCGGCGTCGGTCTGCCGACCCTGCCAACTCAGCACCTGCGCCAGACCCGTCAGTGCCTCGGCATCCGCGGGATCAGTGACGAGAACCTGTCGCCAGGTGTGCTCGCTACGCTGCAGATCGCCTCTCCATCCGATTACGCGTGCCAGTCCTTTCTTCGCGTTTGCATTCCCCGTTTGAGCGAGCTGGGTGTAGAGGGACTCGGCCTCGTCGAGCTGTCCGTTCCATGCTAGAGCGCGTGCGTACTCGATGAACGCGTTTCGGTCAGTTGGGTGCGCGACTGTCCACCGTTTGTAACTGGCCAGCGCTTCGTCGAGCTGCCCCGCCCACGCGAGAGTCTGTGCCCGCCCGAGCACGGCTTCGCGGTTCGTCGGCTGACGTGTTATGACGGAGTCATAGATGGCGATGGCGGAGGAGTAGCGGCCGCTCCACGCTGTTACCCGGGCTACGGCCAGCCTGGCCTCCGTAAAGTTTGGCTCCAGTGCGACATTGCGCTGGAACAGCGCGATGCTTTCATCGAATCGATTATCCCACGAGCGGAGTGTCGCAAGCCGGAAGACCGCAATCGGGATCGACGAATCACGGGCTACGATCGCCTCATACAAGTTCGTCGCCAGGGGATACGCGCCGGCTTGCCACGCACTGTCCGCACGGGCGAGCGCCGCTCTTTGCCAAGTAGTATCCGCCCCTTCCACTGAACGAGAGACAGGAATATTACTGACCTGGGCGAAACCGCTCGTCGCCCATGCAGTCAGCGCTATCACGGTCACGGTGGTAAGCGAGGCGCGGCGGAAATCGAATATCGACGTCATGAATACCTAGGTCCTGATGTTGATTCGTCAGGGGCACGGAGATTCCGGCTTGCCAGGTGTTCGCCCCTATGAAAGGACGACGGTACTGTCGTTCGATAACGGGGTTGTAGCGAGGCGCCTCGATCGGGCTAAAGGACGCTCCAGAAATCGCGCCCAACGTCGACCGAGAACGTCCACCGCCCGTCCCGGAGGCCC
>JANMMF010000289.1:0-2818 GCA_031372985.1 Gemmatimonadota bacterium
GTTTTTCTCCGGGACGGAACGGCCGGCGCGCGCATGCAGGAAATCGCCCGGGAGGCGGGGGTAAACCAAGCCCTGCTCCACTACTATTTCCGGAGCAAGGAGCGGCTCAGCGCCGCGGTCTTCCAGCAAGTTGCATCGCGGATCTTCCCCGCCCTCGTCCAGACGCTTGGCGCCGACAGCTCACTCGACGAGAAGATCGACACGCTCATCGGCGTCTACCTCGACAACCTCTCCGCAAACCCGTTCGTACCAGGGTACCTGATCTCGGAGCTTCACCATCACCCGCAACGTGTTCAACAGCTTCTTTCGATCGCGATCGGTGCGGAGCCACAGACGGTAATGCTTCCGCTCCTGAAGAATCTCGAGAAACAGATCGACGAGCAGGTACGCGCCGGCGCGATGCGGCGCATCCAGCCGCAGCACCTGGTGATCAACATTGTATCGCTCTGCATCTTCCCATTCGCCGCCCGACCCATGCTCTCCATCGCCTTCGGCCTGGACGACGCTGCTTTCGCGCGCTTCATCAGCCAGCGCAGAAAGGAGCTGCCCGACTTCGTCCGCAACGCACTCCGCCCATGAATAGCCGCCAGCTTGGTCTTATCGTGATTGCGATGACCGCGTGGTCCATCGCCGCGCGGGCGCAGGTTCCCGGCAGTGATTCGTCGCAGCTCGCCGGGCGTGACTCGGTACCGCTTGGCGCACTCCAGGACAGCGCTGTGTTTCGCGATCCGCGCGGGCGTGAGCTCGCGCTTCTCACCGCCCAATCGCGGCTTCGCCAACAAAATTTCACCGCCGAGAGACGCCCGACGCTCTCGGTCGAGGGTCAGGCACAGTATCAGTCGGACGTCGCGCGCATTCCTATTACGCTTCCGGGCGGACTAAGAGTGCCGACGCCGCCCCACGACACCTACGACGGGCACCTCGCCGTGGGGCAGCGGCTGTACGATCCGAGCATCGGCGCGCGTCGTACCGTCGAGGACGCGCAACTAGCCGAGTCGCAGGCGCGCCTCCGCGTGGCGCTCTTTCCGGTGAGGCAGAACGTCAGTGAGGTCTACTTCGCGGCTTTGCGCGCACAGTCACAGCTCGCGGAGCTGCAAGTGGCAATCACGGATCTCGAGGCGCAGCTTCGCGTCGCCATCGCCCGCGTACGCGAAGGCACTGCGCTTCCAAGCGAAGAAAAAACGATTCGCGCCGAACTGCTCAAGCGCCGGCAGTCCGTCGCCGAGCTCAGCTCGAGCCGGCGCGCTTCATTGGTTGTGCTCGCCGACCTCAGCGGCCACCCGCTGGACAGCGCCACAATCCTGCGCGCACCCGACCTTGCCACTGAGGTTGCGGTCGCGCGTGGGGCGCTTGGCGGGCTTGGTGGTCGGCCCGAGTACGAACAGTTCGCCCGTTCGCGCGCGCTTCTCGAGCAACAGGAGCGCGCCGCCGGTGCGAAGGATCTGCCGCGCCTCTCTGCGTTCGGTCGCGCCGGTTACGGACGCCCGGGACTCAACCCGCTCAGCGACAAGTTCGACAGCTATTGGCTGGCGGGACTCCAGGTTCAGTGGGCGCCGTGGACGTGGGGATCGACCAGACGCGAAAAGGAGATGCTCGCGCTCCAGCGACAAATCGTCTCGGCCGAAGAGCAGCAATTCACCGATAACCTCCGCCGGTCCACACAGCAGGACCTTGCGACGATCGACCGGCTTGCCCTCACGCTCGCGCAGGACGACGAGATCATCGCGCTGCGAGAGGACATCGCCGCCGAAACGAGATCGCGATTCAATGAAGGTGTCGTGACATCGGCGGAATACGTCGATCGCCAGACCGATGTACTCAGCGCGCGCATCGCTCGCGCACTGCATCGCGCGGAGCTTGCCCAGTCCCGCGCGCGGTTTCTCAACACGCTGGGCATCGAGGTGCCGTGATGCACGCCCTGACTCTGAACCCACGCCGGGGCGCTTTGCTCCTCTTCGCTTTCGGCGGAGCGGTAGCGTGCGGAGGCGGAAGCGAGCCCGACGCATACGGAAACTTCGAGGCGAACGAGGTTTCGGTTTCGGCTCAGACCAGCGGCCAGCTGATCTCATTCACTCCGGTGGAAGGCACGCATCTTCTGGCCGGTGCTGTGGTTGGTATTGTCGACACGACCCAGCTCGCTCTCGAGCGGGCACAGATGGTCGCGCAGCGGGAAGCGACGTCGGCCCGGGTCTCGGAGGCAGGCAATCAGATCGGGGTGTATCAGGCGCAGCTCGCAATCGCGGAACGTAACTACGAGCGGATGCGCAGACTCTTCGACCAGCGAGCGGCAACCGCGCAGCAGCGCGATCAGGCGGAGCGTGATTATCGGACGCTCGTAGCCCAGATCGCCGCGGCTCGCTCGCAGCAGCAGAGCGTGAGCCGCGAGGTGGCCTCAACGGCGGCACGGGTGGCCGAGATCGCCGATCGCATCAGGAAGAGCTGGATCGTCAATCCGGAGGAGGGCACGGTGCTCGCCACCTACGCCAAAGCGGGGGAGGTGGTGCAGTCGGGGCAGCCGCTCTACAAGATCGCTGACGTCGATACGCTCATACTGCGCGCGTACATCACAGAGAAGCAGCTCTCCCAGGTCAGGCTCGGGCAGCGAGTTCAGGTGCGCGTCGATCAGGGGGGCGAGAGTCTCCTCACTCTTCCCGGCGTCGTGAGATGGGTGTCGTCCAAGGCGGAGTTTACGCCGACGCCGATACAGACCCGCGACGAGCGCGCGGATCTCGTCTACGCGGTGAAGATCTACGTTCCGAACTCCCGAGGCGTCCTCAAGATCGGCATGCCTGGCGATGTCTCACTCACTCCGCCGGCT
>JANMMF010000205.1:0-1844 GCA_031372985.1 Gemmatimonadota bacterium
CTAAGGCGTTAGGCAGACCAACATGGAATTGCGACTAATCGTCACTTTCGTTGTTGCTGCGCTCGTCAGTGGGTGTAAGGCCGAGCCCCCAGTTCTGATGATGCGTTCCGACATCGGGGTTTGCGACCAAGCAAGGGGAGCACCCGTAATAGACTTGCCCGCCGACGGGAGCTACCTACTCAATCGAAAGCCTCACACACGCAGTCAGCTCGAGAAGTGGATGAAGACAGATCTGGGAGCTCTCCAATCCTCGACTCGCTTTGTAATCGTCCGCTTTGACTCGACGCGTGGACCGGAACTCGCCTGGATCATTCCCGCTGTCGATAAGGCTGGAGGTGAAGTAATATCTCCTCCACCTTGCCCGTTCGAGCTCACCTCCCCGGCTACCTAACGAACGTTGCAGCTGACAAGGGTTCTTGCACCACTTTTGTAGACACTTCCACCTAACCAGCATGGAGTGTCAACGATGCCACGATCAGGGCCGCGGGCGGTGCGGAAGTACAGCGATGATTTCAAGCTGACTGCTGTGCGACTCAGTCAGCAGCCGGGATTGCAAGTAAAGACGGTGGCTGCTGCACTGACGATTCATCCCTTTATGCTCTCGAAGTGGCGCAAGGATGTGCGGGACGGTCGGCTACGCGGGCGAGCGCGGCAGGCGCCACCGCCCGGCCCTGTACGCGAGATAGCGCAGCTTCAGGCCCTCGAGAAGGCGCATGCGCTGCTACAAGAGGAGCACGAACTCCTAAAAAAAGCCATTCGGTTCTGTTCCGCTCGAAAGGCGACACGTTCGCCTTCATCGACTCGCAGCGCGCGCACTTCAGCGTCGCGTCGCTGTGCCGGCGCTACGCCGTGACGACGGCCGGATTCTATGCCTGGCGTCGGCGCGGTGAGAGTGCCCATGCAGAACAGGACCGCCTCCTCACAACGGAGATCGAACGTCTCTTTGATGCGCATCAGGAACGCTACGGCAGCCCACGTCTCTATCAGCTCCTGCGCAACGCGGGCTGGCTCGCGAGCCGACGCCGGGTCGCACGCCTCATGCGCGCGGCGGGGCTCCGCGCGAAAGCGGTGCAAGGTTATCGGGCGAAGGTGAATGTGCATCATCTCTACGCGCGGCATCCGAACCGGCTCTGGACCACACGTGTGACCGCCACCAATCAGGTCTGGGTCGGCGACATCACATACCTCACGGTCCGCGGCGCCTGGCGCTATCTCGCTATCGTGATGGATCTCTTCTCGCGGCGCATTCTCGCGTGGTCATTGACGCGCCGCCGCACTGCGGCGGTCACGTGCGCGGTGCTTGTCCAGGTCGCTCGGCACCGGGCCGCGCGGGGCGTGATCTTCCATAGTGATCGCGGCTCGGAGTACATGGGGGCACCCTTTTGCGCGCAGGTGGCGCAGCTCGGCCTCCTGCAGAGTGCCAGCGTCCGGGGCCCCGGCGACAATGCCCACGCCGAGTCGTTCTTTCATTCCCTCAAGGCCGAACTCACCCGTGGAATCACGTTTCCAACCGATCGTGCGCTGCATCGCGCGCTGCGTACCTATATGCACTACTACAACGCGACGCGCCTTCACTCGAGCCTCGGCTACCTGTCGCCGCTTGCCTTTGAGCAGCGGGCGGCGTAAACCATGAGTGTCAACGAAAGTGATGCAAGATCCCAAGCACTTTTCGGATGCGGCTTCGCCGCAATGGTTGTAACGTGCTTGCAGCTGAACTAGGGCGTTAGGCAGACGTCCATACTACGCGGAGAAGGCATGCGAAGACTCTTAATCGCAGCGTTGGCTGTCCAGGGTGTTGCGGGTGCACAGAGCCCGTCGGGGCCTACCACAATCCCCAGGGATTC
>JANMMF010000243.1:0-2805 GCA_031372985.1 Gemmatimonadota bacterium
ATCGTACGCGAAGGAGGTTGCGGTGGACCTCGAGGAACGGCGCAAGACTGAGTACGTATCGCCGGTCGAGCTGGCGACGGTGTACATCGGACTCGGAGACGTCGAGAAGACGCTCGACGCGATCGAGCTTGCGGTAGAGGATCGCCGCGGGTGGTCGGCCTATCTGCGGGTACATCCGATTCTCGATCCGCTGCGCAACGAGCCACGATTCGCGCAGATCGTGGAAAGGATGAAGTTTCACGCCGCGATTCCTTGGATGCACACGATGAATTTCGACGCAACGATTGCTTGATTTACCGCGCGCTCGCTGATCTCGTACTGGTCGTTCATCTCGCGTTCGTCTTTTTTGTCGTGCTGGGCGGACTGCTGGTACTTCGCTGGCCGTGGTTCGCGTTCCTCCACATTCCCGCCGCGATCTGGGGGATCCTCATCGAATACAGTGGCTGGGTCTGTCCGCTGACGCCGCTCGAGAACTCGTTGCGCCATAGCGGTGGGCAAGCCGGGTACAGTGGAGGATTCATTCAGCACTACATTCAGCCGGTGCTCTATCCGGCCGGGCTCACGCGCGGGACGCAGATTGTGCTGGGAAGTCTCGCGCTCCTCGTCAATCTGGGCGCCTACGGCCTGGTAATCGCGAGAATGAAGCGCGCGGCAGACTGACCTAATCCGACTTCAAGACAAAATCACAATGCGTCGCCTTATCCTATTGTTGGCAGTCATCGGCTGTGAAGTGAAGAAGGAGCAGCAGCCCGTTCCACCCCCTGCTGCTCCGGAAACCACGAGCACGGATGTTCAGGCGCCTCCGCCTGCAGCCGCTAGCTTCCGGCCCATTCCATCGACGTGTGGCGAAGAGCTCATCACCGACGAAGGGATCGGCGAGCTGCGCATTGGGACGACGGTCGAATCGCTCAGACAGAAATGCAACGTCGTTAGCGATAAGACGGCGCCGGGATCCGAAGGAATGCCGGCGCGTAAGCTCGCGGTCGCATTGTCGCGTGATACGGTTGAGGCGGAGATTGTCGAGGGTCGCGTGTGGAGATTGGCAGTGCGCTCTCCCCGACTCCGGACCGCGGACTCACTCGGTGTCGGCACACCGATCGAAAGACTTCGCCGCCTGAAAAACCCTCGCCTCATGACGGGAGAGGGCGTCTTGTTTGTCGCTTCGACCGAGCACTGCGGAATGAGTTTCCGGCTGTCGAATACGGGCCCGGACGCCCTCCGCGGAAATATCGATCGGGCTGGACTCTCTCGTCTACCTGAATCGGCCGTCGTTTCGGAAGTTCTCGTCTTCGGCTGTCGCCTCACCCCCGGGTCGAGCGCAGGCTAGCTCGCGGGTGTCAGCAGTGTAATGGAGTATGTGAAGTTGATCCGGGACCAGCAGAAGAACAGCTCCAACCGGGACCCAAAGCCGACGCCCAAGCTTGAGTACTTCAAGGACGAATCCCCAGAATGTCACATCGCTCATTCGCAGCGCCACCTCTTGCGGACTCGCGCAGCCTAACGTTCAAGTTCTGCTGCAAGCACATCTAATAAAATGCGAGCGCAGCGAGCTTCAACAAAGTGATTGGCAGCAGCAACGTTTGTTAGGCCGCCATTATTTTTTGGGCGTTGCACGCATTTGCTCGGAAGTGAGCTGGTTTGTCAGACTATCACCGAGCTCCGTGATCCTCGCGGCTAATCCTGCAAGACGTCCGAGCCCGTCGCGATACCATTGATACTTAGGACGTAACCTGCGGCCATCGCGCTCGTAAAATTCGTCGCTCCCCCGTTCCAGGTTGGGTATCAAAATAGACTCCGAAAGGCTCCGGAGTTGAGTGAGTTGTTCAAAGCCGGCATTTAACTCGTTGTAAAACTGCGACAACCTGTACACGGTGAGGACATCGAATAGGTCCAATGCACCGGACTGTAAAGTGGCTTCCCACATATGCGTTTGCACCCGCACCGGTTCAATCCACGGCTGCAACGCCGGATGGCCACCCATGCGGACGGCCGAGTCAAATTGAGCGAGCTCGATTGGGAGCTGCTGCGCAACTCGGCGGGTGTTGGAGGTCAGATCCTTGATCTCGCGAACGAGCGCATCCTGTAGCTGGTCGCGGCGTTCTGCCGCCTCTCTCCTCGCTTGGTATTGCGACAGAGCAAACGCGGTGTAAACGCCGATGAACACGACAAGCAGTTCGAGGCCGAGTCGGACGAACCAAGAAGGTGCTCGGAATGAATTCACGGATTCTGAACCCGGATCGGCGACTGTTTCAGACATTGAGCCTCGCGGCCGGCCTAACGCCTTAGTTGAGCTGCAAGCACATCTAACAATGCGCGCGAAGCGCGCAATCCAATAGTGCTTGTCAGCTGCAATGTACGTTAGGTAGCAGCGTCATCGATGCCGGCAACAGGGGACGCATTCGCTATGAAATCCGAATCGCCGTGGTTGTCACGACGAGGTCGAAGGACGAACGCGGTCGCATCTGCGAAAAGTACACTTCCTCGGCCGCGTCCCAACGCGCATACCATGCAGCGAGGAATTCCCGTTCTTCGCGTGCCAGTACGCGGTCGTGGCGCACCTCTCGGGGGGCGTCAACGAGCACGGTCAAATCGATCAGATCAGCGATTGCGGCGAAGCCGCATCCGAAAAGTGCTTGTCTGCTGCAACGTTCGTTAGCAAGCGTTGGGATCGAACCAGAGATCGCGATCGCCTGATCGCGTCACCAGTTTTGAAACGCCGTCCGGGAGTCGAACCCGGTGGAGGCTCCGGCGCCCGTTGAACTTCGTGGGAGTCGAACCCACTGCGCCGGCCTTCCTCTGGCGAAC
>JANMMF010000299.1:0-5445 GCA_031372985.1 Gemmatimonadota bacterium
GGAAGCGAGGCGGATCAGGCAGCGCTGCGAGTAGATGACAATGTTGCCGCTCTTGGAGCACGCCTTGATGCCCGCCCGTAGGATCGACATCCCTGTTGCCCACTTCGAGTCCTTTGCCGAAGGCCGCGGCTGGAACGCCTCGTTCGGCGAGCCGTCCGAACAGCGCGTTGCCCGGACACTGGATGAAGTGATCCCGCTGCTTCAATCCGCGGAGGCAGCGGCCAGGGACGGATCGTGGGTTGCGCTCGCGCTGAGTTACGAGGCCGCGCCAGCCTTCGACTCGGCGCTCACAGTGAAGCCGACATCGGAATTCCCGCTGGCCTGGATGAGCGTTTTTGCGGAGCAGTCACCGGCCGATCCGCGTTTGATTCCCAGCCGTCCATCCCTGATGTCGGAATGGGATCCTCAGATAAGCAGGCGACAATATCAGCGGGCGATTCAGTCGATCAGGGACTACATCGAAGCCGGCGATACCTATCAGGTGAACTTCACGTTCCCGCTTCTCGGCCAACTCGCTGGCGATGCGTTCAGTTGGTTCCGCTCAATCGCCGAGAGTCAAGGCGCGGCACATTGCGCCTATCTGGACATTGGGAGTCACACGATTCTGTCGTTCTCACCCGAGCTTTTCGTGGAGCGGCGCGGGAACAGGCTCATAACGCGGCCCATGAAGGGAACGCTCGCACGAGGACGGTGGCTCGAGGAAGACCATCAACGCGCGGAGCAATTGCGGTCGTCCGAGAAAGATCGCGCGGAGAACGTGATGATCGTGGACCTGCTGCGAAGCGATCTCGGAAAAATCGCGGAGACGGGATCGGTCGAGGTGACCGAGCTGTTTGCGGTTGAATCCCTCAATAGAGTCCTGCAGATGACGTCCACGATCACCGCGGTTCAGAGACCGGATGCCACCGTAACGGACATTCTCCGCGCGCTCTTTCCCTGCGGATCGGTGACAGGAGCACCCAAGGCGCGAAGCATGGCAATAATCGAGGAGCTCGAGCAACATCCGCGAGGGATATACACAGGTGCGATCGGCTTGATGTGCCCGAATGGCGACGCTGTGTTCAGTGTGCCCATCAGAACTCTGGTCGTCGATCACAGCGATGGTGCCGCCACCTTCGGTGTTGGTGGAGCGATAACGTGGGACTCGACGAGCGACGGGGAATACGAGGAGTGCTGCCTCAAGGCGAGATTCCTGACCGATCCATGGGAAGAATTCGAGCTTCTCGAGACCCTGGCCCTCAACGACGGCGAGTATCAGCTCCTGGATCGACATCTAGCTCGCGCCCGCACCTCGGCCCGCTACTTCGGATTCCGCTGGAACGAAGCCGCCGTCTCGGCAGCCATTGACGCGGCTCGCCGATCACATCCGGTAGAGCGCTGGCGAGTCAGGCTGACCGTTGGCCGAAGTGGAGAGGCTCGCACCGAAGCAAGTCCCCGTGGCGAACAACGGACAGCCCCGGTCTCGGTGAGATTCGCATCGCGCGCCGTCGACGATCGCGATCCGCTCGTATTCCACAAGACCACTGCCCGCTCACGCTATGACGTCGAATTGGAGCGATGCCGACCGTGCGACGACGTCATATTCTGGAACGCTCGCGGCGAGGTGACTGAGTCGTCCATCGCGAATATCGTGATCTACTCGGAAGGGAAACATTGGACACCACCGAGGGAGGCGGGTCTGCTGGCAGGAACGTTGCGCGAAGAGCTGATTGCGAAGGGCGAGCTCTTTGTGAGAACGATCACGAAGGAGGAGCTCGCCGCGGCAGGGTCGTTCGCGCTGATCAACTCCGTGCGTGGCTGGATGCCCGCGACGCTCGCCGCCGATCCCGGTGTCGCGCCGGATTCAGCCGACGGCTTGCTCTGATTTCAGCTGCGTCGGAAGCCCCGCCGCCTGCCACGCACTCCATCCACCCACGAGCGCACGCGCGCGCGGCCATCCCGCACCTTGAAGCTGGAGCGCCACCCGGGCGCTCGTCCTTTCATCGGGTCAAGCACAGTAGACAACGAGTGTCGACCGTTGCGACAGCCTCTGTTGCGTTGCGTCGCGCACGGGATCGTCGGGACTCAGGCGGACGGCACCAGCCGCCTTGATCGAATCACCATCGTAGCCGGCGTTCGACCGCGCGTCCACGATCACCATTGGCTCACCCTTAGCCAGGAGCGATCGCATTTCATCGATCGTGATGGGCCCCACGGCTTCGATGGCCGCAGGGGGCCGATTGACCGGTGCAACCACTTCCGCCGATCGCGGCGAGTCGAGCACGCCACTCCTTCGCAGGAAGAACGCGAATCCGCCGCCATGCACCACGATCGACAGCAGTACCACCACTGACGTCAGCGTGAAGATCTGCTCTGCGTTCGGTATCCCAGCGAAGACCGGAAGCAGCGCGAGCAGCAGCGAGCTGAGTCCACGGGGACCGAAGACCGCGATCAGACGGCGGTCGCGCATGTTCAGGTTCAGTCCCGCGAGCATTGGATACAGGGCAATGGGACGCGCGATGAGCGCAATCACGGCGAAGAGAATGACGCGCCAGTCGAGAGAGCCGAGCCCGATCCAGATGAGACTAGTGCCGAGCGCGACGAAAGTCAGGAGAAGGAGCATCTCCGCCGTCGCCTCACCGAACTCGAGGAAACAGTCGCACAGCTCCACGTCTCTGGACGCAACCAGCAGACCTGCGACGAATGCGGCGACGAATCCGCTTCCGCCAACGGCCTCGGCAACGGCGAAGCTGGTGAACGCCAGACCGAGGGCGTACAGCGACTCGTAGTCGCGTCGCAACGCCGTGCGCGAGCGAACGAACGCAAGCGCTGAGATTCCCACCCACCCGACGAGAGCCCCGAACACGGGGCCGAGCACGAACAGGCCGACGAGGCTGCGGCCGACATTCGCGCTGCTCCCGACGCTGGTGGTGACGTTGGTGTGTCCTCCAGGCAGAAGCAACATCGAAAGAATCACGATCGGCAGCAGCACGACGTCGTTCATCCCCGTCTCGAGACGGAGGGCGATGCGTGGCGCTTCGGGAAGTGCCTTGGAGCGGAGCACCGTTCTGAGCAGAACAGGATCCGTTGAGGCCAGCGCGGCGCCGATGATTGCGCTAAGCGGCGCGGATAGACCGAGCAACAGCCACGCGCTGAGAGCGGTAACCGTGGCCGGGACGAGAGTGCCAGGGACAAGCAGGCGCCAGAGCATGCGCTTACGCGCCTTGAGCTTTTTCGTGTCGAGGGTGACCGCGTCGCTAAAGAGGAGCAGCGCGAGTCCGAGCATCGCGAGCACGTGGAGATCGGGCGAGTCGAACCCGAAGTCAGCGATGCCCAATCCCCAAGGGCCCATCGCAGCGCCGATCAGCAGGAAGACCGCTACCAGCGGAAAGCCGGTTCGCTCGACCATGCCCGAGAGAAGCACCGACACAACGATGACGATGCCGATCAGGCCGACAGACGTAATGAAGCTTTCCATCTATCTGTGCTCAGTATTCGGCAAATGCGTCGTCCGGATAGCAGTACAACCACCGTTCACCGGGTTCCCCCGAGGCAATCACGGGGTGACCACTCGCGCGCGCGTGCTTCGATGCATGCTTGTTGGGCGAGTCGTCGCAGCAAAGTGTCCTGCCGCACTCCTGGCAGGTTCGGAGGTGAACCCAACGTGCGCCTATTTTAACGCACTCCTCACACTCCCGCTTTTTGGGGAGCTTGACGGTAGTGATCGCACGGATGTGAGCGCACGGGGCGTTAGCAGTCATGAGCGCGATGCCGAAACGGCGATTGATGTAGCTCCAGTCGCATCGAGCCACACGTGGGTTTGGAGTGCGCGCAACACGCAGGACGACGCCATCACGCTTTTTTCCCTCATCGGCTCCTCCGCGATCGAAAGAAAGGTATGAAAAAGCTAGACCGATCCGCCGGTTGGGCCGAAGCGCTCCGTCTTCACGAGTGCCGGCTGGTGACCGAGCTCGACCAGATTGGTGGCCACGGCTTCGACCAACGGAGTTGGGCCGCAAACGTAGACACGCGGCCGCTCGCTCGGCGGCCACGCGACCGCCTCGAGCATTGCGCGGTCAATCCTGCGTTTGAATCCGGTCCATCCCTCGGGCTGTTCGCGTGTGAGCGTGTGATTGACTTCGAAGCTTGTGTCCTTCGCTGCGAGGTGGGCGAGCTCGTCCCGGTAGATCACGTTGTCCCATTTGCGCGAAGAGTACAGCAGCCGCACCGGAACTTGGTGCCGGGCAACTGCGTTTGCTGTTCCCAGCGCCCTGTCGCGATGGCGCAGCATCGCCATCAGCGGTACGATCCCGGAGCCGCCGCCGACTAGGAAGAGCGGTCCACCGGTGGCAACGTCCCAAACGAAGTAGCCGCCGATCGGGCCGCGAAGCTCGAGCTTGTCTCCGGAGACGAGCTCGTCGAAGAGGTAGGGCGAGACTTCACCATCGTCGAGACGCTCGATCGTGAGCGCGAGGTGCGGCTCTTCAGGCGGAGACGCTATGGAGTAGCTCCGCTCCGCCTGATATCCATCTTCCGCCGTGAGCCGCACGTCCACGTGTTGCCCGGCGCGATGGCCCGGCCACCCGGGCACGTCGAGGATGAGGGTGCGGGCCTCAGGCGTTTCTTCCGTTACATCGATCACGGTAGCGGAACGCCAGACAATCTTTGGAGCCGGGACAACACTGGTCACTCGTCTCCGGCGTATCGCTGCTCGCGCCACGGGTCACCGTAGTTGTGGTAACCCAGCGATTCCCAGAATCCGGGCGTGTCGCTTTCCATCAATCGCAGCTCACGCACCCACTTTGCGCTCTTCCAGAAGTAGAGATGGGCATCGGTTAAGTTGGCGCCGATTGCGTCGGCGAACGAGGGCCTCTGCCGATTTCGTTTGCGTTCCGTATTATTGTCCTTCAGCCACCCGCGTATACCGACTCACCGAGGTGAACGCATGCGCTTGATTCTGAATTGTATCATCGCCCCCGCCTTTCTCGCCGCCTGCTCGACCTCCAAATCGGATGACGCGACGCGAGACACTCTGGCCAGTGTGCAACCCGATTCAGCGCGCCTGATCGCGTCGCCCGGCGGCTTCAACGCTCCTGAAGCCGTGCGCTACGATCCGGATCAGGACGTGTACTTCGTCACCAACTGGGGGACGGGTGACCCCGCGGCGAAGGACAACAACGGCGCCATTTCCCGGATGACGCCGGATGGCGTAGTGGAGCGGCTCAAGTTCATCGCCGGCGGCGCGGGCGGGGCGACGCTGCATTCGCCGCGGGGGATGACGATCGTCGGCGATACGCTTTGGGCGGTGGACGCGGACGCGGTGCGCGCGTTCAATCGCCGCACTGGCGCCCCCCTCGCGACGGTGGATTTTTCGGCGTTCAAACTTGGTTTTCTCAACGACATCGCGGCGGGCCCTGATGGGCTGTACGTGACGGACACGGGAACGGATCGCATCTACCGGATCGC
>JANMMF010000362.1:0-9296 GCA_031372985.1 Gemmatimonadota bacterium
AGGCAACGCCCAGGTCGTAGTGGCTGTCGAAATCTTCGTCGTCCACGTTGGCCGCCACGCCGGCCTTGAACTTCTCGAGCATGTCGGTGAAGTCGGCCTCCGTACCCTCCTCGCGATTCGCATCCTCCTCCGCGACCATGCGGTAGGAGCGCGGGCCCGATTCCTCACGGAGCCAATCCGCCATGTCCACGAAATTGTCGTCGCCCCGATGTGGAGGATTCTCCTTGGGCGTGGCGGCGCGCGGGACCTCCGCCGGCGGCGTGCTCTGACGTGGAGAAGACCTGGGCGAACCCGGCTTTCCCTTGGGACGCTGCCGCTGAAATGGATTCAGCGGCCGCCGGTCTGCCGGCTCCTTTTCCTCAGGTTCGGGCTCCTTTGGCTTGGCTTTCTCCACCTTGGGCTTGGGCCGAGTCATGCGCAGAGGCTCGACGAGCTTGGGCTTGCTCGGCTTCGGCGGCTCCTCGGATCGAGGCGGTTCCGTTTCTACGTACCTCGCTTCTTGTCGCCTCGCTTCTGCCTTTCGTTCCTCTTCCCCTCTCTCTTCAGCTTCCCTTGCTTCGTCCGCCCGAGCTTCCTCTGCACGGGCTTCTTCTGCCCGAGCTTCTTCTGCCCGAACTGCTTCTTCTCTCTCTTCTGCTTCTCTTTCCCTGGCTTCTCGCCGTTCTTCCTCGCGCGCTTCCTGCTTTCTCGGAGTTTCTTGCGCGACTTTGCGAGGCGGAGGTGGCGCTGGCTCCTCCTGCTCTTCGATTTCCAGATCGAGCGGCTCGAAATCCGGTAAGTCGCTCTTCGCGTCCGGTGTAGGCACACTGCGCGCAGCGGCGACTTTGGGGGTGGCGAGCGGTCCCTCATCGTTCGAGTAGAACCGGTCGTCCTCGAGTACGTTGAGGCCGGCGAGCGGATCCTCTGTCTCCAGCGGCTCGCCCAGCCCTGGCTCATGACCGACTACCGGGGAGGACACAAGCCCGTCCAGAGGAGAGCTCGAGCCAACTTCCGGATCGATCGCGAACTGCGTCGGATCGGCCACCGACTCGAGGCCTTCGAGCGGCGAGACATCGACATCGCTGATGCTCAGGTCGAACGCAGGCTCCAGGTCGGCGACGGATGCATCGGGCAGAAGCTCCAGGCCCTCGATCGGCGTGATCGGAGTCATCGCATCGATGTCGGGAAGCTGCTCGAATTCCGGCAGCGGCTGTACGTGCTCCGGCGTGCTCGGACGCAGGGGCGGCTGCGGCGCCGTCACCTTTCGATCTTCGTGCTTCGGTCTCGGCTTGGGCGGCGAGCCACCGACGTCGAGGAATACCAGCCCGCCTGCCTCCTTCTGGCGAGGCGTTTTCGAGCGGCGCGGCTCCACGTTCGGGTCGAGCGTGTGCATACGCTCGACCGTCGCCTCCGCTTCGGCGGTGCGGCCCTCGGCATCGAGTGACTCGTGCAGGATCTGCAGCTGCTCGATCGCCTCGGGTGCTTTTCCCGCGCGCGCCAGCTGATCGGCGAGCATCAGCCGGATGTCGTCCTGGCCGGGGCAGAGATCTGCGAATTCCTGGAGCGCCTTGAACGCGTCGGTGTCCTTCCCCGCGCGGTGCATGCGGTCGGCGTACTCGAGGAAGTTCTTCTTCGCGTCGCTGTTGAATCCCTTCTTCGCCGAGATCTTTCCGAGCTTGTAGTAGATCTGGTGTCGCGCCGGGGCGTGACGGAGGATCTTGTTGCAGAGCGCTATCGCGTTGTTGAGGTAGCCGCCCTCCGTATAGAGATCGACAGCCTGCTCGTAATAGTTGACCGCCTGGTCGGCCTTGTTAAGGCGCAGGTAGAGGTCGCCGACCCGGTTATAGACCGTAACATCGCGGTCCTCCTGACCTTCGGTCTGGCCGATGATCTGAAGGTAGACCTCGAGTGCCCGGTCGAATTGCTTCTTCTGCTCGAATTCGGCAGCCTTTTTTTTGAGCTTTTCGACGTTGGACATTAAGGGCAGCCGGGCAAAAAGGACTTACCCAGGAAGCAATATCTCCGGGGGACGAGCGTTCAACTTACTTCCGGCTTCGTAGGGGTGACAAGGCGCGCCCGCCTTCCACGACCCGACACAAAGACGGGCGCCGTACCAGTATGGCAACTCCCTGACATCCGAGATGGCGAACAGCGACAGATCCGCGGCGAAGCCGGGCGCGATCTGCCCGGTCTCACCCGCGAGCCCCAGAGCCGCAGCCCCATTGACCGTCGCGGCCGTGAGCGCCTCCGCCAGCGACATCCTCAGCTGACTCACCCCAAGTGTGAGCATGAGCGGAAAGTTAACCGTTGGGGAGGTACCGGGGTTGAAATCCGTGGCAATGGCGACCGCCGCCCCGGCATCTATGAGCGCACGCCCTGGCGCCTGTTTCGCTTTCCCGAGGAACAGCATAGTGCCAGGCAGCAGGGTCGCAACCGTGTCCGACTTGGCGAGCGCGGCAATTCCCTCGTCGGAGATGGCGGCGAGATGGTCCGCGCTCACTGCATTCAGCGATGCCGCCAGCTCGGCGCCGCCGCAGGGCTTCAGCTCATCCGCATGGAGCTTGAGGCCGAGCCCCGCCGCACGCGACGCCTCGAGAATCCGCCGCGTCTCATCGATCGTAAAGACACCGGGCTCGCAGAAGACGTCAGCGAAGCGTGCAACGCCTTGCTCCACCACTAGCGGCAACATCTTCCTGATCAGGAGATCCAGGAACTCGGCCCGCCGCGCGTCGCTCGATCGATATTCGTGCGGGATCTCGTGCGCGCCCAGCCAGGTTCCCACAATGCGTACAGGCATGCGCTCGGCTAGGCGGCCAATGACAGCGAGTGCCTTGAGCTCGTCATCTACCGTGAGCCCGTAACCACTCTTGATCTCGATAGTGGTGGTGCCATAGGACGCGAGCTCGCGGATTCTCGGAACGGCGAGATTGTACAGCTCGTCCTCGCTACGGTCCCGCAAATCCCGAACGGAAGCGTGGATACCCCCTCCGCGCCTGGCGATCTCCATGTAGTCGAGCCCTTCGGCGCGGAGCTCGTGCTCTTCGAAGCGTGGCTTGCCGAAGACGGCGTGGGTGTGCGAGTCGACGAGCCCGGGTGTGAGGACTCCGCCCCGGCAATCGACTATCTCTGCTTTCGCATATGCATCACGGAGATCGTGGGCGGCGCCGATGGCCGCGATGCGACCATTGCTGACGGCGACGGCGGTGTTCGTGAGGATCCCGGCGTCGCGCATCTCGGCGCCCCTTCGTGATCGGGCTGGGCCGGCGCAGGTCACTACCTGGGAGGCGTTCAGGAAGAGGAGGTCGTTCACGAGCTCGAAGCCCCGAGCCGCTCCGCCGAAAGCCCCTGGCCGGTAGTCTTCAGTTCGCCCTTCCCGGTGAAGCCATGACATCGCGAACCCGCGAGAGTCTGAGAGGAGCTTGCGCCTCTCCCCTGCAGGCGTAGTAGCAGGCGTTACAGTTGATCGGCTCGTACTTCCGGAAGTCCGTCCAGTGGAAATCGGCTGGAAAATCCGGGCACCGCTTGACGTGCCCAGTCGGATTGATGTGAATCGTGCGCATACCCGACCGGCATGGCTCCGTGATCTCGCCGCGGACGTAGCGCGGGATCTGCTCCAGGTAGTAGTCCGAATTCGTGATGACGCCGCGGTTTTCTTTCTTGTACGCGAGAAGCTCGCGCACTGCGTCCTCGAGCTGGCGCGTCTGCTCGCGCTCGATCAACCCGTCGGTGCTTCCGTTCTTGGCGTCGGTGTAGCAGCTGAAGTTGACGCCGCACCCAAGCTCGCGCGCGCGCGTGACGATCGGCATCAGCTGATCGAGGTTGTCGCGCTTGATGACGGTGTTGAACCGGATTCCGGTGATGCCGACCTCCCGCATTCGCGGAATTGTCCGCATGATCCTGGCGCTCAGTCCCGGAATTCCACGCGCCGCATCGTGGCGGCCGTCGAGATAGTCGAGCGAAATGTTGAACTGGTTGATGCCGGCCTTCCAGAGCGATTCTGCGCGATCGCCCGACAGCATGCCGCCGTGCGTAATGAGCGTCATGTACTTGAGGCTCACCGCGGAGTTGACTCCGGAGATGATCTCCTCGAGGTCACGCCTCAATGTCGGCTCACCACCGGTGAAGGTGATAACCATCGGATTGAAGTACCGAGCCGCGTCGGCGAACGACTTTACTTCGGTGGATTTCGCGGACGGATCGGTCTTCCAGTAATCACAGAAGCCGCAACGGGCGTTGCAGCGCATCGTGACTTCGAAATGGACGAGCACCGGGCGCTTTCTTAGCGTGAGATAAGCGTACTTCGCTAGAAAGACGGGCACGTGCCAGGGCCTGAACTCGCTGGTTAGCATCTTGGTTCAATGCCTTTTACTTGGCACAATCTTGGAACCCAATTTCATTCCGTATTCCCGGTTCCCGTCTCCCGATACCCGATACCCGAAACCCGAAACCCGAAACCCGAGGCCCGACGCCCGAGGCCCGGTACCCGAAACCCGGGAAACCGGGAAACCGGAAACCGGAAACCGGAAACCGGAAACCGGAAACCGGAAACCGGAAACCGGAAACCGGGAGTCGGGAGTCGGGAGTCGCGAGTCGCGAGTCGGGTTTCGGGTTTCTGGTTTCGGGTACCGGAAGACGGGTCTTTCCATCATCCGATCATCGGCAAGTGGATCCCGTGCTTCTTAGCGGTAGCGACAGCCTCAGTGTACCCAGCGTCAGCGTGCCGCGCGACGCCAATGCCCGGATCGTTAGTCAACACCCGCTCAAGCCGTAAGCGCATCTCGGGAGTGCCATCCGCGACGATCACCTGCCCCGCGTGAAGTGAGTTGCCGATCCCGACTCCCCCGCCGTGATGGAATGAGACCCACGACGCTCCGCTCGCGACGTTGAGCATCGCGTTGAGCAGCGGCCAGTCCGCGACCGCGTCGCTGCCGTCCCGCATTCCCTCCGTCTCGCGGAAGGGCGACGCCACGCTTCCCGTATCGAGGTGATCGCGGCCGATCGCGATCGGGGCGGTGTTCTCGCCCGACGCGACGAGGTCGTTGATGGCGACGCCGAACTTCGCGCGGTCGGATTGGCCGAGCCAGCAGATGCGCGCGGGAAGGCCCTGAAACTTTATCCTCTGCTGCGCGAGCGAGATCCAGCGGCGAAGGTGCTCGTCATTCGGAAACAGCTCGAGCGCCAGATCATCGGTTCGCGTGATGTCCTTCGGATCTCCGGAGAGCGCCACCCAGCGAAACGGGCCCTTCCCCTCGCAGAAGAGCGGTCTGATGTACTCCGGAACGAAGCCGGGAATGTCGAACGCGTTGCTGAGGCCGGCGTCGAACGCGACGGTCCGGATGTTGTTACCGTAGTCGAAGGTGACAGCTCCGCGCTGCTGAAGCTCGAGCATCGCGGTCACGTGGCGAACCGCCGATCGCGTCGAGCGGCGAACGTACTCTTCGGGATTCGACTTTCTCAGCTCGAGCGCGTCGCGCAGCGTCATCGCCGCCGGCACGTATCCATTCAGCATGTCGTGCGCGCTCGTCTGGTCGGTTACGACATCCGGACTCACGCCGCGCAACACGATCTCGGGAAAGACGTCGGCTGCGTTGCCAAGCAGGCCGATCGAGATCGCCTCGCCGCCCAGTGTCGCGAGCGAGATGATCTCCAACGCTTCGTCGAGATCGCGCGCCTTCCGGTCGAGATAGCCCGTCGCGAGCCGCTTCTCGATGCGGGACTCGTCGACCTCCACCACGAGTGCCACCGCACCCTGCATCGTCGCCGCGAGCGGTTGAGCGCCGCCCATCCCCCCGAGCCCGGCGGTGAGGACAAAACGGCCGCGCAGAGTTCCGCCGAAATGCTTTCGCGCGACCGACCCGAGCGTCTCGTACGTGCCCTGCACGATTCCCTGGGACCCGATGTAGATCCACGATCCGGCCGTCATCTGGCCGTACATCATGAGGCCCTTTCGCTCGAGCTCACGGAAATGGTCCCACGTCGCCCAGCGGCCAACGAGGTTGCTGTTGGCGATCAGAACTCGCGGCGCGCCGGTGTGGGTGCGAAAAACACCCACCGGCTTTCCACTCTGCACGAGGAGCGTCTCATCGTTGCCGAGATTGGTCAGCTCGCGCACGATCGCATCGAAGCACTCCCAGTTGCGCGCTGCCTTTCCGGTGCCGCCGTACACAACGAGCTCTTCCGGCCGCTCCGCAACGTCAGGATCGAGGTTGTTCATGAGCATCCGGAGCGCCGCCTCCTGCTGCCAACCCTTGCACGAGATGCTGGTGCCGCGCGGAGCGCGAATAGGTCCGCGCTTCTCTTCGACGCGGAACGCATCCGGATCGAACCGCACTCTCAGATCAGTCACGTGGGGCTACCGATGTCGGCGAAGCGCATCTCGGAGACGGCCCTCATCAGCGCCGCGATGTCTCCGCTCAACACGCGATCGCTCTCGAGCCGCGGCACGATCGCGCGCACACGCTCGTGCGCCGTTCGAACGCCGCGGCCAGGGGTGAGTGGCGCCCTGAAGTCGATGCCTTGTGCTCCACACATCAGCTCGATGGCGAGAATGTTTTCAAGGTTGCGAAGAACGCGCCGCGCCTTCCACGCGGCGCCCATTGCCATGGGGACGACATCCTCTTTGCTGCCGTCGGTCGGAATCGTGTCGACGCTGGCGGGGTGTGACAACAGCTTGCACTCGCTGGCGAGGGCGGCCGCCGTGACCTGAGCCATCATGAAACCGGAGTTGACGCCGGCATCGGGTGAAAGGAACGCCGGCAGCCCCTGGTTCAGGTCCGGGTGCACCAGCCTGTCGATTCGGCGCTCAGCCATTGTCGCAAGATGGGTCAGCACGATCGCGAGAAAATCGAGCGCCATCGCCACGGTGAGTCCGTGAAAGTTCCCGCCGCTCAGCGTCTCGCCGTTCTCGAAAACCAGCGGGTTGTCGGTTGCTGCATTGAGCTCCCTCGACACCGCGTTATCGATCCAGTCCAGGGCATCGAGCACCGGGCCGTGGACCTGCGGCATGCAGCGGAGCGAGTAAGGATCCTGGACGCGGGGGTCGCCGTGACGGTGCGATTCACGCAGCTCGCTGTCCGCGAGCAGATCGCGAAGGAGCGCCGCGGAGCGCACCTGGCCTTTCTGGCCACGCGCCGCGTGGATGCGCTCGTCAAAGGCCACGGGTGTGCCGAGCAGTGCCTCGAGGGACATGGCGCCCGCGACGTGCGCGGTTCGCCACAGAGCGCGCGCGTGGACGAGCGCAATCAACGCGACGGCGGTGTGCGTCTGGGTGCCGTTGATGAGCGTGATGCCTTCTTTCGGAGCAAGCACGATCGGCTTCGCCCCGATTTCCCTCAGCACTTTCTCGGCGGGCTCCTCACGATCGCCCCTGATCAGCGTTCCCTCACCGATAAGAGCGAGTGCGAGATGCGCGAGCGGCGCGAGATCACCGCTGGCTCCAACGCTTCCCTGCTCGGGGATGGGCGGATACACATCCGCGTTGAGCATCTGCAGCAACAGGTCGACGAGCTCGGGTCGCGCCCCCGAGTAGCCCTTGGCGATAACGTTGGCGCGGAGGAGCATCATCGCGCGCACTTCGCGCTCGGGCAGACGATCGCCCACGCCGGATGCATGACTCCTCACGAGATTCACCTGAAGCTCCGCCAGCCGCTCGCGGGGTATCGCAATTTCGGAGAGCTTGCCGAATCCCGTGGTCACACCGTAGACGGCGGCGTCGCGGGCGACGATGTCGTCAACGACGGCGCGCGTGCGGAGCATCCGCTCTCGCGCCTTGGGCGTCATGCCGACGCGCACACGATCGGCGGCAACCGCATATGCTTCATCGATGGTGAGGGTGTCACCATCGATGAGGATCTTGTCGCTCATTTTTTCCTTCGGGATGAGCGCTTGGCGGCCTTCGTACGCGGCTTCGCGGCCTTACGCGGTTTCGCCTTATCCGCGCTCGTGCGGCTCATGACCCGCTCCGAAGGATCCCACCGCCATCCTGCTGCGCCGGGCGCGATCTCCACCCCGCCGAGCCAGCGGGTCTGGCCGCAGATGGCCTGCCAATCCCTCTTTCCGGAAAGCACATCGCGGCCAAGCGGGGTCACCGTCAGCTCTCCCTCCACGAACTCGTGTGCGCGTTGAGCCGTCGGTGACACGACTGCTCTTCCGTCCTTCCACGTGACCAGAGGGTTCTTTCCGCCGCTCAAACGTTCCAGATACGAGTAGAAAACGACGTCGCCGAGGAAAATGCTCGTTTGCTTCTTCGCGACCTCGAGGAAAGCGGCTACGGGTGTGTTGTGCCCATCTCCGATCGCCGTCATCGCTTCGCGCTCGGAACGAGAAAGTCCGGTTCCGACGGCGGGAAACTCCTCCAGGTGACGCCAGAGCGCGGGAGCAAGGTACGGAAGGACGGAGGTGTTCTCATCCAGCAAGCTCGATATGGCCGACGGATCATCGGATCCAAACACCTTCCAGGCCCAGCGTGCCAGCTCGATCTGCTCGGGCGTCACACGTGCCCGCTTCTTCTCCAACTCCTTCAGGCGCGGCGCCGACAACGGCGGGATGTAGCCATCGACCTGGATCAGCGAAAGGGTCTTCCTGCGCGATCTGCCACGCGACAGAAAGTCGAGGACCTGGATCAGCTGCAGCTGGTCGTACAGGTCGTCCTCGAACCAGAGCACCACCTCGTCGAAGTAGTCCAGGTGCTGGAGGACGCGATCGCGCTCGGCGAAATCGCCGCTCACGTGGGCGAAGTCATCCCACCTCCGCTCCGCAATGAATCGCGCGCGTTGCCCGCTCAGCTCTTCGAGAGACAGCGACGAATCCACCGGTCCTTCATGCAAAACGTCGTTCCAGGAGATGATCTTCCCCTCGACACCGGCCTCGCTGAGGGTTCCGGCGGCGCTGCCTCCGTTGGTGATGTTGAGCCGCTGTGTCAACGTCAGCGGGTTACGGAACGGTACGTCTGCTTGTCATAGTTGAATTTTAGATCGGGCTCGGCGTTCAGGGCAATGAAGAAGGTGAACGCGAAGTTTCCGTTCGGAGCCTGCGTGAAGGCAAAGATTGCTCTCCAGTCGTGCAATTCACGCTGCAGCGAGACCTGGTGGCTTCCGAACTTCTTCGCCTGAAGGTCGTAGTTCGTTCCCCACGATCCCGCCCATTTGGGCGTAATGTGAAACGACATCTGCGAGTTCAGATTCTCTCGCGGCGGCGTGATTATGAACGGCCCGCCAGCCGTCGTCCGCAGGATTCCGACACCGCCGTTCGTATTTGCCTGCTCGAGCTGAACGCACTGCTCGAAGACGATCGGATTCGACTGGAAGGGAAGACATCTA
>JANMMF010000381.1:0-1840 GCA_031372985.1 Gemmatimonadota bacterium
CGGCATCACTGGATCGTCCGCGTCACCCACTGGGTGAACGCCGTGGCCATCGTCGTCATGGTCGGCTCCGGGCTCCAGATCTTCAACGCTTATCCGGCGTTCGCGCGGAAGGGCGAGCTGTTCTGCTGCTATCCGTGGGCGGGCAAGCCGTTCCCGGCGTGGCTGACGTTTGGAGGCTGGCTCGCGGGCGCCAGGAACTGGCACTTTGCGATGATGTGGGTGCTGGTCGTGAACGGGCTCGTGTATCTCGCGTTCGTGTACCTCCATGGAGAATGGAGAGATCTCGTTCCGCGCAAAGGTGACATCCGCGACAGCTGGCAGATGTTGAAGTTCTACACCTTCAGGCGAAAGGATCATCCGCATCAGGGGAAGCACAACGCGCTGCAAAAGGCGGCGTATTTCCTGATGCCGGTGGCGGGAGCACTACTGGTTCTCACCGGGCTCGCTATCTGGAAGCCCGTGCAGCTGTCGTGGCTCACCGCTCTCTTCGGCGGATACGTGTGGGCCCGCTACTGGCACTTCGTTGCCACGGTAGGACTCGTCGCTCTGAGCGTCGTCCACGTCTTCATGGTGTTCGCCGTCGACCCGTACTCGCTGGCATCGATGATCACGGGCAACTACGACGAGAAGCACTCGCCCGAAGCGCGGAATGCGCGGCCGTTCTACCATCTTTTTCCGCGACGGGCGCGAGCCACACCGCCGCCGGAGGCCACATGAACAACCGGCGAAGCTTCCTGACGATCGGTGGAATCGATCGCCGCGAGTTTCTCATCGTTGGTGGCGGAGTTCTTTCGGCCGCATTTCTCGCGGCGTGCGAGTCACGCGGACCAAAATCAGCCGAGAAGCTCCTCCGGTACGCGGAGCGGAAGAACCTGGTGGTCGAGAGGGCGTTGTACCGGCACACAGCGATGGACAAGGTGCAGGCTGGTGCGCACGACACGGGCAACGCGCTTCCCAGTTACCATATCTCGCCGACGGTGCCGGTGTGGGACGAGAGCGTGAGGGGGAAATGGGCGCTCGATGTGGGTGGCATGGTAGCCAATCCGGTGCGACTGACGCTCGCTGACCTACAGCGCCTGCCTCGCGTCTCTAATCGCGTGAACCATTACTGCGTCGAGGGCTGGACCGCGGTCGAGACGTGGACCGGTGTTCCGTTTACCGCGCTTGCGAACCTGGTACGGCCGGCGCCGGAAGCGCAGTACGTTGATTTCCAGTCGTTCGACGACGATTACCACGAGAGCTGGGATCTCGACAGCGCGATGCATCCTCAGTCGGTCATCGCCTACGGTCTCGACGGGAAGATGCTCGAGCCCGCTCACGGCGCGCCGGCTCGCTTTTACTCGCCCATCAAGCTCGGGTACAAGAACACGAAGTACCTGACGAAGATCGTGTTCATGCCCAAGGCGAACGGCGGGTACTGGACGGATCAGGGGTACGAGTGGTACGCGGGGACCTGACTACAACGACAACATAGAACGACATCTGCGTAGTTCTACGTTGATCTTCCGTAATCCCACTACGGATTCAGCGGATCCGGTTCGGCTTGGTCGGCGTCTGGTTCAGCCGCGAGTTCGCTTCACCCACGCCGCGGCGGGCCGCCCCCCTGAACAACAGGACTTCCTTCAGGTACTGGCGGTTCATGAGCGCGCCAATCACCAGCAGCACGCTGCCCGCGATCACGCTGATCGTGGCCCAGCGCCAGGTATCGCGGCCCATCAGTGCCGCCGCCATGCAGAGAGTTCCGAGCGCGACCAGTGTCTGACCAGCCTTGTGCGGTACCACTCGGGTGCGCCGGCGTCGCTCGCGCAATGGCCCTACGCCGCCCGCCTGCCACGCATCG
>JANMMF010000306.1:0-17887 GCA_031372985.1 Gemmatimonadota bacterium
ACCCAGACCAGCCCGATCTCCCCGAACCGGGAGCAGCGCTGGAAGTATATTTTCAGCGAATCGCTCAAGGCACCGCTCGCCTTCTTTTTCGAGAGGAAGTTGTGAAGAAGCTACGCCTTTTAGTAACCTTATGCTCCTTAATAGGAAGCGCCGTGATGGCGGCCTCGCTCGGTGCTCAGGCGACCCCCCGGATCCAGTTCGAGAAGTACACACTTCCAAACGGACTCGAGGTAATCCTTCACGAGGACCACTCGACGCCGATCGTCACGGTCGATACGTGGTACCACGTCGGCTCGGGCGATGAGCAGGTCGGACGTACCGGATTCGCGCACCTGTTCGAGCACATCATGTTCATGGGCTCGCAGAACGTTCCGGTTGGGGCGTTTGACCAGATGCTCGAGGCAGCCGGCGCCGACAACAACGGGTCGACCACCGAGGACCGAACCAACTATTACGAGAATCTCCCGTCCAACGCCCTGGCCCTCGCGTTATGGCTCGATGCAGACAGAATGGGCTTTCTGCTGCCGACCATGGACCTGGCCAAGCTCAGTCTGCAGCGCGATGTCGTGAAGAATGAGCGCCGGCAGCGTGTGGACAATCAGCCATATGGACGTGCCGATGAAACGATACTGGCAGCGTTGTACCCCAAATCCCATCCCTACTCCTGGCCGGTGATCGGATCGATGGCGGATCTGAGCGCCGCCTCTCTCGACGATGTTAAGAACTTTTTCCGGACCTATTACGCCCCCAACAACGCGACGCTGGTGATAGCCGGCGATTTCGACCCTGCGGCCGTCAAGAGACTGGTCGCCCAGTACTTCGGACCCATACCACGCGGTCCAGCAGTGAAAAGAAGAACGACGGTTCCCGCAGTCGTCGTCCCCCAGGACAAATTCATCGTGCTGGAGGACAAGGTTCAACTGCCGCGACTCTTCTACACGTGGCCAACGGTAAAGGCATTTGCGCCGGACGATGCGGCGCTCGACATCCTGGCACTGGTGCTTGCGAACGACAAGAATTCCCGCCTGTACAAGAAGCTCGTGTATGATCTGCAGATCGCACAGACTGCGCGGGCGTTCCAGGAAAGCAGCAAGCTCGACGGCAAGTTCCAGGTCGATGTGACTCCAATGCCCGGACAAAAGGTTGGCGACATCGATAAGATCGTGAAGGCAGAGATCTCCAACATCATCGAGAATGGCATCTCGACCCGGGAGCTACAGCGGGCCCAGAACTCGTACAAAGCAAGCTTTCTCAACCGTCTGGCCAGTGTGCTTGGCAAAGCGGACCAACTCAACTTCTACAACTATTTCGTCGGCACTCCGGACTACGTTCAGCAGGACGCCGCGAGGTATGAGCGTGTGACTGCCGCTGATGTCCAGCGTGTCGCGCGGAAGTATCTCGGCAAGCCCAAGATCGTGCTTACGGTGGTGCCAGAGGGAAAGACAGACATGATGCTGACCGCAGCTGGAAGTGGCCGATGAGAGCACTCAGAACAGGTGGCGTGATGGGTGTGGTGGCCCTCGCCGCCGTTCAATCGGCTGCCCTCGCTCAAGGCACCTTCGATCGCAGCAAGCCGCCCGAGCCCGGTCCTCCGCCCCGTGTGGCGTTGCCGCCGATCCTGACCCGGGAGCTACCAAACGGGCTCAAGCTGCTGATCGTCGAACACCACGAGCTACCGCTTGCGGATTTCGTCCTGCTCGTCGGCAGTGGAAGCACAACCGACCCGGCCAGCAAGACGGGGGTGGCCAATCTCACTGCAACGATGCTGCGAGAGGGAACGACGACGCGGAAGAGTCTGGAGATCGCTGATCAGATCGCGTACCTTGGCATCAATCTCTCTCCGTCCAGCAGCTGGGAATCGAGCACGCTATCGCTGCACACCCCCGGCGCCCAGCTGGACAGCGCGCTCGCGCTTTTCGCGGATGTCGCTCTTTGTCCGACCTTTCCGGCTGACGAGTTCGAACGCCTCCGAAAGAACCGACTTACGGATCTGCTTCGCCTGAAAGACCAGGGCCCGGCGATCGCCAATCAAGCCTTTCCGGCGATCATCTATGGAGGAGGTCATCCATACGGGGCTGCGACGCTCGGAACTGAAGCGTCGGTCAAAGCGCTCTCGGTCGCGGACCTTCAGAGCTATTACCGAACCAACTTCAAGCCGAACAACTCTACCCTGATCATCGTCGGCGACGTGAACCCGAGTCAGATCGAGCAGAAGATCAATGCTCTGTTCGGCGGGTGGCAGCGTGGCGAGGTGCGGCAGCCCACCTATGCAGATCCGCCGAAAGCCGCAACGACGACGGTCTATCTCATCGACAAGCCCGGAGCCGCTCAATCCTCGTTTCGAATCGGGTCAGTAGGCGTGCCCCGCTCGACGAAAGACTATTTCGCACTGTCCGTCATGAACACGATTCTTGGCGGATCGTTTACCAGCCGTCTCATGCAAAACCTGCGAGAGACCCGCGGCTATACCTATGGCGCCAGCTCCCGGTTCGACATGAGACGCGGTGCCGGCCCATTCCTGGCGGCGGCAGAGATCGTCGCGGCAAAGACCGATTCCGCCCTGCTGGAATTCATGAAGGAGCTCAACGCAATCCGGCAGTCCGTACCTGCCAGCGAGCTGTCACGCGCCAAGCGATACCTTCAGCTTCAGCTGCCCGGGAACTTTGAAACCACGCAGGATATAGCCGTCCAGCTGGTCCCGGTCACGCTCTACGGGCTCCCGCTGGACTACTACAACAACTATGTCCAGAACATCGAGGCGATCACGGAGGCAGATGTCGCGCGCGTCGCGCAGCAGTACATCAATCCAGGCTCCCTGGCGGTCGTGATCGTGGGCGACAGAAAGAGCATCGAGCCTGGACTCAAGGCGATCAACGTCGGACCGATTGTCATCAGGGACAATAACGGCCAGCCGATTCAGTAGCTGGATCAGGACCACACAAGAAAGGGCGTGACTCGAGGATCGGTCACGCCTTTTTCTTATCATTGGCTCAACGATCGGTGCTGAGTGCTGTTTTTAACCAGCTCCAGTACTCCTCGCCACCGACGTCAGCGACGTCGTTATGCCCGGCCTTATCAAGAAGCAGGAGTTCCCCCTTTCGTTGGGCCGCGTCGTATACCTCAATTCCCATTCGAAACGGCACAATGCGGTCGCGTTTTCCGTGCGCAACTGAGACAGGCACACCGAGACGCGAGACAACATTCCGGGTGTCGAAATGAATGCGCGAGATCGCTTTCCAGGCGAGAACGACGGGAGGCGATACGATGAGTCTGGCCATTGCCTGTGCAGACGCAAACGGCGACTGGAGCACTAACGCCCTCGGCGGGTGAAGCTCGGCCAACTCTGCCGCGATTGCGCTTCCAAGTGAATGCCCGAAGTAAGCGATACGTTCCTGCTCGACGCCGAGTGCTGAAGTCGCGTGATCGTAGGCAGCCTCTGCGTCCAGCTTCGTATTCGAATAGGTGGGAGAGCCGCCGAGTGACATGTAGCCACGGTATTCGGCGAGGAAAACAGCGTAACGCGTGCGTCGCTCTACTTCGCTCGCCCATTCCAGCTGCCATACCGCGAGATCCGCATTGCCGTGAAAGCAGATCAGGACACCGGGTGCCGTTCGCGGATCTCCGACCACGAACCCGACTAGCTGCTGTCCGTCAGCAGCCTTGTAATGCACCCGCCCGGACTCAACCGGGGTCTGATCGAGTCTCGGCGGCTGAAAAAGAATTCGCTCCTGGGACCACCAGAGCAGAAACAGGAAGCCGAGCAGCAGCCCAACGACTACGAGCACGCCGATCACGGAAGTGCTGAGGGGGTTCCAGTGGGTTTGCATGGCGGGCAATTTACGACAATGCGAATTCCCATAGAAACCTTCCACCTGGACAATGGGCTGTTCGTCACCCTGTCCGAAGATCACACCGCCCCGATTGTAGCGGTGAATCTCTGGTATCACGTGGGATCGGCAAACGAAAAATCCGGGAGAACGGGATTCGCGCATCTGTTCGAGCACATGCTTTTTCAGGGCTCCGCGCATGTCGGCTCCAACGAGCACTTCGAGCTGATTCAACGAGCAGGCGGAACGCTGAACGGATCGACCTGGCTCGAGCGCACGAACTACTTCGAGACAGTGCCGTCGAACGAACTGGCGCTGGCGCTATGGCTGGAAGCCGACCGAATGGGTGAGCTACTCCCCGCCATGACACAAGAGAAACTGGACACCCAGCGGGATGTCGTGAAGAACGAACGACGTTGGGCGGTGGACAATCAGCCGTATGGAACGATGCTGGAGAAGATGCAGGAGCTGGTGTTTCCGGCGTCGCATCCGTTTCAGCACTCGCTGATTGGGTCGATGGAGGATCTCACGGCGGCGTCACTCGACGATGTCGCGCAGTTCTTCTCCACCTACTACACGCCCGACAACGCAGTCCTTTCCATTGCCGGTGATTTTGACCCGACGGAAGCCCGGCGACTCGTTTCGGAGTACTTCGGGCCGATTGCCAATGGGAAGGGTAAGCCTCCGCTGCCGCCAATGAATCTTGCGCCCGTTTTCGGAAAACAGCTACGCGAAGTCGTTCATGACAACGTGAGCCTGCCGCGGCTGTTCATGGCTTTCCGCTCTCCACTGTTCGGAAGTGAGGAGTACTACGCCGCGAGCGTGGTGTCCGCTGTGCTGGGCCTCAGAAAAGGAAGCCGGCTTCACCGATCTCTCGTGCGCGAGCGACAGGTAGCGGCCGAAGCATCGGCATTTACCTTCGATCTGGCAAAAGGGACCGATCTGCTGGTAGTGGATGTGACTGCGCGGCCGGAAACTGGAGTCACCCAGCTCGAGGAAGAAGTTGAGCGTGAGATCGACCTTCTGCACCGGGAGGGAGTCACCGAGCTCGAAGTGAAGCGAGCCATCGCCCTCATTGAAACGGATCTCGTTGCCTCTCTGCAGTCGGCAGGCGAACGAGCGGACAGGCTCTCGATGTTCGCCACCTATTTTGACCGTCCGGAGCTCATCAACGAGCAGGCTGATCGATATCGGGAGGTGACAGCTCAGTCAGTCAACGATCTGGTTTCCGAGCGATTCGGTCAGGACAACCGGGCAAGCTTGCTCTACGTTCCGAAGGACGGCGTCGAATCTCAAGGCGCATTGGCGCTCGCCGCCGGCACCGGTTGATGGTCGCTTCAATTCGCCCGAAGTCGGGGTCACCACGCGACTATCGTTTTCCCCAGTTCCATGACGAGGTTTTGCCGAGTGGAATCCGCGTCGTAACGGCCCCGGTCAAGAAGCTCCCGCTGGTTACGGTGCTCGTGATCGTCGATGCCGGATCTGTGAATGAGCAACGCGGAAAGGAGGGAATTGCGGCGCTTACTGCGGCGGGACTCCTTGAAGGCACGAGCCAGCTCGATGGAGCGGAGCTGGCGGAGAAGTTCGAGCAGCTGGGCACATCCCTGGAATCGGGAGCGGATTGGGACAGCGCTTTCGTCAAGATCACGACGTTGTCCGACAAACTGGGGGAGGCAGCGCAGCTTCTTGGGGAAGTGATCAGCAGCCCGGTTTTCCCAGAACGCGAAATCGAGCGACTCAAGGCTGAACGCCTGGCAGAGATTCTCCAGCTGGAAATGGAGCCACGTGGACTGGCCGATGAGAAATTCTCGGAGTTTCTGTATTCGCCCGAGTCCCGCTACTCGAGACCCGACGAAGGAAGCACGGAAAGTGTGAGCGCGCTCTCACGGGAGGACGTGGAGCAGTTCTACCGGTCGACCTACCGATCCGGAGGTACGACTGTAATCCTCGCTGGAGATGTGATGCCCGAGCGTGCGCGAGCAATGGTCATCCGCGCTTTTCAGAAATTGCCGGCAGGATCAGCTCGAGAGGCCAAGCTGACGACGGCGCCGCGGACCAAAGTGAGGAAGGTTCACATCGTGCACAAACCGGAGGCACCGCAGTCCGAGCTCCGGGTAGGACACGTCGGACTGCCACGGAAGCATCCTGATTTTTTCCCGACCCTGGTGATGAATGCCGTGCTCGGGGGTCTCTTCGGCTCGCGGATCAACCTCAATCTTCGCGAAGTGCACGGCTACACCTATGGCGCGTCATCGTACTACGATTGGCGGCGTGGGGCGGGTCCCTTCGTGGTATCGACAGCGGTGCAGAGCGAAGTCACCACACCCGCACTAACGGAAATCCTTCTGGAGATCGACCGCATCAGAAGTGAAAAGATATCCGACGAAGAATTGACGCTTGCTCGTGACTATCTCGAAGGAGTCTTCCCGATCCGGTACGAGAGTACGGCAGCCATTGCAGCAGCGCTCGCGACGCTGGTGATACATGACCTCCCTGCCGACTACTATGACACCTATCGGAGGAATATCCACAACGTCTCAACTGAGGCAGTGATCGAAGCGGCAAATGCGCACCTCCATCCCCCGGAACTGCAGACCGTGGTTGTGGGGGATGCGAAAACGATTCAAGCCTCTCTTGCCGATCCCAGATTCGGCGAGCTCGTCATTCATAACGCGCAATGAGCGTCCGTGGCAGGTTCTAAAGGGGAGAATGTCGGCCGTATCGACTCGCGGCGGGTCTACACCGGCAAGGTCATCTCTCTCGATGTAGACGTAGTCAGATTTCCTGACGGATCAGTCGGCGAGCTCGAGATGATAAGGCACCCTGGTGCAAGCGCCATCGTGCCATTTCTGAGTGACCCTCGTGGAGGTGATCCGCAGGTTCTGCTGATTCGCCAGTATCGGTACGCGGCTGAAGGCTACCTACTCGAGATCCCCGCTGGGCGCCTCAACCCGGGTGAGGATCCTCGCGATTGTGCCCGGCGCGAGCTCAAGGAGGAAACCGGCTGTTCAGCTGAAGAGATCGACCATCTCTTCACGATGTATACGACGCCCGGCTTCACTGACGAGAAGATCCATCTTTTCATGGCAAAGGGTCTCGTGGCCGGAGAGACCAAGCATGAAGCGGATGAGTTTCTCGACCTCGAGCCGATGCTCCTCTCACGAGCGCTAGAGCTCGTCGAAACCGGCGAGATCAAGGACGCCAAGACCGCACTTGGCCTTCTTTTCGCCGCCGGATTTCGCGCTGGCCGTTAACCCTTTAGGCCAATTTGGCGTCTAATCAAGTAAAGACGCTGACATGTCATGTAAATAGGACAGGATTGGCGGAATCAGGACAAGCTCAACCTTTGGTCTAATTGTCCTAAATGCTTGTCCGTCAACCACTTAGCTGTAGCCACCGTCCGGCATGGCCTCTGCATTATATGGTAGCGCACAAAGTTCCACAGAGAACTGTGCACGATTCTTCGTCGTGGGCGTCTCTACTTAAGAGGAGAGAAAAATGGCTGACATCGTCCGTAAGAAAGTAGTCTCAGTCGAAGGAGCGACCGTCAGGGAGCGCTTGCAAGCGATGGATGACTCAGCCGTCGTTACTGCGTTCCTCGGTGGTGAGGAGCGTGCCTTCTCCGAACTGGTCACCCGGTATCAGACCCGCCTGCTGAACTTCGTTTACCGTACGATCGGCGATCGCGAAAAAGCCGAAGATCTGGTGCAGGAGGTATTCATCCGGGTATACCGACACCTGCATCGCTTCGACAGGTCGAAGAAGTTTTCGACCTGGGTTTACACGATTGCGTCGAACCTGGCGAAGAACGAGCTCCGCAACCGCTCGCGAAATCCCCTGGTGCTATTCCAGACGGTTCAGAAAAACTTCCAGGACGAGGATCGTCCGCTCCAGTTCGAGGACCCGACGTCGCGTCCGGATGACATGTACCGCAAGCGGCATCTGCGGGAAATCGTCGAGGAGAGCGTGGCCAAGCTCCCGGAGCATCACAGGAATGTGTTCATCCTGCGTGAGCTGGAGGGCAAGTCCTACGAGGAGATCGCGGAGATCACCGACTGCAATCTCGGGACAGTAAAATCCCGGCTTAACCGGGCAAGGAATTCATTCGCGGAAATCATTGCTCCATACGTAGATTAGGTCTGGCGGTTCGGGAACAGGCACCCCGCTGGTGGGTACCTGTTACCGAACCCTCAACCAATCTCCATGGACTGTCGCGAGTTTTGTGATCAGCACCTTGCCTTTGTAGACGATACCCTCGCCGGTATCGAGCTGGTTCGCATGCAACTGCACCTCGCGGAATGTCCAGGCTGCGCCAAGCAGGATGCCAGGATCCGCCGTGCTCTTCTCCTGTTCAGAAATCTCCCTTCGATCGAGCCTTCAGCCGACTTTTCCGAGCGGCTCGAAGTGCGTCTCAAGGCCTCCCAGAACGACAACCTGTTCCTGATTACACAGCGGAATCTCAGGCGTAGTGCGATCGCGGCAACGGTTGCCAGCGCGATGATGCTGGGCTATATAGGAACGACGCTGTATAAATCCGATGCCCCACGCGACCTCGTGATGCCACCCGTGGTCGCTACCCTTCCGGAGCCTGATTTCACGCCTATTACTACTTCAGCTCCGGCGATCGTCACATCTGTCTCAGCTGGACTGACCCTTTGGCCAGCTGCTCTGTTTGCGGAGCAGGTTCCAGTTCGATTCGCCCACACCAGTCTCGAGCTCGCGAACTACACTCGTTAGCGCTCCCGAACCGTCGGCAGCCTACCAAGGGGGCCGTATATTTCGAGGATGTCCGCTTCGTCGCTCAAAACTCTGCGTGATGCCATCAAGCGCCGGTCTTTCGACGGCGCTTATTTCATCTCCGGGGAGGACGACTACCAGAAAGACGATGCGGTAAGACAGCTCGTGGAAGCCACTCTCGAGCCTGGGTTGCGGGACTTCAACCTGGACACGAGACGTGCCGTGGACCTCGATGCTGAGACACTGGGAGTCTTGCTCTCTACCCCACCAATGATGTCGGATCGAAGGGTAATCGTGCTTCGTGAAGTGAACGCTCTAAAGAAGGAGGCACGGAGGGCCCTCGACCAGTATCTGAAGAGCCCCGCCTCCGATCTACTCCTCATTATGACGGCAGCCGTCGGGACAAGGGCAGATACCGGTCTTTCGAGTTCGGCCACAGCCCTCCAATTTGACCTTCTGACCGGTGACAGGATTCCAAAATGGATCTCGCACCATGCTACCAGCGCGCTCGGTATCAGGATCACTGAGCCAGCCGTAGAGCTTCTCCAGGCAGCCGTCGGAAGCGACCTGCATCAGCTGGCTGGCGAGCTGGATAAGCTCGCCAGTTACGTACAGGGGCGCGGCGAAGAGATCGGTGAGGACGCGGTTGCCGCAATAGTCGGGGTCAGGCGCGGCGAGACGCAGGCCGACCTCCTCGATGCGGTAGCTGACCGGAACGTATCGCGATCCCTCGAGCTCGTGCCCCATGTTCTGGGCCAGCCGAAAACAACGGCGGTGTCAATCGTCATGGCATTGTCCACACAGATGCTGGCGATTTCGTGGGGGCGCGCCCGATTGGACGAAGGTCTTTCGAGAGCCCGCCTTGTACAGGAGTACTTCGATCTTCTGAAGGAAACCGGAGCTTTCACCGGCCGGTCATGGGGCTCAGCTACTGCCGTCTGGGCTCGCGCGGCGGAGCGATGGAGCCGCGAAGCACTCGACCGCGCGCTCGATTCCCTGCTCGAAGCGGATGTAGCGCTTAAGGAGAGCAGAGTCTCATCAGAAGAACAATTGCTGGCTACAGTAGTACTCAGCCTGTGTGCAGCCGAAGAGAGAAACGCTGCCGCATGAGCCAATAGGAGAGTGGTGAGATGTTCAGATGGGCATACTTTCACGGCGCGCTTCTATCCTGTGCGGCTACGCTAGCCGTCGCGCAGACGCCGGCTCGTTCGACGGACCCGGTTTTCGTAAGGGCTCAGACGCTGGTGAGTGATGGGAATGGCGTGGCAGGGAGAGCGCTGATCGATTCCGTGATCAAGACGACGTCGCCGTCCGCTCGACTGTACCCCGAGGCCCTATTCTGGCGAGCAAGCCTTGCGTCGAACGCGGCCGACGCGGAGAGCGACTACAAGCACATAGTCGTCGACTACCCACTTGCACCCCAGGCCGAGGATGCCTTACTGCGTCTGGCCCAGCTCGAGCTTGCGCGCGGGGATAGAGAGGGCGCGCTCATCCATCTCCAGAAGATCCCGCGCGATTACCCGCGCAGTAAATCGCTTGCGAGGGCAAGCTACTGGACTGCCAGAGTACTCTTCGAGAAGAACGATATTCCCAAAGCATGCGCTGCAAATGCCAACGCGCTCGCGCAGGCGGGAGAGGCAGAAATAGAGCTGCGGAACCAGATACAATATCAGGGTCAGCGCTGCCCACCGCCCCCTGCAGCTGTCGCTGCAGTCCCACCGACTGGGGATGCTCCACGCGCTAGTTCGGTCGCATCAGCCACGGCATCCAGCACTCCAGCGAGCACCGTTGCCGCGCCGCCACCTCCGTCTGCGTCCAATACGGTGCCTGCTGCGAGCCCTGCGGTGACGGAGACAGTAGCTGTTGCCGACACGGTGACTGCCAACGTATCCGTCCCGCCAAGGACAATCGCCCAGAACCAACGACCGAAGCCTCCCGCTGAAGCAAACGATGCCAAGCCGAGCATCGTCGATCCGGCCAAATCACGGGCAAGTGCGGGCGAAAAATCGCCGACCAAAGTGCCTCCTGCAGGCAACTCGGCTTCGAGCAGCTATTCCGTGCAAGTGGCGGCCTACCGTCAGAAGTCAGAAGCGGATAAGCTCGCATCAAGCCTCACGAAGCGGGGATATCAGGCGCGGGTGGATGAAAGTGGTGTGTGGTTTCGAGTGAGAATCGGCCGCTATGCGACGAACAAGGAAGCCGAAGCCGCGCTGGGAAGAATCAAGGCGAAGCAAATGGAAGGCTTTGTGGTGCGAGCGCCAGAACGGTGAGTCGCGCCGCATCAACTCCGTTGATGCAGCAGTACCGGGAGATCAAGTCGCGTCATCAGGATGCGATTCTGTTCTTCCGGATGGGCGACTTCTACGAAATGTTCTATGAAGATGCCGAGGTCGCCTCGAAGACATTGGGTCTCACACTCACATCGAGGAACAACGGGGGAGCGAGCGCAGTGCCGCTCGCGGGCGTACCCGTCAAAGCCGCGGGGGAATACCTGCGGCGATTGGTCCAGCACGGATTCCGTGTCTCAATCTGCGAGCAGACGGAAGATCCAAGGTTCGCGAAGGGAATCGTCAAGCGCGAAGTCGTAGAAACGATCACGCCCGGGGCCGCGTTCTCCGACGATCTTCTCGACGGAACCCGCAACAACTATCTGTGCGCATTGAATCGTGATGGCGATACCATTGGGATAGCCGCGGCCGATCTCTCAACCGGTGAGCTAAGACTGACCGCCGTTCAACCCGACGATCTCGAGTCTGCGCTGTCCAGATTCACTCCACGAGAGGTGATCGTGGCGCGCGGAGAGAACCCTGGTAGCGGACTCAGAGCACCGATCGGCGAAGAAAGCCCAATGGTCACTGAGCGCGAACGCTGGGAATTCGACGCCGACCTTGGTCGCGACCAACTGACGGAACGCTTCAAGGTGAGCTCGCTGGAGTCGTTTGGTATTGAAGACGGAGACAGAGCAGCCGTCGGAGCAGCGGGCGCGTTGCTCCGTTATCTCGATGAGCTGCAGCCGGCCGGCACTCCACACCTCGCGCGACCGAAGATGGAACGTCCGGAAGGCACCATGCCTCTCGACGAGATGACGCGGCGAAATCTCGAGCTGGTTGAGTCGATGCGAGGTGGGGAAGCTTCAGGCACTCTGCTCAGGGTTCTGGATCGCACACTTACGCCAATGGGAGCACGTCTGCTCCGCCAGTGGCTGCTCGCTCCACTGGTCGAGTGCGGTCCGATCGAAGCACGTCTGAGCGCCGTGGCTGCTCTGGAAGACGCACTCGTTCGTGAAGCGATGCGGGCAGCTCTGGACGGCGTTCGCGACATCGAGCGCCTGGGTGGAAAAGCGGCCGCTGGCCGCGCCTCGCCACGGGAGCTGAGAGCACTTGGTGATTCGATGGCGCGCCTGCCGCTCGTCCAAGCAGCGCTGGAGAAAGCGAGAACGGCGGGAATGAGTGAAGGCGAAGCCGCATTCGGAAGGCACGTCTCTCTGTGGGATGACTGCGACGATCTCTGCCAGGAAGTCAGGCGTGTGCTGGTTGATCGGCCCCCGGTGGCGATCGGAGACGAGCCAAGCATCCGTGCCGGGGTCGACACCGCTCTGGACGAATGGAGAGCGTTGCGTGATGGCGGCAAGGACGGGATCGCGAAGATTCAGACCGAAGAGCGCGCGAGAACAGGAATCACCTCGCTCAAGGTCGGATACAACAAAGTGTTCGGCTACTTCATAGAAGTGACGAACAGCAACCTCCACCTGGTACCGGCCGACTATCAGAGAAGGCAGACTCTGGCAGGCGCCGAGCGCTACGTAACGCCGTCGCTCAAGGAATACGAGGAGCGAGTGCTTACAGCGGCTGAGCGGGTCGAGGAGCGCGAACGAGAGCTGTTCGAGTCCCTGCGCTCGCAGGTCGGATCGCAGATCGCGCGCCTGCAATCCGTTGCACAGATCATCGCGGAGCTCGATGTGCTCGCTTCGCTCGCCGAAGCGGCTGCCAGGGAAGGATACGTCCGTCCGGAGCTCGTCGATGAATTCTCGCTCGACATCACGGCCGGACGCCATCCAGTGGTCGAGAGGATGATGCCGCGGGAAAAGTTCATCCCGAACGACATATCGCTCACTGAAGATGCGCGAATGATCATCCTGACGGGGCCGAACATGGCGGGGAAGTCGACCGTTCTCCGGCAGGTGGGATTGATCGTGCTGATGGCCCAGGTAGGCAGCTTCGTTCCAGCCTCACGCGCCCGCATCGGGATCGTGGATCGTCTCTTCACTCGCGTCGGCGCGAGTGACAATCTGGTTCGCGGACAGTCAACTTTCATGGTGGAGATGTCGGAGACGAGCGCCATTCTCCACACCGCCACTCGGCGCAGCCTGGTGCTGCTGGACGAGATTGGGCGAGGAACGTCGACGTACGACGGCATCTCGATCGCGTGGTCGGTGAGCGAGCACCTGCACGACGTAGTAGGGTGCAAGACTGTGTTCGCTACCCACTATCACGAGCTCACGCAGTTATCCGACAGTTTAGTAGCAGTACGCAACTATAATGTCCAGGTGCGTGAAGTCGGAGATGAGGTACTCTTTCTCCACCGTCTCCAGGCGGGGGGAGCAGACCGCTCCTATGGAATCGAGGTCGGGAGGCTGGCAGGACTGCCGCCCACCGTTCTGAAGCGCGCAACGGAACTGTTGAGACTGCTGGAAGCGGAACAGATCGTGCCCCGTTCTGGTCACGCTCCGCGAGCGTCTTCCAGAGATACAGGTGACCAGCTGGCGCTGTTCGGGCTCATGACGCATCCGGTCGTGCAGCAATTACAAAACGTGGAACCCAATACAATGACACCAATTCAAGCGCTCGATCTGCTCGTCAAACTCGTCAGCGAAGCGAAGCAGGAGAAGGGAACGGCGTGACCATGAGATCGAGACTTCGGATCTCTTTCGCCATGCTGGTGATGGTGTACGCAGGCGCGTGCAAGAAGGGAGAGGGATCGAGCTTGCCGTTCCAGACAGTCGGCCGACAGCCCGAAGTACCTCCGGTGATGCTCAACAAGGAGCTGCCATTTCGATATCCCCCTGCACTGTACGCCCAAAAGGTCCAGGGCAACGTCACACTTCGCATCTATATCGCCAGAGATGGCTCGATCGTGCCGGACTCCACCCGTGTCGCCGAGACTTCAGGGTTCAATGCGCTTGACTCGGCGGCGATGAAAGGGTCGCGGGATCTCAAGTTCGAGGCTGCCAAAACGCAGGGCCAGGCTGTGCCGGTGTCGATTCTCCTTCCCGTGTTCTTCAGGCATCCGGATGCGCCGCCTCTGGCTGGCGATTCAGTCATCAGTCGGGATTCCGTACCTGCGAACACCAGTGATGCAAGCGGGGCAACAGCGGACACAGCGAAGCCTGCCGTGGCGACACCGGCCGTAGCCAAGCCGGCCGCAAAAACGCCAGCGCGCAAGACGACGACGAAGCGTAGAACCAATCGCTAGATGACGAACGAACGAAATCGTCAACCGTACGACAGTGTCCTCGACACGATCGGGTGGACACCGCTGATCAGGCTGAACCACGTGACACGTGGAATACGCACACCGGTCTACGCCAAGGCCGAGTTCTTCAATCCAGGCGGCTCGGTCAAGGATCGAATTGGTCTTCCGATCATCGAGCGTGCCGAGAAAGAAGGCAGGCTGAAGCCGGGCGGGACGATCGTTGAAGGGACCAGCGGGAATACAGGTATTGGCCTGGCAATCGCAGCCGCCCTGCGCGGATACAAATGCATCTTCACGATGCCCGACAAAATGTCGCAGGAAAAGGTGCGGCTGCTGAAAGCATTCGGTGCCGAGGTGATCGTGACACCTACGGCCGTGCCTCCCGACCATCCGGACAACTACGTAGTGATGGCGAAGAGAATCGCGGAGGAGACCCCTAATGCGATTCTGGCCGACCAGTTCTACAACGATGCAAATCCAGAGGCCCACTACGCGACCACGGGTCCCGAGCTCTGGGAGCAGACGTCCGGAAAGATCACCCACTTCGTAGCATCTGCCGGCACGGGTGGAACACTCACTGGCGTTGGCCGATACCTCAAAGAGCGGAATAAGAAGGTTAAGGTCATTGCGGGAGATCCCGCCGGCTCGATACTGGCCGAGTACTGGCGTAGCAAGGGAAAGAACAAGATCGAGGGGACGCCGTACAAGATCGAAGGGATCGGCCAGGACAAGCTTCCGGGCACGCTCGACATGAGCGTGATCGACGATTACCACACCGTAAGCGACAAGGATTCGTTCGCGATGGCGAGGAGACTGACCCGCGAGGAAGGACTGTTCGTGGGCGGATCGTCAGGATTGATTACTTCGGTCGCGCTCAAGATTGCGCGCGAGCTGGACGACCCGACTGCACTAGTGGTGACCGTCCTGTGCGACACCGGCGAGCGCTATCTCTCGAAGCTTTACAGTGACGAGTGGATGCGTGAGAACCAGATGCTCGATACGCCGAGAGTCGCCCTTCACAGTGTACTCGGCAGAAAAAACGGCACTGCACCATCGGTGGTGAGTGTCGCCCCAGGCGCGACGGTCAGGCAGGCAATCGGACTCATGAGCCTGCATGACGTCTCGCAGCTTCCAGTCATGGATGGCGCGAACTGCATCGGCTCGGTCAGTGACTGGTCGCTATCGCAGAAGAGTCTCGAGAATCCGAAGCTGCTCGACACCACCGTCAGCGAGATAATGGACTCACCCTTCCCGATGGTTGCATCAGACCAGCCGGTCGACAGCGTGGTAAAACTGCTCTCCAAATCGAATCCTGCCGTCCTGGTGCAGGAGCATGGTGTCGTGCAGGGCATCGTCACGCGATCGGACATGCTGCACTTCATGATGTCGCGCTAACAAAGGAAAATCGGAATGAAGATCACGGTACTCATGGGTGGTACATCCTCTGAGCGCAACGTTTCACTCGCGTCAGGAATCCGGATCGTGCAGGCACTGCGCGGCCTCGGCCACAAGGTCACGGCCCTCGATCCAGCGCGCGGTGTGCTGAGCACCAAAGAGGAGCAGGAACTGAGTACCGGGAAGGTCGGGACTGCGCCGCCGTCTCTGGAATCCTTGTCGAAGGTGGCTGAGGGTACGTTTCTGCCCAATCTCACATCGATGAAAGAAGTGAAGGAGGCGGATGTCGCTTTCCTGGCACTTCATGGAGGGCAGGGGGAGGATGGAACGATCCAGGCGCTGCTCGACATGGCGGGGGTGAGGTACACGGGAAGCGGACATCTCTCGAGCGCGCTCGCGATGGACAAGGACCTCTCCAAGAAACTATTCCGGAGCGAAGAGGTCAAAACTGCCGACTGGCTGATGGCGCCGGCGACCACCGAGCAGATCGAGGGAATGTTGGGGCTCCCGGTGGTGGTAAAGCCATCGAAACAGGGGTCGACCGTCGGTCTGACGCTGGTGAAAAAACGCGAGGATCTGGTGCCGGCAATCGCGGAAGCGTTCAAGTACGACGATGAGGTGATGATCGAGCGCTTCGTGCCTGGTCGTGAGCTGACTGTCGGTGTCCTGGGCGACGTCGCGCTGCCAGTGGGAGAGATCATCTCGAAACACGAGATCTACGACTACGAGTGCAAATACACCGCGGGCATGGCGAGGGAAGAATTCCCCGCGAAGCTGTCGCCTGAGGCGACAGAAAGGGTGCAACACCAGGCCCTGGCGGCATTCCGCGCGCTCAAGCTGAATGGCTACGCACGCATTGATTTCAGGCTGACCAGCGAAGGCGAGTTCTACTGTCTCGAGGCAAACACGTTGCCCGGGATGACCGAGCTCAGTCTGATACCACAGGGTGCGGCGGCAATGGGAATAGGCTTCCCGGAGCTGTGTGAGCGGATAGTCGAGCTCGCCCTCGAATAGGCGTTCCTTCAGGAACCCTGCGGCGCGCGCTGTGTCTTAGGATGTAGCCCCTTTGTAGAAGGTCTGTATGAGCGAGCAGTACGAGGCACCCGAATCTCCCCGCATCACACACGCCGTTCAGTGGCTGCTGGCGCTGAACATCGGCGTGTATTTCCTGCAGGTAACGCTGTTTGGGCAAGATGCGGTGTACTCGGTGCTCGCGCTCAACCCGGCCCAGTTCCCGGGCTCTTGGTGGACTCTCTTCACGTACATGTTCGTGCATGCGTGGCTCGCGCACCTCGCCTTCAACATGTTCACGCTCTGGATGTTCGGACCGAGGCTGGAGCAGGTATGGGGAACGCGGACCTTCGTTCAGTTCTACCTGTGGTGCGGACTCGGCGGTGGAATCGCGCACCTTCTGTTCGCGCAGCATTCCGCCGTAATCGGCGCGTCGGGAGCGATCAGCGGAGTGCTGGTTGCCTACGCGCTCCGCTGGCCGGACGAAGAGGTATACCTGTTCGGCGTAATCCCAATGAAGTCACGCTGGCTCATTGCGGGGATGATCGGGATGAACATCATCTTCGCGCTGTCACCGAGCTCAGGGATCGACTGGACTGCTCACCTGGGAGGAATGGGCTTTGGATGGCTCTTCCTGAAGCTCTACTCATTGGGTGGTCTCGATCGTGTGAGAGGCTGGGTGTCATCGGTGCCGGATGAATCGGAGGACATGCCTCGCGCGGTACCTCGCACACGGTCCTCAATGCGGGATCGCGCGCGGGGAGTCGATGAGGTCGTAACGCGGAGCAATGCCGTGGTACTCCGCGAGAGCAAACCGCTCCAGCATGTGCCAAAGCAGGAAACGCCGACGGAATACGCCGCGAGGGTCAACCTGGTGCTGGACAAGATCTCTCAGCAGGGAATCGAGAGTCTGACGAAAGACGAGCGGCGTTTGCTCGAGGACATGTCGAGAAAGCTGCGCCACGAATAGTGCGCCACCGCTTTGATTAGCGACCCCTGGGATTGGTTCGCAGCGGATTGATCCGCGCCAATCATCGGTGCATCGTTCGAGGATGCCAAAACCAGAGCTCCTCGAGACATTCGACAACCCCTACGCCGACCGTGACTACGAAATCCACATGGATTGCACGGAGTTCACGTCGCTGTGCCCGCTCGGCGGGATCGAGAGCGATGCCGAGGAGCTCGCTCTGCTGAAGGGTGGAGCCCCTGACTTCGGGACGATCCGGATCACCTACATTCCGGCGTCCAAGTGTCTCGAGCTGAAGAGTCTCAAGCTCTATCTGTGGAGTTTCAGAAACGACGGGATCTTTTACGAGCGCGCCGTGAACCGGATACTTGACGATCTTGTTGCGAGGTCATCGCCCAAGTGGATGCGAGTCGTCGGGGACTTCAATACCCGTGGCGGCATCAAGTCGGTTATTACCGCCGTTCACGGCAAGGCATCG
>JANMMF010000003.1:0-4239 GCA_031372985.1 Gemmatimonadota bacterium
GGTGAATCTTTGAGCCATGAACGTTCATAGCATTGCGCGGATGAGTGGCGGCTCTGCCTACCTGTGGATGGCAGCACGGGCGAGGAACGCGCTCCGGCGGGTTGTGGTTTTTGGAATCGTGGGCGGGGTGGTGTTCATCGCGGCGTTGATCGCGTTCGTCGTCGTCCCGAGAAATGCTTCGAGGAAGGCCTTGGCGGTGGCATCCAGAATCGAAGCCCGTGCGGACTCCTCACCAGCGGTGGCAGCCAGAGACCGTTATCTGGCGGAGGTCACTAACACCGACTCCATTCTCAACGCTGCCCGACTGGCGGCGATGCCGGTGGTGACTCCCGTCATCGACACTTTCCCGCCGGCAGTACGCGCGCAACGCGATTCGCTGAACGCGGAGCTCACGACACTCAACCGCCTCATCGACAGAGCCGAGAATGCGCCGCTCCCAACCTCGTACCGGGCACTTGCCGCGTCGCCCGCGGTGGCATCCGATCCCAGAGTGCGAGTATTGCTCGATTCGTTGGCGGACATCGAGCGAGAGCGAACCGCATTCGGCGCGGTGGGGGGTGTGGATCCGGTCTATCTGTCGCTCACATCCAGGGCAACCGCGATCGGTCGCGCGATCCAGGGAATTGCCGACGCGAAAAGAGGCGAGGTCAGAGGCAAGCTGGCACTTATCCGGCCAACTCCTGCCCCCATCATCCGGCCAAGAATAACGGTTGATACCACCGCGCTATTGGCGCAGAACGCTACAGCACAGGGGAACTACGCGGCCGCGGTCAAGCAGCTCGACCAGATCAACCAGAGAAACACACGCATTGATCGTGAATCGGCGCGCGCCCGGGACCTCGCGAACGTAGGGGCGCCTCCGTGGGCGATGCTCGCGGCAGCGATCGTGCTGGCACTTGCCGTAGGGTTCGCCGCGTCTTTTGGAACGGAGCTGAAGCGTCCGCACATCGCCGATCCGCGTGAAGCAGAGCAGATCAGCGGAGCACGAGTGCTCACGGTGATCAAGCCACCGGAAGTCGTCGTGGAGCGAAGTCGACGCCAAGCCGATGTCGAAGCTCCACCGCTCATCGACGTGGTCTCCGAGAGCTATCGAACGCTGTACCTGCATATCGCATCGGTGGAAGCGAGCGTACCGATAGTGACGATCACGGGTGACGACCCGGGTATCGTTGCAACGGTCGCCTCAAATCTTGCTGCATCAGCGGCATACGAGGCACGTAGCACGCTTCTCGTCGATGTCGATCCGACAACCTGCAGTGTATCGAGCGTGTTGAGGATTCGACCCGATCCCGGACTTTCCGGAATCATCACGGGGAATGCAACCTGGCCGGAAGCGATCGTCTCGACGACGATCGGCCGTGATCGCCCGCTCGACGTGCTCCCGAGCGGTACTCGCCGCGCGGGACTACCCGAGCCGGATGTCGTCGAAGAAGTGCGCAGAGAGCTCGCCCGAATGCAACGACGCTACGATTTCATCATAATCACGGCTCCAACCAGCTACGTGCAGCGTAGCGCCAGCAGCATCATCCCCGCTCCGGACGTAATACTGTGTGCGCGCATTGCGCACACGACCATCGGCGGACTGAAAACCGCGGTCGATACTCTTCGCGGAGCCGACATGCGAATTCACGGACTCGTGCTCTGGGACGCCGAGATGCCACAGCTCGAGACTCGTGAAGAAATGCTGGGCGCTACACGTCAATCAGAAGCGTTTCAGCCCGAGCTCGCCACGGCACAGTAGCCGGCATGGCAGAAACCATCCCCGATCTAAGGCAAGTGCCCAAGGCCCGGGCATATTCCGAGCTACGAGGTCACTCGGACGCGATCCTCGATGGTGTGGATGACCCACTCGCCGGCATGGCCACGATTGCCGCGCTCGTACACAACGCATTCGGTCATCTATGGACGGGCTTTTACCGTGTAGTCGAGCCGGGTCAGCTCCTCCGCGTCGGCCCGTATCAGGGAAGTCTGGGCTGTCTCGACATCGCCTTCGGCCGAGGCGTGTGTGGTAGCGCCGCTGCCGGCGCGAAGACGGTGATCGTTCCGGACGTCGAGAAATATCCAGGGCACATTACCTGTGACGCCCGATCGCGGTCGGAGATCGTGGTACCTGTTTTTGGGAAGAAGGGTGATCTGATCGCCGTTCTCGACATAGATTCTGACCGTCTGAACACGTTCGACACGGAGGACGCGCGCGGACTCGAGCAACTCGTGTCCTGGTTCGCACACTGAGACAATGACAGTCACCGGCTACTCCGACGTTATCAACCATGCTTTCGCATTCGCCGCGAAGCATCATGACCGTCAGGTGCGAAAGGGCACCAAGCTTCCGTACCTCACCCACCCCGCAAACGTGGCGGTGATTCTCACCCGGTATGGGCGTGGCAATGATACAGTGGTTGCTGGTATCCTCCACGACGTGATCGAAGACTGCATCCGGGACGGCGATACTCGGCAGATGCTGGAACAGCGAATCGGTGACAAATTCGGCGCGGACGTTCTGGATACCGTGATGGCCGTGACGTATCGCCGTCATGACGACGAAGGAGTGGAGCTATCCGCGGACGACCGGAAAGACGACTATCTCGATCGCTTGTCGGAGGCCAACGACGAAGCGCGCTGGGTCTGCGCAGCCGACAAGGTCCATCACGCGTCGTCGCTCATCGCCGATCTGCGGAGAACGATCGATCCGGAGACGGTCTGGAACCGCTTCGGCGGTGGGAAAGCCGCGACGGCCAGCTGGTATCGGCGGGTTTACGAGCGACTTCGCGAAGTGGGGTTCGACGCTCCGATCATGACCGAGCTCGACGCGGTATCCAGTGAGCTCGAGAAGCTGGCTGCGTGAATCCTACGGCGCCACCACGGTTGCGCGCTCCCCGTAAGTCCTCTCGACGTACTCGTCGAGTATGCGCAAAAACTCCGGCACTATGGTCTCGCCCTTGAGCGTCACCATCAATTTGCCGTCGACATAGACGGGCGCCTTCGGATCCTCGAATGTGCCCGGGAGCGAGATCCCGATGTTCGCATGCTTTGATTCCCCGGGTCCGTTGACGACGCACCCCATCACGGCAACCTTCATCTCGATCACGCCGGGATAGCGCTGCCGCCAGGAGGGCATTTGCTCCCGGAGATAGGTCTGAATGTCTTCGGCCATGTGCTGGAAAAAGGTCGATGTCGTGCGGCCGCAGCCAGGACATGCGGTGACCTGGGGATTGAAGCTCTGGAGCTCGAGCGACTGCAGTATCTGCTGCGCGACGTGAACCTCTTCGGTTCTGTCGCCGCCTGGGCGCGGCGTCAAGGAGACACGGATCGTGTCTCCAATCCCCTCGGACAGAAGAATCGAGAGTGCAGCCGTGCTGGCGACGATCCCTTTTGATCCGAGGCCCGCCTCGGTGAGACCGAGGTGCAACGGATAGTCGCACCGGGAAGCAAGCTCCCGATAGACCAGAAACAGGTCTTGAACTCCGGACACCTTGGCCGAGATAATGATGCGATCGTGACCGAGGCCTACCTCTTCCGCGATCGCGGCGGACCTCAGCGCGCTCTGTATCATCGCCTCGATGTAGACTTCCTTCGCCGTGCGCTGATCGGCCTCGCGCGCATTCTCGTCCATGAGCACGGTCAGGAGATCCTGATCGAGTGATCCCCAGTTCACGCCGATTCTGACGGGCTTGTCGTTGTCGAGCGCGATCTGGACGATCGTGCGGAAGTTCTCATCACGACGCTTTCCGCCGACGTTACCGGGATTAATGCGATACTTGGCGAGGGTTCTTGCCGCCGCGGGATACCTGGCGAGCAGCAGGTGGCCGTTGTAGTGGAAATCGCCGATGAGAGGAACGGACACCCCCATGTCGGCAAGTCTGCTGGCGATCTCGGGGACCACCCGGGCAGCATTGTCATTGTTCACCGTGACGCGAACGAGCCGGCTACCCGCATGCGCAAGATCCGCGGCTTGTAGGGCGGTGCCGGCTGCATCAGCCGTGTCGGTGTTCGTCATCGACTGCACGACGATCGGATGGGCGGACCCTATGGGGACGCCGCCGACGATGGCTGTCGCGGTCTGTCTTCGTGTTACGGTGGGCAACTATGCTTGCGTGGGATGAATCTGAAAGCTAATTCCCTGGCCTGGGCGGTGCATGTGAACCGAGAGCGACTCCCCTACCCTGGCAACACTCTGGAGCTCAGATGGCTGATACCCCCGAGGCAAGTGATACTCCCGAGGTGAGCGATGCTCCCCCC
>JANMMF010000006.1:0-5491 GCA_031372985.1 Gemmatimonadota bacterium
CACGACTACATCCTCTGCTTTACCGATGACGGCAGGTGCTTCTGGCTTAAAGTCCATGAAGTACCCCAGGCCGGCCGCGCCGCGAAGGGAAAGCCGATCGTCAACCTGATCAACGTCTCACCGGAGACGCAGATCAAGGCGATGGTCCCGGTTCGCGAGTTCAGCGAGACGCAGTTTCTTCTCTTCTGCACCAGAAACGGCACGGTGAAGAAGAGCGCCCTGTCACAGTATTCCAATGTTCGTCAGACAGGCATCAAAGCCATAAAGATCGACAAGGACGACGAGCTTATCGACGTCCAGGTGACGAGCGGGTCGAACGACATCGTGCTCGCCACGCGACACGGTCTGTCGGTGCGATTCCACGAGATGGATGTGCGCGAGATGGGTCGCGATACGACCGGTGTCAAAGGCGTCGAGCTGCGCGAGGGCGATTCCGTCATCGGAATGGTCGTCGTCAAGCGCGACGCGACGCTGCTCGTGGTCACCGAACGCGGCCTCGGGAAGTGTTCCAACATCGCTGACTACCGCGTGCAGAAGCGCGGCGGCAAAGGCATCATCACTGTCAATCGAACTGAAAAAACCGGGGATGTCGTTGCGCTGATGGAAGTTCTGCCCGCGGACGAGATAATGATCATCACAAAACATGGTGTGATCATCCGATCTTCCGTGTCGCAGGTCAGGGTAACTGGGCGTATCGCGCAGGGGGTCAAACTCGTCAATCTCGACGAAGGCGATCTCGTGACCGCCGTCGCCCGTGTCGTCCCCGAAGAAGAGGGCGAAGGGGTGGAAGATGGCATTCCCGCCGTCGAGACCGACCAGGTCGAGGCCCTCACAGACGAATGATGACCAAGACCCCCGACGTAGTCAGCGAGCCGGAGGAAATCGAGAAGCTGCGCGCGGCTTTGCGTCAGGCTGAGGCCGAGGTTCGGCGCCTGCTCGACGAAGCCGCAGCGCGTGGGGCGCTGGTGGACATCCTGCACGACGTCATGGGATCGCTCTCGATGGGAGAGCTGTTCCACATGCTCGCCCGGCGCCTCGCGCGTGCCCTCAATCTGAGCCACTCGTCGGTGATTTTTGCGAAATCGGGCGACCAGATGGGAACCGTTGCCTCCGCGCACGAAGATCCGCAGCTCGAGAATCTTCAGGTCGAGCTGGACAAGTATCCGGAGATAGAAGCGGCGCTGGCGAGCGAGAAGCCGGTTCTCATTCCGGACATCTGGCACTCCGAGGCCTACAGGGCACTGCGCGAAGCGTGGGAAAAGGACGGCAGTGTCATCTCGGTGCGCTCGATCATCGCGCTTCCGTTCCGGCTGGATCTCGACCGGACCGGTGTGTTCCTGCTGCGCCGCACCGCGGACAAGAGCTCGCTCAACGAAGCCGACGTGGAGTTCGCGGAGACGGTCGTGAAGAGCGCGATGAACGCCATGCGCCGCGCGCACATGGTAGAAGTCACCCAGGCCGACAACGTTCGTCTCGAGGCGCTGGCGCGCACCGATCCGCTCACGCAGCTGCTCAACCGCCGCGCGCTGCTCACGCAGCTCGCGACCGAAGTCGAGCGCGTGCGCCGGTACAACGCGCCGCTCAGCATCCTCATGATCGACGTCGACGAGTTCAAGGAAGTGAACGACACCTACGGCCACCTCGCCGGTGACCAGGTGCTCGTCGAAGTCGCGCTGCTGCTGGCGCGCACGGCGCGCAGCGTCGACGCGGTCGCCCGCTACGGCGGCGACGAATTCGTGATCGCCGTGCCGGAGACAAGCGAGGCCGGCGCGATCGCATTCGCCGAGAGACTGCGCGACAAGATCCAGGCGCATCCATTCGACATCGGGAAAGGCAACCCGCTTCGCCTCACGGTGAGCATTGGTGTGGCCGATTTCCCCGAGCCCAAGGTCGAGACCGCGGAAGATCTTCTCGAATGCGCTGACCGCGCGCTCTACCGCGCCAAGGCTGGCGGGCGTAATCTCGTGTGTGTCTGAAATCCTGAAAACTTCCGCTTTCGTCGCCAGTTTCGCCCTCGCGGGCTGTCTGGCTGACACCACAAAAAAAGAAGCTTCGCCGGATACTACTTCCTCGGCGCCGATTGTTACTGTGACGCCCGTCAATCGCGGGACGCACGGGATGGCCGAGCGGGTGTTCTGGGCGTTCTCGCCAGACAACAAGGCGGTGCTCGTCGTTGCTGACCCCGCCGGCGTCGAGAACGAGCCGGTGCCCAACGGTTTCTTCTTCGGCGATGAAGCGCGCGGGTTCCAGACGCAAATGGACAGCGTATGGGATGTTGCGCCGTCCCCCGACTGGAAATGGATCGGCTTCGGTCGCGCGTATGGAGTCGTCGGCGGCGCGGGGACAGGTACCGAACTACTGACCGATGTCGCGCGCCGGACTTCAATCGATACCGCGACGCTGCGCGCCGGGTCATTTGCGTCGAGCGGAATGTCGATGTCGCGCGCTGTCGCGCAGCCTGGCGTCATTCGCATCCCGGACGATCCCCGCCAAGTCGCGGCCGGCGACAGTGCGGCGCCGAGGTTGTTTCCGATCGCGCGCGGGTGGCAGGTTCGCTGGACCACCGATGGAACAACGCTGGCGCTCGGCAACAGCCCCGCGCGCGCGAGCGACGACGAGCCGAGCCAGACCTGGTCGGCCCTCGATCCGGTCACGGGCGCTTTGAGCGTAGCACTTCCGTCGAACGCGAGGCTTGCCGAAGTGAAGATGACTGCGGGGCCGACACTGGATCGATCGCTTCCGATCGACATGACTCAGTCACCGGCGATCAGGATCATGCGCGGGACGCAGCCCTACACGATTCTGAGCAACCGCGGAGTAATCACGATCATGGATCCGCCTGGAGTCGGCAGCACGGGGGCTCAGCGGGTTGTGGGTGCCGGGATTGCTTTGGCGGCTACTGCGGGCGGGCGGTACATCATCGCTCTCGCGCCGCGAAGCAAGCCCGACGCGAAGGAAATGGCGATTGAGCCGGTGGTTTATACGGTCACGTGGTGACTGGTGACTGGTGACTGGTGACTGGTGACTGGGGACTGCGGACCTACTGCGGACTGCCCACCAACTGCTATTGCGGACTGCGGACTAATTGAGGACTGCGGACCTACTGCGGACTGCGGACAAGAGCGGGACTACCGCTGATCTTGCCGTTAGTCCGAAGTCCATAGTTAGTCCGAAGTCCGTAGTTAGTCCGCAGTTCGCAGTATCGTTTAGTGGGCAGTCCGCAGTAGGTCCGCAATCCGTAGTTCTTATCGCCCGATTTTCTGCAGCTCCACGAGCAGACAATGATCCTGCACTACATCGATACCCGCGCGGGCTAGCTGTTCAGCCGCGGCATCGTTTCGAATCCCCAGCTGAAACCAGACTGACCTCGGCTTCCTGGCGATGATGTCGTCCACGTGCGGTGGGATGTCGTTCGGCCTGCGGAAGACATTCACCATGTCGATCTCGCCCGGGATATCGCTGAGCTTCCGGTACACCTTCTCTCCGAGCATCTCGGTCAGTTCCTTGTAGTAAACGGGCACCGGAACGATCTCGTATCCAGCTTGTTGCGCGTACTCGGGCACGTAGCACGCGGGCTGCTGAGGGTCCGGTTTGATTCCGAGCACTGCGATGCGATGCGTGTTCTCGAGCAACGCACGCACCTGTTTCGGTGTTTCGAGCAAGTGCGCGCGCCACGAGTCCGTGTCAACCTTGGCAGTCACTGATCTGTCTCGATGATTGGCGGGGTAACGTTGAGCGTATACCGCCGATAAATTGCAAGAGCGATTCCAGCTCAACTCCGGAGAACGACACGTAATGCGAATGCTAGTACTCGGCGCGGGCCTGCAGGGCTCCGCGTGCACATATGACCTGCTGCAAAATCCAGACGTAAAGGAAGTTCGCCTGGCCGATCTGCACACCGATCACCTCGAGCCGTTTCTCGCGCCGCACTCGGGTAAGCGGCTGATATTCACGCCGCTCGACGTCCGTGACAGAGAAGCAGTGCTCGCGCTGATGCGTCAATCCGACGCCGTGATGAGCGCGATTCCCTACTACTTCAACTTCGATCTCGCCGAGCTGGCGGTGGAAGCCGGCGTGCACTTCTCGGATCTGGGTGGAAACACCGAGATCGTGTTCAAGCAGAAAACGCTCGATCCCGCCGCAAAGAAGAAAAACATCACGATCATCCCCGATTGCGGCCTCGCGCCGGGAATGGTCAACATTCTCGCCGAGCACGGGATCCGGCAGCTCGACAAGGTCGAGAGCGTGCGAATCTTCGTCGGCGGCCTGCCACAGCATCCCGAGCCACCGCTCAACTATCAGATCGTGTACTCGCTCGAGGGAGTCCTCGACTACTACACGACGCTCTCGTGGGTGCTACGCGGCGGTAGGCGCACCCAGGTGACGGCGCTTTCGGAAATCGAACCCGTTCAGTTCGCCGGGCCGGTCGGGCTGCTCGAGGGATTTCACACCGCGGGTGGGCTCTCGACGATGGCGTTCCGCTACGAGGGCAAGATTCCCACGATGGAATACAAGACCCTTCGATATCCGGGTCACGCCAAAATCATGGAGGCGATCCGCGAGCTCGGGCTGTTGGAGCTCAAGCCGGTGGATGTGAAAGGAGTGAAGGTGGTTCCGAGGGATCTGGTCGTGGCGGCGATGGGGCCCCGGCTCACCAAGCCCGAGGCCTACGACCTCGTTGCGCTCCGGGTGGTCGCCGAGGGAACGAAGAACGGCAAGCCGAAAAAGGTCGGGTGGGAGCTGGTCGACTACTACGACGAAAAGAATGGCATCAGCGCGATGGAGCGCTCCACTGGCTACTCACTCTCGATCACTGGACAAATGCAGGCGCGCGGCGAGATCGGAAAGGCCGGAGTGTTCACGCCGGATGAGGCGATCCCCGCCGAGAAGTACATCAAGGAGCTGGCGAAGCGCGGGGTGATGATCAAGGAAATGAAGTGATGCCTCGTCGCCGTCGCTTTACGAGCCAGGGAGGCCAGGGAGCGTCCTGGTATCGCTGTCGCTTTCCCGGCGGCCGGAGTAACTGGCGCAGCGCGCGCCCACGTGGCCTTAGCGCCGGCCTACACTGCTCAGCTTCGTAACCTGATGTGAGCCAATCACTTACGTGGCAGGGCCGAGGCCTGGAAGGGCTTCCATTTGGGGGAAGACCGACTAGATTCCAAGTAGGACACATCTACCGGTCCAAGCTGTTGGAGTGCTCGTGCTGGCTGCGTTATAGCCAGTACTGCTGAGCTCTCCGCCCAGGCGCCGATTCCAGTAAAGGAGGACTTGTGAACCGAATCAAAAGGATTCTCAAATCCAGACTGACCGGAAATGTCGCTCTTGCGGGCGTCGCCACGCTCGCGGTGATATACACGGTACCGCACTCGAGCTCGGACTCGAATCCGATCGAGATGGCGCTTTCGCGCGTGAGCGCGACCAGGTCAGCTACCTCGGCTGCGAACGCCATGCAGCCCGGCTGGGATCTGGCCAACCTCGATCACGCCCGAGT
>JANMMF010000024.1:0-2718 GCA_031372985.1 Gemmatimonadota bacterium
ATGTGCCGTACGTTGAACAACCGGAAGGCCTCTTTGCGGCACTCGACCCGTTCCTTGATGAAACCAATCCGCCCGAACGAAGCTGAAACTCGGCTATGACATCAGACTCCGGCGTCACACAGCACGCGATCAGCTCGATCACGGTCGACGGCAAGGAATACCGAGTCGCGCTCCGTCTCGCCTACGACGGCGTGGAATACATCGGCAGGTTGTGGTTTAGCGATCCTACGAGCGATCAGATGGGAATCCCCGATCACGGCGCCGTACCGGGCCGGACGATCGCTGAAGCAGTCGAAGTAGCCAGGAAGCTTACGCCGCAGGACCTGGAGAGGCGGTGTCACCGCGCTCTCGCCGACAAGCGACGCTACATCCGGCTCCGCCGCGCGACGGAAGAGATCATCACCAAGATCAAGTACATGAACCGGGTCGCGGTAACGATGCGCCACGGGATGCTCGACAGCGAAGGCGCCAGCCAGGAGCTCGAGCTGATTCAGAAGCAGATCGAAGAGATCGTGAAGACTCTTCCCTTCCACGCCGGGATCGAAGAGGGCGCTTAGTTTTTAGCGTCCATCGCTGCCTCCTATATTGAGGGCATGGACTCCCGCACGGCCGCGCACGTTCTCTCCCAGATCGGCGCACTCCTCGAAGTAAAAGGCGAGCAGAAATTCAAGGCGCGGGCGTACGCCGGGGCGGCGCGCGCGCTCATCGCGCTCGATGCCGATGATCTCGCTCCCCTGCTGCGCTCGGGCGAGCTGACGGACACGCCAGGGATCGGACCCGCGACGCTGTCGGTGGTTCGCGAGCTGATAGAGACGGGCGAGTCGTCGTATCTCAACCAGCTGCGCGAAGGGTTTCCGGAAGGACTGCTGGAGCTCCTTCGGGTTCCTGGACTCAACGCCGCCAAGATCCAGGTCATCCACGACGCGCTCGGCGTCCAGACGGTGGAAGACCTCGAGCGGGTAGCGCAGAATGGCCAGCTCGCCGAGCTTCCGAAGTTCGGCAAGAAGACGGCGGAGAAGATTCTCAGAGGAATCGGGATTCTCAGGCGCGATGCGCACCTGCAGCGCTTTCCGGCGGCGGCGGTCGAGGCGCACCTCCTTCTCGCCAACGTCATGAAGCATCCCGACGTCACTCACGCCGAGGTCGCGGGCTCGATACGGCGCCACAACGAGGTCGTCTCCGACATCGACATCGTAGCCGAGTGCTCGGCTGACCCGGAAGCGGTGGCGGCATCGTTCGCGCGATCGCCCGGCGTCAGCCAGAGCAAAACCGGCGAATATCCGGGATCGGTGCACATTCGATTCGTCGATGGAACGCATCTCGACATGCATTGCGTGCGGAAGGAGGATTATCCGGCGGCGTTGTGGCGGGCGACGGGGAGCACGGCGCACGTCGAAGAGATGAGGGTGCTGGCGCAGAGCAGAGGCTTCGAGATCGCCGGCAACTCGCTGATCGGGAAAGGTGGGAAGCGGGTAAAACTGGAGGACGAGCGAAGCTTTTTCACCGCGCTGGATCTGGTGCCGATTCCACCCGAGCTGCGGGAAGGAATGGGAGAGATCGAAGCAGCGGCGCGGCGCGAGCTGCCACAGCTGGTGACCTTCGACGACCTCCGGGGTGTGGTGCACTGCCACTCCGACTATTCAGATGGCGCCGCGACGATCGAAGAGATGGCGATCGCCGCAAGGGAGCGCGGCTGGGACTATATCGGAATCTCTGATCACTCGGAATCGGCGTTCTACGCCGGCGGCCTCAAGCGCGACAAGCTTCTTCGACAGCGGGACGAGATCGACCGTCTGAACGCGGGGATGAGGGGGTTTCGCATCCTCAAGGGTATCGAAGCCGACATCCTCGCCGACGGACGGCTCGATTACGATGCGGAGATTCTCGACGGCTTCGACTATGTGATAGGGTCGATCCATTCGCGATTCAGCATGGAGGGAGACGCAATGACGAAGCGCGTGCTGGCCGCGCTCGACGATCCCCACCTCACGATCCTCGCGCATCCCACCGGCAGACTGCTTCTCTCTCGCGAGCCATACGCGATCGACGTCGAGGCAGTCCTCGAGAAAGCCGTGCTGGTTGGAGTCGCCGTGGAGCTCAACGCCGATCCTCGCCGGCTTGACCTCGACTGGCGGTATTGCCGTCAGGCGAAGGAGCTGGGGGTGACGATCGCGATCGGGCCGGACGCACATTCGACCGCCGGGCTCGACAACGTCCACTTCGGGATCGGCATGGCGCGAAAGGCGTGGCTCGAGGCGGGAGAGATTCTCAACACTCGCAGCGCCGACGACGTCGTCGCCTTTGCGCGGAAGCGACGGGCCAAATGAAGCGCACGATCGTGAAAGTGAAAAAGGGCGACCCGCTCGTCGTTAAGGGAAAGGTCACGGTGCGAAAGGCTGCGCCCCGCCGAATCGCGAAAAGCGCCCTCGGCGCCTACGCTCGCGGGGTTTTTTCCCGCCTCCAGCGCGCTCATCCCGACGCGCACTGCGAGCTGGACTTCGAGACGCCACTCCAGCTGGTGGTCGCGACTATCCTGAGCGCGCAATGCACCGACAAGCGCGTCAACATGGTGACGCCGCTGCTCTTCCGGACGTTTCCGACGGCTGCGTCGCTCGCCGATGCTCCGCCGGACAAAGTGGAGGAGATCATCAAGAGCACGGGCTTCTTCCGCAACAAGACGAAGAGCCTGATTGGACTCGGCAAGGCGCTGGTCGAGCG
>JANMMF010000121.1:0-2925 GCA_031372985.1 Gemmatimonadota bacterium
ATACCGTCAACGTCGACGATGTCACAACGCTCACACCCGGAAGTACTCCCGATACCACGCGACGAATCGCTTTATTCCTTCCTTGAATGGCGTCGAAGGGCGATATCCGACGTCTCGTACCAGATCCTGGACATCGGCGAACGTGTCCGGAACGTCGCCTGGCTGCAGCTCCAGGAACTCCTTCTCTGCCTCTCGGCCCAGCTCGTTCTCGATCGCACGGATGAAATCCATGAGGTTCACCGGCGTGTTGTTGCCGATATTGTAAACGGCCCATGGAGCTTTGCTGGTGCCCGGGTCGGGCTCGTCGCTGCTCCATTTTGGATTTGGACGGGCGGGGCGATCCAATACCCGAACGATCCCTTCCACGATGTCATCTATATAGGTGAAATCACGGCGATGGTTGCCCTGATTGAAAACCTTGATTGGTTGTCCCGCGAGAATTGCCTTCGTGAACTGAAAGAGGGCCATGTCGGGCCTTCCCCACGGTCCGTAAACCGTAAAGAAGCGAAGCCCGGTGGTCGGGAGCGCGTAGAGATGGCTGTAGGTGTGCGCCATCAACTCGTTGGCCTTTTTGCTCGCGGCGTACAGGCTCAGAGGATGATCGACGTTGTGGTGCACTGAAAACGGCATTGCCGTATTGGCGCCGTAGACGCTGGAGCTGCTCGCATAGACGAGATGCTCGACGCCATTGTGCCGACAGCCCTCGAGGATATGGGCAAAGCCGACGAGGTTGCTGTGAATGTAGGCGAGCGGATTCTGAATCGAGTACCGGACGCCGGCCTGTGCGGCGAGGTTTACGACGCGCCGCGGCTTGTGCTGGGCGAACGCGTTGTCGATTGCCGGCCGGTCTGCGAGATCCGCCCGCAGGTGAGTGTAAGCAGGATGGTCGGCATGCCGCGCCAATCGTGCTTCCTTGATCGCCGGATCGTAATAGTCGTTGTGGTTGTCGATGCCGACAACCTCGTCTCCCCGTTCGAGCAATCGAAGTGTGAGGGCGGATCCGATAAAACCGGCCGCCCCAGTAACAAGAATTTTCATGCTAACGGGGACTTCGCTTTCTGAATCGGGCGATCGGACGCAGGACCTCGCCTTTCACCTCGGCGAGCGTATCGGCAAAGGCGTTGGCCTCGGCGTCGCCACTCTGTCGTTGACGCGCAACCATGTCCGAGGTGAACGCGAGGAATACGCCGAAGATGCCGCCGAGGATCAGTCCAAGAAGCACCCGTATGACCCGGCCACGGGAGGCGGGCTCTGTCGGAACCGACGGTGGCTCCAAAACAGTAATCACCGGCGTATCGCGGACCTCGCGAATCCGGGCTTCCTCATATGACTGGGTAAGCGAGGTAAAGACCTGCTGGCGCAAAGAGACGTCCCGCTGGATGCGGTCGCGCTGCATGATCAATTCCGGTGAGCCACTGAGGTTTCTGTTCGTCTGGAGAAAGCGCTCCATTCGATTCTCGGCGTCCCGCAAATCTGTGCCCGCAATCGCGAGCCGCCCCTCGACAAACTTACGTTCGGCGGCGGCCTGATCCTGCCTCGTTCGCTCGTTATACGCGTTGACGCCATTTATCAGATCGTTGGCTATTGCCAGCGAAACGCTTCGCCACTTCGTCGAAACCGTGAATTCGACGAGACCGGTTGGCTTTGCCACCGCGGCCGTGACCATCTTGTCCAGGAGTTTGACTCCGCGTTCTTCGCGGCGCGCGGCGGTTCCCTCCCCGACTTCGAACACGTCCAGCAACGGAACTCGTCGCCCGCCAAGCTCCGCGACCGGAAACGTGTCCCTAGCGACTGCAACGAGCAGAACTCGCGATTTGAGAAGCTTCGCGTAAACCTCGGGCGAGAGCGACTGATTGCTCTGTGGAAGCGTTACTCCGAACTGGCCTGCCAGGCTGGCCAAGCCGGATCGGCTCGGATCTGCGGCCCCCTGCGGGACGAAGCTGGCCGAGGCCACGTACAACGCCGGTCTGAATACCGCGAACGCCGCCGCGATCAACCCACCCACCACCATCCAGCGGCCTATCCTCCATCGATGGCGCAGCAGCGTCGTTCCCAACGCGAACAGCGAGATCTCGCCGTCATCCCTCAAGCCTTGTTCGGCATCCATTTGGTTAGCCATAGTAGCGTCTAAAGCTAAGGTTGAGTAGCCGTAAGTGAATAGACTTCCCAATAACGCTGTGCGATCTGATCGAGCCCGTACTTTGTATGAATTCGAATTCGTGCGTCGCGACCGAGGCGTTGCCGTTCGGGCTTGGCTAAAGCAGTCAGGGAAAGCATCCCCGAAGCGAGCGCTGGTGCGTCGCCCCTCGGGCTCACGATGCCGGTCTCCCCGATAATGCTTGCAGAATCCCCAACATCCGTCGCAACCACGGGAACTTCGCAAGCCATCGCTTCACCGACGACATTGGAGAAACTCTCGGCGTGGGAGGAAACCACCGCGATGTCAAACGCCGCCGTGAGGCCAGGGATGTCCGTGCGGAGCCCCAGAAGTCTCACCCGCGATCCGAGCCTGAAATGCCGGATTGCCGCGTTCAGTTTCTCATTCGTGCTGTCGACACCCAGGCCAGCGAGCACGAACGTCACCGAGGGAAACCTTTCCACAACCAGGGCTGCGGCCTCGAGGAAGAGCTCGTGCCCCTTGATCGGGTGATACCGCGCCACGTGTCCGATGACGAGGTCATTCTCGGGAATGGCCAACTCGAGCCGAATCCGTGCGCGGGCCGAAGGATTGGGAACGAACGTGTCGCAGTCGAATCCGTTTGGAATCATCAGCTGCCGCTTCTGGGAAAAACCAAGGCGCGCGTGGCTCTCGGCGGCTTCCCGACTGTTGTAGATCGTGAAAGACGGCGTTTCCGACAACAGCCGGCCCACCCAAATCACGAACTGTGTTCCCGGCTTCTCCTTCCTGGGATCATACAGAGATTG
>JANMMF010000149.1:0-8343 GCA_031372985.1 Gemmatimonadota bacterium
GGCATGACGTCCGAAAGGTATCGCAGCCGCTCAAGCGACAGGTCGAGCACAGTGACTTTCGCCCCTAACCCCGCGGCCATCTTCGCTGCGTTGATCCCGACGATCCCGCCTCCCAGAATCACGACCTTGGCCGGAGCTACACCCGGAACCCCTCCGAGGAGGACTCCGCGACCGCCATACAGCTTCTCGAGGTACTTGGCGCCTTCCTGGACCGCCATCCTGCCGGCGACCTCCGACATCGGGATGAGGAGCGGAAGGTCGCGATTGGGCAGCTCCACGGTCTCGTACGCGATGCAGACGGCGCCGCTATTCACGTGCGCGAGAGTAAGCTCCTTGTCGGCAGCGAAGTGGAAGTAAGTGAAGATCACCTGACCTTTCTTCATGCGCGGCCATTCGGGCTTGATCGGCTCTTTGACCTTCATGATCATCTCTGCTTCGCGCCAGACCGTGTCGGCGTCCGCCCCAATCTTTGCCCCGACGGCCGTATAGGCCGCATCCGGAAAGCCGCTCCCGTCTCCCGCACCTTTTTCTATCACTACGGTGTGTCCTGCTGCCACCAGCGCTTCCGCGCCCGCCGGTACCAGGGCGACTCGATTCTCGTTGGTTTTGATCTCCTTCGGAACGCCGATCTTCATAGAATTTCAGATTACTCGAATTGAATGATTGAAGACGCCGACGATCGCTCCCGCGATCACGCCGCAGCCTTGGGACCCAGACTCACGAGCGTCTGCTGTTCGGGCGCGAAATAGGTTTTGCAAAGGGCCGCGACTGTGTCAGCATCGATTGCATCGACCAGCGCCAGCACTTCATCGAGCGTCCGGTACGGCTCGCCATAGAGCTCGACCCCGGCGGCCCGATACATCCTCGATGACGGGCTCTCCAGAGACAGTGTAATCTGTCCCTTCAGCTGGCTTTTTCCAGCGGTCAGGTCTTCTTCGCTCAGGCCTTGCGCCGCGAGGAGCTCCATCTCCTCGTTGATTGCATCGACCGCCGCGCGCGCGGACTGGGGAGTCGTTCCGACATACACTCCGTGCACACCGGAGTCTTCATGGAACGACTGGAAGGAATACACCGAATACGCGAGTCCGAGCTCCTCACGAATGCGCTGAAACAGCCGCGAGCTCATTCCTCCCCCGAACAACATCCCGATCATGCTCATTGCGTAGCGCCGCGGGTCGCTGTGGGGGAATACGGTGCTGCCGATCACGATGTGGGTCTGGGCTGTGTCGCGCTCGAAGTGCACGGCTCCGGGTGCCTGCACGATTGGAGCCGGAGATCTGAGTGCGGGGAGCCCACCGCGCGGTATGTCGGCCCACCCTGCTGACTCGAGCGTGTCGATCAGCGCGTCGTGCTCGACGTTGCCAGCCGCCGCGACGACGATCTGCTCGGGATGATACGCACGCGAGTGAAGTGCGCGGAGGTCGCTCGGCTCGAGCGCCGACACCGTTTCCCGGGTTCCGAGGATCGAATACCCGTAAGGGTGGGTGCCCCACAGACGGGAGTTGTGGAGCTCGAAGACCAGATCGTCGGGAGTGTCGTCCACGGTGTTGATCTCCTCGAGAACGACCTTGCGCTCGAGCGCGAGATCCGGCGCGCGAAGTGTGGGACGAAAGATCAGATCGGCGAGAACATCGGCCGCCTGCGGCAGATGCTCGTCGAGGACCCTGGCCTGATACGCCGTGTGCTCGCGGGCTGTATAGGCGTCGAGCGATCCGCCGAGCGTCTCGAGGGCCAGTGCCAGCTCCTTGGCGCTCCGCGTCGGCGTCCCCTTGAACACCATGTGCTCGAGCATGTGGGAGACGCCCATCTTGTCGGCGCACTCGTGCAGCGAGGCCGCACGCACCCACGCCCCCAAAGCGACCGACCGTACTCCCGGCATCGATTCCGAGAGTACGGTCAGGCCGTTCGCGAGAACGGTGCGTCTTAGGTCAGATTCGGCGCACGGCGCGGCGAGACTCACTCGCGCGAACGCCCTCCGCTCCCACGTGAGCCGCCGCGTGAGCGGCGCGGCCTGTCGCCACGATCAGAAGCCGGGCGCTCGGACCCGCCGCCACTCTCGCCGCCGTCGGCCTGCTCACCCTGGGCGCCGACCGCAGCCAACGCTTCACCGCCGTTGCCGCCGCCACCACCGCCACCACCGCCACCACTACCGCCCCGCTCCTCGCTCGAGCGCCCTTCTCCTTCGGGCTTCTCGGTGAGGGCCTTCATCGACAGGCGAAGACGGCCACGCTCGTCGCGCTCCAGAAGCTTGACCTTGACCCGGTCTCCCTTCTTCACGACGTCCTCTGTCTTCTCGGTGCGGCCGTGCTTGAGCTCGGAGATGTGAACGAGCCCCTCGGTTCCGGGCATGATCTCGACGAAAGCGCCGAACGCCGTCGTGCTCTTGACCGTCCCTTCGTAGGTCTCGCCGATGATTGGCTCGGCGGTGAGCGCCTGAATCATCTGGCGCGCTCTCTCCATCGCCTCTCCGCCAACAGCGGCAATCGTGACAAGTCCGCTGTCGTCGACGGTGACCTCGGCTCCCGTCTCGTCCTGGATCCCGCGGATAGTCTTCCCCTTCGGACCGATCAGGTCGCCGATCTTCTCAGGGTTGATGTTCATCGTCACGATCCGTGGCGCGTACTGCGAGAGATCCGACCTCGGCTCGGCCAGCGCCTTTTTCATTTCGCCCAGGATGTGGAGTCGGCCCTCACGCGCCTGCGCGAGCGCTTCCTTCACGATCTTGAGATCGAGCCCTTCGATCTTGATGTCCATCTGGATCGAGGTGATTCCGGTCTCGGTGCCCGCGACCTTGAAGTCCATGTCGCCGAGGTGATCCTCGGTGCCAAGGATGTCGGTAAGGATCGCGTACTTCGAGCCTTCCTTGATGAGCCCCATCGCCACACCGGCAACGCCGGAGCGGAGCGGAACACCAGCGTCGAACAGAGCCAGTGAGCCACCACAGACCGAAGCCATCGACGACGATCCGTTGGACTCGAGGATGTCGGAGACGATGCGAATCGTGTACGGGAAATCCTCGAACGCCGGCAACACGCTCTGCAGCGCCCGCTCGGCCAGGTTTCCGTGACCGATCTCGCGGCGGCTTGTCCCCCGCATCGGTCTAACTTCGCCAGTCGAGAACGGCGGGAAATTGTAATGAAGCATGAACGACTTCGTCGTCTCGCCGGCGTCATCGATGCTGTCGAGGCGCTGCACGTCGTTCGCCGTACCGAGCGTGATCGCAACGAGCGCCTGAGTCTGTCCGCGCGTAAAGAGCGCGGAGCCGTGGGCGCGCGGAAGCACTTGAGTGTCGATGGTGATCGCTCGTACATCCTTGGTGCCACGACCATCGACCCGCTTGTTCGTATCGAGCACCTGCGAGCGGAGCGCTTGATACTCGGTCTCTTCAACGAGCGCCTTGATGTCCTTGGAGTTCTCGGGAAACTCGACCAGCAGCTGCTCGATCGCCTGCTTCTTTACCAGCTCCACGGCTTCGATGCGCGTGTGCTTTTCCTTTTGATTGATCGCGTCAGCGATCCGGCCTTTGACCAGCTCGTCAACGCGGGCCTTGATGGGCGGCACGATGTCGGCCTTCGACCACTTCATCTTCTCGGCGCGACCCTGGGCGAGCATCTCTTCCTGGAGCTGGATGAGCTCCTGGATGCCGCGGTGTCCCACCGTGAGCGCTTCGAGCGCATCGGCTTCGGTCACTTCGAGCGCGCCGCCTTCGACCATCATGATCGAGTCCTTCGACGCCGATACGACGATGTCCATGTCGCTGTAGGGCAGCTGCTGGAAGGTCGGGTTGAGGATCCAGTTCTCCTGGACGCGGCCGACGCGCACGGCGCCGATCGGACCCATGAACGGGATCTTCGAAGCGTTGAGCGCGTACGAGGCGGCGACCAGAGCCATCACGTCGGCGTCATTCTCCTGATCGGCCGAGACGACGTAGATGAATACCTGGACTTCGTTCTTGAAGCCTTCCGGGAAGAGCGGGCGAATCGATCGGTCGATGATCCGCGCTTTCAGGATCTCGGGATCGGAGGGCCGGCCTTCGCGCTTGATGAAGCCGCCGGGAATCTTGCCCGCGGCATAGGCCTTGTCCTTGTACTCTACGAGGAGGGGGAAAAACGGGAGGGGACTTTCGGTGTCACTGACAGTGACTGCCGCGAGAACCATCGTCTCGCCGAACTGAACCACTGCTGATCCTGCTGCCTGCTTCGCCATGCGGCCTGTCTCGATGACTAGGCGTCTGCCGGCGAACGTTCTTTCGATGCGTTGCATATGTTGTGTTGTTGTCTCTTTGTAGCCTCTTTGTAGCACAAACCGCGCGGAATCGCATTGTGCGCCGCGCGGTCAGATCAAAGATCCAGACTAGTACCGGAGTCCAAGATCAGCGATGATCTTGCGGTAACTTTCGAGATCCGTTCTCCTCAGATAGTCGAGGAGCCGGCGCCTCCGGCCGACCATTTTGAGCAGCCCGCGACGGCTATGATGATCCTTCGCGTGGGCGCGGAAGTGGTCAGTGAGGTAGTTGATTCTTGCAGTGAGAAGTGCGACCTGAACTTCGGTCGACCCGCTGTCGGTTTCATGCGTGCGGTACTTCTCAACGGTAGGTGTTTTCTCGAATGCCATTTGTATTTTGATCTCGCGTCGGCCCATTTGCCGGCGCCCGTATCTGGTTCTTAAATCGCTGTAGCCTTGTAACTTAGCGATAGACTGGGCCCATGTAAAGGCGTGGGCGTAACTACGGACTGTGGACCAAACTGCGGACTGCGGACCTACTACGGACTGCCGACTAACTGATACTCCGAACTGCGGACTAATTGAGGACTGCGGGCCTACCGCGAACTGCGGACTAACTGCGATCTGGTCCGAAAGCTTGCGGGCTGCGGCGAGGTCGTCGTCCGATTCCGTTGTCAGTCCGCAGTAGGTCCGAAGTCCGTAGTTCAGTTCCAAAATCCCGGCTCGTGCGTCTAAAGGACGACCCTTCACCCGGAGTCCGGAGTGTTTTTTAGAGGAGCATTGTTGGTCGGCCTGTTGTCCCTGGTCCACCCGCTACCAGAGAAGACGCTGCTCGATGGCAGTGCCCAGCCGTGCGCGGATGTAAAGGAGACGACGTCCGGCATTCCCGGCGTTCACGTCTATGCCTTCAACGCAGCCAAAATTCCGGCGATTCGCAAGTCTCTCTTCGTGCTCGATACCCTCGAGTGGGAAGGCGGTGACCCAGCCGCTATGCGCGCCGCCTCCAGGGAGTATGATCGACTCCTCTCGCTGGTTAGAAAGGCCCGGACGCTGGGATATGCAACGAGCAACGGGAATGGTGATTTCGAGATCATCGTGACCCAGACAGACTCGGTGCTTGTCTTTGGCGAAGCGAAATGGCCTGGCGAGCCGTTCTACTACTCGAGCAAGGTGGTTGGGGCGACGGGACAAGAGGAAGTCAGGGTGGTCCTCCTCATGTGCAACCAGCAGCTGCTCTAGCTATCGCTCGAGGCACTCACAGTCTTTGCGCTGACTGTTCCATCGTGAAGTAGAAGTCCGAATTCCAAGCCGGCTCGAAATTGCTGCGTAGACGTGAGTGCGTTGCCCGTAAGATCACGAGCAACGGCGTAGCCGCGTGAGAGAGTCGCCAGCGGACTGAGCGCGTTCAGCCGCCCCGCCGCCGCTCCAAGCAGAGACTTCCTCGCCGCGATAATGCCTTCAGCGGTCTGATTGATGCGGCGCGCCAGCCGCTCGAGGTCCGTGCGCGCACTCGCTACACGCGCCGTGAGAGCGTCGGTCAAGTCACGTCTGACGAGTGCGAATGCCCTCTCGATCTCGTCGCGCGCGGAACACGCTGCTACCGCGGCCGCGGACGGAGTAGGCGCGCGCAGATCCGCGACGGCATCGCACACGGTGATATCGACTTCGTGTCCGACCGCGGAAATGACGGGCACCGGGCATGCGACGACCGCCCGCGCCACACGCTCGTCGTTGAACGCCCAGAGATCTTCCTTGCTCCCACCTCCGCGACCGACGATGACCAGATCGGCGCGCGCCCAGCGCGCAACACGACCAAGCGCCGCCGCGATTTCAAGCGCGGCTCCCTCGCCTTGCACCTTGGCCTGGCAAACCACCAGCTGCACACCGGCGTTTCGCTTGCGCATGACGGCAACGATATCGCGAAGCGCGGCGCCGTCGGCGCTGGTGACTATTGCTACGCGCTTGGGAAAGCGTGGAATCGGACGCTTTCGACCTTCGTCGAGCAATCCTTCCTGGCGCAGCTTTGCCAGGGTCAGCTCCATCGCCTTGCGCCACAGACCATCGCCCTCGGCTTCGATCCGGCGGACTCTCAGCTGAAGATCTCCGCGCGCGGCGTACACCGTCATCTGGCCGAACAGTATGACCTGCATTCCGACCTCGGGCGCCGCTGGAATTCCACGCTGGTCACTTGCCCAGACGACGCACTTGATCTGCGCTGTCGCGTCTCGTATGCAGAAGTACCAGTGGCCGCTCCGATGACGCTTGAAGTCACTGATCTCACCGCGGACCCAGACGGGGCGGAGTCCGGATTCGACGAGCGCACGCGTCTCAGTCGCGAGGTCAGAGACGGAAATCGCGTTCTCGCGCGTGATGCCGGGCGCTGAGCGGCCAAGGGGCGACGCAAAGAGATCGAAGGGAGTGGCCCTCATCTCAGTGTCATCTCCGCGGCGCGAACCGTGTTGGTCATCAGCATCGCGATCGTCATCGGTCCGACTCCACCCGGTACCGGAGTGATCTTCGACGCTACCTCTCGAACCGACTCGAAATCGACGTCGCCCTGCAGCTTCGTTCCGCCCTTGACCTTGGGGTCGGAGACACGGTTCGTCCCGACATCGATCACCACCGCGCCGGGCTTGACCATGTCGCCCGTCACAATGCGCGGGCGGCCGGCGGCAACGATCAGGATGTCAGCCGCTCGCGTGTGGGCTTTCAAATCGATGGTGTGGCGGTGACAAACAGTCACCGTGCAGTTGGCGTCCTCCCTGTCCTGCATCATCAGTGCAGCCATCGGCTTCCCCACGATGTTGCTTCGACCGATCACCACGCAATTCTTCCCGGGCGTCTTCACTCCAGACTCTTTCAACAGCATCTGTATTCCCGCCGGAGTACAAGGAATGAACCCGTCTCGCTCGCCCATGAGCATCTTTCCGACGTTCACGGGGTGAAATCCGTCCACATCCTTGGCAGGATCGATGCGGCGAATGATCGCGTGCGGGTCGATCTGCCTGGGAAGCGGCATCTGGACCAATATGCCGTGGATTCGCGGGTCAGCGTTGAGCGCAGCGACCCGAGCAAGGAGCTCCTCCTGTGAGGTGTCGGCATCGAGCCTGACCGTGAGGCTGTACATGCCCGCTTCCTCGGTCGCCTTTCCCTTGGCGCTCACATAGACCGCGCTCGCCAGATCGTCGCCGACGAGCACTACGGCGAGGCCGGGTCTGACCCCACGCTCCGCCAGCTCCTTCGCTCGCTCTGCTACCTCCGCGCGAACCTTTTTCGCGATCGCCCGGCCATCGATCAGCTCAGCGGGCAAAGTCCACTGCTCGCGTCTCCCTGATCAGCACGACCTTGATCTGTCCCGGATACTGCAGCTCCGCCTCGATGCGGCGGGCGATCTCTTCGCTGAGCGTGGTCATTCGCGGATCATCAACCTCCTCTGGGGTGACGATCACGCGCACTTCACGGCCCGCCTGAATCGCGAACACCTTCTCGATGCCACGGTAGCTCGAGGCGATTTTCTCCAACCCCTCGAGCCGTTTGACGTAGGTCTCGAACGCTTCACGCCGAGCGCCGGGACGCGCACCCGAGATCGCGTCGGCCGCCTGGACCAGCACCGAGATCTCGCTCTCGTGCGGCACGTCATCGTGGTGCGCGGCGATGCAGTTCACGACGAGTGGATTCTCGTTGTAGCGGGTCGCCATCTCCACGCCGAGCTGGACGTGGGTCCCTTCGTGCTCGTGGGTGAGAACCTTGCCCACGTCGTGCAGTAGCGCGCCTCGGCGCGCCATCGCGACATCGAGTCCCAACTCGGCGGCCATGATCCCCGCGAGCCACGCCACTTCCTTGGAGTGATTGAGGATGTTCTGGCCGTAACTCGTGCGCCAGCGCATCCGGCCGATAAGCTTCACCAGCTCGGGGTGTAGCCCGTGCACGCCGCTCTCATAAGCGGCCTGCTCACCAGTCTCGACGATTCCCACCTCGACTTCCTGACGCGACTTGTTGACTACTTCCTCTATGCGACCGGGATGGATGCGGCCGTCGGCGACGAGCTTCTCCAACGACAATCGAGCGATCTCGCGGCGGACTGGATCGAAGCAGGAGACGACGACGGTGTCCGGAGTG
>JANMMF010000160.1:0-4155 GCA_031372985.1 Gemmatimonadota bacterium
AAAACGGCGAGCGTCCGCTTCGTTGCCGAGCGGTGACAAAATTCACTTGCCGAGGCCAAGTTCCGGACGCTACTTTGTGGCCTCCTCCTCCCTCCACAAAGAGAATTCATGCTCAAGACACGTCTGCTTGTGACTGTCGCCGCATCGTTGGCGCTGGTGACTGGAGCCCCGGCTCGTCTCCTCGCCCAGGGCGTGACGACAGGAGCGGTCAGTGGCACCGTTACTGACCCGAATGGAGCCCCGATCGAGGGCGCCCAGGTACAACTCAGGAACTCGAAGACCGGCTTCAGTGCCGGCGGCATGACGCGCGCCACCGGACAGTACAGCATCCAGGGAGTCGAGCCGGACGCGGACTACTCCGTAACGGTGCGCCGTATCGGGTTCCGCCCGGCTGCCAAGGACAATATCCGCGTCTCACTAGGCCAGGCCAGTAAGCAGGATTTCTCATTGGAGCAGCAGAGCACCGTGCTCGAGACAGTGACCGTATCGGGTGCCACCAGCGCCATTATCAACCCCACGAAGACCGGCACCGGTACCACCGTCTCGGACTCGGCGCTTCGTCGTCTGCCAACCCTCAACAGAAACTTTGCCGACTTCGTTTCGCTCGTTCCACAAGTATCGACCGTCACCGGATTCCTCTCCGGCGGTGGTGTCAATGTCCGCCAGAATGCGATTCAGATCGACGGCGCTGCCGCCGGCGACCTGTTTGGCCTTGGAACGACCGGGCAGCCCGGGAGCCAGGCGAATGCAAAATCGATCCCGCTCGACGCGGTCAAGGAATATCAGGTTCTGCTCTCTCCATTCGACATTCGTCAGGGAAATTTCGGTGGACTCCTGATAAATGCCGTGACCAAGAGCGGAACCAACGAGTTCCATGGCAGTGTTTACGGATACACGCGTAACCAGAACCTGACGCGCTCGCGGCCTTACCTCTTCGACTTCCTGCAGCAGCAGTATGGTGCGGCGATCGGCGGGCCAATCCTCAAGGATAAGGTCTTCTTTTTCTTCAGCATGGAGAATCAGAAGCAGCGGAATCCGCAGGTCAGCCCCTACGTCGGCTCTTCAGACTCGACGGTATCCCGATCTGCCGTCACCCGGCTGCAGGACATCATGGCCACCCAGTACGCCTTTGGAGACATCGGGGGTGGCGATAGAGTGCTCCTTCAGAATCCGAACCGGAACATATTCGCGCGTATCGATGCCTACCTGCCGCTTAACACGCGATTGGTTCTACGCCACAACTATTCGGCAGCGGACCGAACGAATGCTCCCCCTAGAAGCGTGGCAACTGCCGCTTCGCCCAGTTTCGGACTTTCTTCCAATTCATATCTCTTTAGCAGCAAGACCCACAGCTCGGTAGCGGAGTTTCTGACCAACCTGCCGGGGGGGATTTTCAACGAGCTGCTCCTGAACAAAACGACGATCAGGGACTTCCGCACCGTCCCGCTCAGGGCTCCACAAATCACCGTTCTCGGATTTTCGCGTCCGGGTGCTGGCAATTCGAGGATTATCTTCGGGACCGACGCTTCGTCGCAGGGGAATTCGCTGGACCAGGACACGTTCGAGATCACGGAGAATTTTACCGTCCCCTTTCGCAGTCATGCCATCACCATCGGCACCAAGGATCTGTTTTACAAGCCGGTGAATCTCTTCGCTCAGAATTCACTCGGGTCGTGGCAATTTGCCGATACAACGGCGCTCAAGAATGGAACCGCAAACAATTACCAGGTGAGCGCACCCGCTCCAACCGATCCGGCAAAGGGTCTCGCGACTTTTCGCGCCAGTTTGTTGTCGTACTACGTGCAGGACGTATGGCAGGTCACGCCGACTTTCACTTTCACCGCCGGCGCGAGATGGGACAAGCCGCATTTCAAGGACACGCCACCACTCAATCCGTCGGTACTGACCGATTACAATCGGTCGACCAACGCCATGCCGAACGAGACCCAGTTCTCCCCCCGTGTCGGCTTCAACTGGGACATCGGTGGCACCCAGCGGAACCAGCTGCGAGGCGGCCTTGGCTACTTCACCGGCCCCCCTCCGTTCGTTTACCTCTCGAATGCGTTCGGGAATTCCGGCCTGAGCGGATACGCGTCGCTCACCTGCAACGGGTCGACGACGGCGACCACGTCATTCGCGGTCCCGGCCTTCAACGCGGCTAACATCGCCACTCCGCCGACGCAGTGTGCACCGTCCGGAGCGCTGCCGGGGGCCACGACCGCCCTCGGGGCGGCGGTGGCTACGATAGATCCGAACTTCAAGTTCCCGAAGTATCTCAAGGGATCGCTCGGATACGATCACCGTTTCTCCAGCGGTCTTGTCGCATCGTTCGAAGGGCTCCTTACCACGTCGAAGAACAACGTCTTCTACCAGAACCTGGCGCTGGCCGGCCCGCAGTACGTCGACAAGTTCGGAAGAACGATCTACGGCAACATCACCGCGGTCGGGAACGTTCCGGTGACCGTCGGGTCCCGAATCGCCGTCCTGGACCTTTCAAACTCCAATGGTGACCGCATGTACAGCTTGACCGCGACGCTTCAGAAGGCGTTCACGGATAAGCTCGAGGGCTCCATCTCCTACAGTTACATGCAGGGACGCGACGTCACGACCACCACGAGCAGCACCCAGGGCTCCAACTTCCGCTTTCAGCGGGATGTCAGTGGCAATCTGCTCGACAAGTACACGTCGAGATCCAAGAACGACATGCCGCACAAGATCGTTTCAACCGGCTCGTACCGGTTGCCGACGAACACCGACATTTCGTTCATCTATCAAGGTGGGTCCGGCGCACCATATGACTACGTTTATGGCGCGGGCAGTGGAACGGGGTCGGGAGACGCAAACGCGGACGGCCAGTCGGCGAACGACCTTTTGTATGTTCCGACGAATCCGTTCGACCCGACGCAGATCCTCTTCACCGGTTATAATGTCGGCGCCCCAGGATCGCCCCAGCGGCTCTCTGCCCAAGCGCAGGCCGTCGCGTTCGACGCGTTCATCAATAGCATTGAATGTCTGCGGAACAACCGCGGCAAGCTCCTTACCCGCAACATCTGCCGCAATCCCTGGGTGAACCAGGTTGATGTCAGCATCGGGCAGTCGCTCTCGGCTTTCCGTCAGCAAAATCTGCAGGTCCGCCTCGACGTCATAAACTTCGGCAACCTGCTCAACCCGCGCTGGGGCTTGCAAGCTTTCTCCGATCAGGGGAATACCTGCGGCCAGCTTTGCAGCGCCACGATTCTGCTCACGCAGACGGGTAACCTGGTCAACGCCGCCGATCGTACTCAGACGCAGGGCATCTACACTTTCGACACGAACTATAAGCGCTTCAACGCGCAGAACGCATCGTCCAACTACCGGATGCAGGTCTCACTTCGGTACAGCTTCTAGGTCAGCGGTCGACAAGCAAGAAATGCTGGCGGGAGAGATCCCGCCAGCATTCTTGTTTGAGGGTAGCGGTCCTGAGGTCTAGAAGATCTTTACGTTGATGTAGCGCTTGGGATTCTTCTTGATATCCGCCAGCAGCGAGTCCATCCGCGCCAAGAGCGCTCGCGTGTCGTTGTAAACGCCCGGATCGTTCAACAACTTCGCCGCGCTGCCAGGTCCGCTGTCGACCTTGGCCAGAATCGCGTCGAGCTTCCCCGACGTCTCCTTCAGGTCCGCGCTCATCGCCGCCAGGTTCGAGCTGGCGGTGCGGAAATTCGTGAGCGTGGAATCCACCTTCGCCGGGTCGATCGCGCCGGTCGCGCGCCGGAGCGATGTCATCGTCGCCGTCAGCTGCCGCGACTGCTCCGACGCTACGGCCGCGAACTCGTTCACCATCCGATTGGTCGCGGAGATCGTGTTCCGGAGGTCGCGGATTCCACCGCCGGCCACCATCTCGCGCTCGAGCGCCGTCGTCATGGCGTTGACTGACGTCGTGATCGAATCGGCCTTGCTCGTTAGCTGCGCGATTCCGGGAGTGGAAGGACCGACCGGAACAGTATCGCCCGGCTTGAACGACCGGGGGTCCGGGCGCGCGGGCGTCAACGCAACGGCCATATCGCCGAAGATCCCGTTCGGCACGACCGCGGCCTTGCTCGTGACCGGCACCTTGTAGTCCTTCTGGATCCGAAGCGTCGTGACGAGGATGCCATCCTGGTGCAGATCCACCTGGTC
>JANMMF010000166.1:0-4620 GCA_031372985.1 Gemmatimonadota bacterium
CGTCAGCCTTCGCTTTCTCGATGACGGCTTGCGCCAGGGGATGCTCGCTCGATTGTTCGAGCGACGCGACGAGCCGGAGCAATTCTTTGACAGTGACAGGCTTTCCATCGGCGACGATCTCTACTACTTGCGGCTGCCCGATAGTGAGCGTGCCTGTCTTATCGAAGATGATCGCCTGAAGTCTGCCCGCCTCTTCGAGCGCGGTCGCGTCCTTGAAGAGGATGCCGTTTTGCGCGCCCTTGCCGCTGGCGACCATGATCGCCATCGGCGTGGCCAGCCCGAGCGCGTCGGGACAGGCGATAACGACGACTGTGATCGCCAACAGCATGGCGAAGACCAGCGTCGCTCCGGCGAACCAATACCAGCCCGCGAAAGTCGCAATGCCGAAGACGATGGCCGAGATGGTCAGCACCTGGGCGGCGCTGTCGGCGAGTCGCTGCGACGGCGCTTTGGAGTTCTGCGCGGCTTGCACGAGTTTGACGATCTGAGCGAGTGCGGTTTCAGCCCCGACCTTGGTGGCGCGGAAGCGAAACGTGCCGGTCCTGTTGATCGTCGCGCCGATTACCTTGTCGCCGACAACCTTTCTGACCGGCATGCTCTCGCCCGTGATCATTGATTCGTCTACGTTCGACTCGCCCTCCACCACGTCGCCATCCACCGGTAGCTTGTCGCCGGGGCGGATCATCACAATGTCGCCCATTACGACCTCGGATGTCGGAACTTCGACGGGCTGGTCGTTGCGTATCACCGTCGCGTTTGGCGGCGCGAGGCTCAAGAGCGCCTGCACGGCCTTCGACGCTCCGGCCCGCGCGCGCATCTCCAGCCAGTGACCAAGCAGGATGAAGACGAGCAGCACGGCGACCGCTTCGTAGAAGACTTCCGCTGTGAAGAAAAACGTCGCGCCGACGCTGAAGAGGTAGCCCGCCAGCACGGACAATGAAACGAGCACCGCCATATTGGCGACACCGTTCTTGAGTGCCCGCCAGGCGCCTATGTAGAAGACCCAGCCGCCGTACAAGACCGCCGGAGTTGCAAGCAGGAACCCAAGCAGCTCCTTCGAGATTCCAAATGGTGTTGGCAACGCGACGCCGGTGAGTTGCTGGAACATCGGCGCGTAGAGGTAGATAAGGACTGCAAGGGCGAGCGTGACGAAAAAGCGGTTGCGCATGTCGCGCACCATCGCGTCCATTGACTCTCCCACCCCGTGCCCCATCCCCTCCGCCATTTCCGCCTTGTCCCGCGCCATCCCTTCGGACTTGTGACCGGCGTGATGCTCCATCGCGCGGACGTTCGGCATCCGATCCGGCTTGCCCGGCTCGCAGACGTGCGCCGGCACCACCTCGCCGCGACAGTGGTAGCCGCATTCGGCGATGAATGTCTTGATGTCGTCCGGTGCGACGCGCGTCTCGTCGTACACGATTGTCGCCGTGCCGCTCAGGAAGTTGGCGTCCACGCTCACCACGCCCCCCCGGCGCTTGATCTGCTTCTCGATGCCTGCATTGTCAAAGACGGACATCATCCCGTCGATTTGCACCGTAGTCTCTTTCACGATCTGCTTACCGATTGGGGGAGGTGCTCATTGACCAGTAGTTCTTTCGCTTCGAGGGGGACTCTTCAATGTTGCCCAAAAAACTCATCGCTTCACGACGCACTGCGTCGGTGAGCCCAAGAAGGTAGTCGGGATTCGCACCGGCGGAAAACGGATTCATCACGGTCGCTCGCAACACCGTCAGACCCTCGGCAATGGCCTCCCAGTACGATTCTGCGTCGCTGCCGAGGGCTGTCAGGAGCGGCCTGATTGCTCCGTCATACGCCGGAGAACTGAGTTTCGTCCGCGTGATCATGTAGGGGGCTGACATCTCCGCGCCGGGACTGAGCTTGCTATAGATCATCTCGTTCAAAGCATTGAGCGCGCTGAGAGTAGAGAGCGAGGGATGGTGCAGCAGAAAGCAGACGATGTTGAGGTCCGGCTCGGGAAGCCTCATGACGCGAAAAGGGCTGAAATCGGAGGAGCCAAGGAGCGCGTATAAATCCCGCGCGCCCTTCAGCGTCGACGCGATGATTCTTCCATGGCCCGCGCTGTTCAGGGGAATCGTCTTGTGACTCAGCCAGGTCGCGGCAGCAGAAGCTCCCGGCTTGGAACCCTCGAATATGAAACGGCCAATGACCGGCGCATCGCCGTTTTCACGGGAGGTCGTGAGCGCGAGATACGGGGGATCGGTTGCGACCAGCTCGCGACCCCGCCTGTCCTTGAGCAGAAACGCTCCGGCAGGATAGGGCACGTACCCAAGCTTGTGGGGATCGATGCTTACGGAATCCGCGCCCTCGAGCGCACAGACGGACCGCGCCCATTGATCCGTGGGCCACAGTTCTCCTCCACATACCTCGCGGATCGCGGCAGCGGTATGGCGCGAGCCGTCGGGCGCTCTCGTCACGGACGCCGCGTAGCCGCCGTAGCATGCATCTGAGTGGATGTGAAAAGTCACGTCTAGCTCCCGTTCCGCGCGCGCCCTCACCTCGACGATGCGCTGCAAATCATCCACGGCGCCTTCCTCGGTCGTGCCGCAGGTGCTCACGCAAGCCATGATCGGAATCCGCTTGCGCGTGAGAGATTCGATCTCGCGCCACAATGCTTCGGGGTCCATTCTGCACTCTGCGCCAACGCTCACGAATACGAGCTGATTGGACCCTACTCCCAATGCGGCAACGATTTTTGCCCAGGAATAGTGGGCCGTACCCGCCGCGAGCACGACCCCGGCCTGCAGTGGATCGCCAAACTCGGCCGCCAACTGCCTGCTGTAATCCTGATAGCCCATGGTCGCGAGTGAGTGCGCCCTCAGCGCGCTCTCCATCACGGGCCTCGGTGCCGCGAGCCAGAGTTTTTCCCACAGATCGAGAGAGCAGTCCGGTCGGATATTCAGCAATTGCCATAGATCGAGCTCGCCGAGTATCGCGTCAGTGCCATCGGGCAGCGAAACAGGGACGTCAACGCCCAGCGCCCGCGCTGCCAGGGAAGCCGCGACTGGATGATAATGAATGTTGCGCGCGATCCAGAGCGCCTCGAAGTTCGCGATCGTCCCGCCTGAAGTGAGGTGGCCCCAGCAACGCGCTGGATCGTAGCCGATCATCTTGGCCAGCTGGTTGGCGACCTCTTCCTCGAGCCGGGTCGTCACCGGCGCGACTTCGCCGGAGACGTTGTTCGGGTTGTACAGCATCGCCGCGAAATAGGCAGCCTGGCCTGCGATCGTCTGCTCCGACAGCATGTGTCCGTTGTAGCGTCCGCTGAAAAACGGAACGCTGCCCCGAAGTTGCTCGAGGAGCGATGCGAAATGCCGTCTCAGCTGTGCGCGCTCCGTGGTAGCGGCGGGAGTGGGCCACTCACCGGCCGCAATGGGCGACGGATCCTCGGGATGATAGCTTCGCCTCCATTGTAGATGCGTCTGGAGCGCGGAATCGAGCAGCTCCGTCAGGAGCTGCTCGTTTTCACCCTTGGGACCAAGGAACCATGAATGGAGTGGGTTCGGCACGACCGTCAAGTTTGAGGAATCGCGGACGCAGTTGACGGTAAAAGGTGCTGTGAATCGATCAGCCGGACGATAGGAGTTACGCCGAAATAGAGTAGGGCATTCCCCTAGAGTTCGGTTCTCGGGACCCTCAATGCGTCAACCTGTATCCAGGCCCTCTCAATGCGCGGCCGGGAAGAGCCGCGGTGATCTGCCCGTTGTCCACGACCGGAACCCCGTTCACGAACACGAAGCTTACTCCCGTTGCGAGCCGCGATGGCTCCTCGAACGTCGCGTGGTCGATAATCGTCGTCGGATCGAACACGGTTATGTCGGCGTACATGCCCGGCTTCAGCAGTCCCCGGTCGCTGATCCCAACGCGTTGCGCTGCGAGCGACGTCATCTTCCTGATCGCGAACTCGAGCGGGATCACGGAATCCTGACGCACGTAAAGTCCGAGTATTCGGGGAAAGGTGCCGAACCCGCGCGGATGCCCTCTCTCTCGCCACTTCCCGGTCGAATCAGGACTGACCGCCCCCGCATCCTGACCGACAGAAACCCACGGCTGCTTCATCGCGTAGCGGAGAGCATCCTCGTTGAACGAGAAGTAAATCGCGCTCGTGCGGCCCTGATCGGCAATCAGCAGGTCGAATGCGGCGTCGTACGCATCCTGCCCGCGCATCTTGCCGACGTCCGTCAGCAGTTTGCCCTCATAGATCTTCAGCGAGTCCGCGCCGACTTCGTTCACCATGGTGCGCGCTGCCGTGCGAATGCCCTGCGCGCTGTCCACTCCAAGCTCCGCCTTCAGACGTGCGCGGACTGCCGGATCCCGTAGGCGGACTACCAAAGAGTCATCACCGCCTTCCTGCACCCAGGTGTTGAGCATCGCGGCGAGCCCGGTTCCGCTCGCGATGTATGGGTACTGGTCCGCCGTGACGTCGATTCCCGCTCGGCGCGCCGAGTCGATGAGCGCCACCGCCTGCGTCATCTGCTCCAGCGAGCGGGACTTGATGTGCCTGATCTCGGCCCACGTTCCCGCTTCGGCCGCGATTCGTATCGTCTCCCGAACCGCGTCGAGCAACCCGGCGCCTTCGCTCCGCATGTGCGTCGCGTACCC